>JBNJEK010000283.1:0-5546 GCA_051745855.1 Armatimonadota bacterium
GACGTACGCGGCAAATCCGGAGTTTTGAGGAGCGGGAGCATGGCAGAGACGATCGGAGCAGCAGTCATCGGGTTGGGCATGATGGGCGAACGGCACGCACGGGTGTGGCAGGAGTTGCACGCGACGCGGATAGTGAGCGTGTACGACATCGTCAGTGAGCGCGCCGAGGAGGTCGCCACCGCCCTCGGATGCGAGGCGGCCGGGAGCCTTGAAGAAGCGATCGGGGCTGAGGGCGTGGAGATAGTCAGCGTGTGCACCAACGACGAGGCGCATCGCGAGGGATGCGTCGCCGCCGCGGAGGCCGGCAGGCATGTGCTGGTGGAGAAGCCGCTGGCGACCACGCTGGAGGACTGTGACGCGATCATCGAGGCATGCGAGCGCAATAACGTGAAGCTGATGACGGGACACATCTGCCGCTTCGATCCGCGTTACGTGAAATGCCGGGACGCGATCGTGGCGGGCGAGGTCGGCGAGGTCGTGCAGGTTTTCGCGCGGCGCAACAACATCACGGCCTCCGGGAAGCGGATCGGCCCGCGGACATCGGTCGCATTTTTCCTCGGCGTGCATGACATTGACCTGCTGCAGTGGGTCACCGGCAGGCGTATCACGCGCGTATGCGCTGAGAGTTCGAGCAAGCTGCTGGCGGATATCCCCGCAGATGACACGATCATGACGGTGTTTCGTCTCGAGGGCGGCGGCGTGGGCGCGCTGGAGACCTGCTGGGTGATCCCCGAGGGCTCGCCGAACTCGCTCGACGCGCGGCTTGAGGTCGTCGGGACCGCCGGGCGGGTCGCCGCGCGTGTGGGCGGTGAGGGCTTCGAGCAGGCGTCCACCGAGCGGGCGTCGCGCCCGGACATCGTATACTGGACGGAGATGCACGGGGCCGCGGAGGGCGGACTGCGCCGGCAGCTTGAGCACTTCGCCACCTGTGTGATCGAGGACCTCCCGCCGACCGTCTCGCCGGAGGACGCGCGCAGCGCCGTCGAGGTCGCGGTGGCGATCCACGAGTCGCTGGAGAGCGGCGGTCCGGTGGAGATCGGAACCTGAGACGCGCAGAGACAGTCAGAGGACGTGGCGCCGCAGAGGCCGAGGGCAGAATCCTCGCCGCGCACGAACGTCTCACTCGTGTGTTTATCTGACCGGGGTGATGGTTGTGACGCAGGTATTCAGATTTCTACGCAGGGCCCGCTGGGCGGTCGTCGCTGCACTCGTGACGGCCGTGGCCGCCGGGGCACAGGCACAGGGCGAGGACCCGCTCATCGTGATCGACCTGCAGACGACAGGGCCACAGTCCCATCTCGGCGACTGGGTGCAGGGAGCATTGCGCGATGAGCAGGTGCGCGTGCGCTGGCCGCTGCTCGAGGAGGGCGGCAGGTTTGAAGGTGAGCCGGCCTGTGTGTTGACGTGGTCGGACCCCGATCGCAGCCCCGCCGGGACGAAGCGTCTCCGACAGCACCTCCGCGATGGCGGCGGGCTCATCTACGTGGTCGGTGAGGGTAACCCCAACATCCGCACGTCGCGCGACTTCCTCGGCCCGGTGGACGTCGATGTCCGAGGCCTCGATGCCGGGGCCGGCGCTGCCGAGTGGGTCGCGCACCCGCTCACCGAGGGCAGCCCTGACCTCGGCGCGGTGAATGCCGGAAGCGCGATCTCCGGCACCGGCGCCAACCCACTGATTCGCAGCGGTGGGCGGGAAATCGCCGCAGCCTTCGACTGGGGACCTATGGGACGCGCGGTGATCCTCGATCACTCAGTGCTGTTCGACCAGCTTAATGAGACCCGGCCGCGGCCCGCGGTGCGCGACTTCCTCGTTCGCTCGATGCTGTGGGCGGCGCGTGCCGGTGAGGAGACCGCGGACACCCCGCCGCCGGTGGAGAGGCCGGAGATCCCGAGCATCGAGGACCTGATCGGCCAGCAGGCGGCGCCGCCGATTGCTCATCGCAACGCAGTGGTTGATCTGCCCGATGACAACAAGAATAACTGGGCCGCAATCCGCACGTTGCTCCTCGCGGAGCTTGACCGCGCCGACCTTGAGATCAACGCGCCGAAGCCGCGCGAGGATGAAGCGCTCTTTGATTCCGACACTCTTGAGCGCGCAGGACTCGCGGTGATCGGCACCTGGCGCGAGGCCGACGACGTTGACTGGTCGGAGCCGCTGGCGCTCGGATGGTTTTTCAACCGCGGGGGGAGGATCCTCGCGATCCCCCATGCAGCAGGCGGCACGATGGGGCGCATGGTCGGCTTCAATGAGATGCTCACGCAGCTTCGGATCGCCGTCTCGCTTGAGCGCGGCAATGGTCGGGCGCAGTTCGTCGAGCATCCGATCACCGAGGGAATTCGCATGCCCGAGGACGGCCTCGGGATGCGCGGAGGCGCGCGGGTCTGGGCGCCGCTCACCGAGCCGCTGGTGACCGTGCGCAACCAGCCTGCGGCGGTGGCGTGGCAGCGCGGTGAGGGACGCATCGTCGTGATCGACGGGCAGTTGTTGCTCAGTCAGGGCGGCGAGGATGAGCCCTATCCCGAGATGGTCACGCTGCTGCGCAACTCGATCGAGTGGCTCGAAGGCGAACTCTGAGGCGCCGACGACTGTCAATCGGAACACGAGTACTCAATCATACGCTTTCACGAGACACTGCACCTGAGGCGGCGGATCATGGTTTACGACTTTCATACACATTCGACACTCAGCGACGGCGTACTCCTGCCGATGGAGTTGATCCGCCGGTGCATCGTCGCCGGCTACGCGGCGCTTGGGATCTCGGATCACAGTTCGGCGTCCACGATGGGCCGGGTGGTTCGCGAGGTCCGGCGTGACTGCGCTCTCGCACAGAAGTACTGGGGATTCTCGGCATTCCCCGGAGTGGAGCTGACACACGTTCCCGCGGCCTCGATCGGCGAACTGGCGGCTGAGGCCCGCCGGATGGGCGCCTCTCACGTGGTCGTGCACGGTCAGTCACCCGTGGAGCCGGTCGAGCCGGGGACGAACCTCGCGGCGGTCTCCTGCGAGGACGTGGACGTGCTTGCACACCCGGGCGACCTCACCGAGGAGGAGGCGCGGCTTGCCGCCGAGAACGGCGTCTTCCTCGAGTTGAGCGCGAAGGACGGGCACTCGCTCGGCAACGGGCGGGTGGCGAAGGTCGCCCTCGACGTTGGCGCGAAGCTGCTCGTCAACTCCGATGCGCACACCCCCAGCCAGCTTCTGACCGACGAGAAGGCCCGGAAGGTCGCGCGCCTCGCAGGCCTCAGCCCGGCCGAGGTCGATCAGGCGCTGGTGGATAACGCTGAAGAGTTGGTCGCGAGGATACAGTCGCGGCTGGATTAGACGACAGGGAAAAGTGAAAAGTGAAGAGGCAGACAGCAGCGGTGACGGCTACGAACCCGGCGATGGCGCGATTCAAGCGCGGCACGGCGATCCTTGCGACGGTGGGCTTGCTCGCCGCGGCGGTGCTTGGCGGCTGCGCGCGTGGCGGTGAGGGCGAGTCCATCGTCCCGGACACCGTCATCGACTTCGTCGTGACCTTCTCCGGCCCGGTGCAGGATTCGTTTTACTACTACATCGCGATCGACGCCGACAACGACTTCGGCGCCGACGGCCCGCTCCCTGTCGCCGCAGGTCCCGACTGGGGCAACGGCTGGGGCACCGGATCGCTGACACACTACGTCGAGTACCGCCAGGGGCGTTACGAACTCTACGCGGCCACGCTTGAGCCACGCTTGCGGCGGGAGGGGGCGGGCATCACCGGCGTCTCCGGCACACCCGACGCCACCGACGCCGGCACATACACAATCACCATCGACGCCCTCAACATTGGCGGCGCCACGCTCTCAGGCACGGGCGCCATCGTCACGGTCTCGAACGATGGCTTTCAGGCCGCGGGTACGCTTCAGCTTGCCACGAACGCCGCGGGGGAGGTCGTGCCGAACTCGATCACGTGGACGCCCGCCGCGGATGGCGGGCGCTCTCTCACCGACACCGAGCAGGCGCAGATCGACGCCCTCAACGCCGGCGGCGTCGCGGTCGAGGCCGACTCGCTGGACGAACTCGGCCTGGCACTGGCCATCGGCGCCGGGCCCGACCTTTCCGGCGCGCAGACCATCGAGATCGCGCGAACCGCCGCCGATGTCACCAGCCGCTTCGAACCCGAGCGCCTCGGCTCTGTCACCACCGAGCAGTCCACGCTTCCGGCCAACAACGATGGCGAGCTTGACACCGGTCCGATCCCGGGGATGACAATTGTCACCGGCGATCTCGTGGTGGGGGAGAGCGCCGCGATCCGCCTCGTGCCGAACACGGTCGGAGATTCGCTCGGCTTTCCCTACGATTCGACGCTCCCGCAGGGAGGCTCCACGCTCCGCGTGACACTTGACCTCAGCCGCCTCGGCGCGAATGTCGAGAATCTGAGCGTCAACTTCATCGCCACCACCGAGTTGATCTTCGACCCCACGGTCGTGAACCCGCAGGAGAACACCTACGACGCCCTCGGCCGGCAGGGGAACGACTTCATCACCTTCGTCACCGATGAACAACAGACGATCGAGAACGGCGACCTCATCGACAGAGAGGGGCCGGATGACCCGACCCTTGAAGGGCCCGCCTCGGAGCAGGATAAGGCCTCAGTGGACATCGTGGACTGGCGCGTGAGCGTGCGACGGCTGAGGTAGCGCGGTGCCCGGTCTTGCCGTTGGAGAGGCCGGGCCCCGCCCCGGCCTGTGTCGTTGCCTTTGTCGTCCGGAGGTCGGGCGTGCCCACGCCCGACGCCGTTTGCCGGCTGCGACGAGGCGGGGCGCAGGTCCCCGCCCTACAAAAGGGCAACGGCCCCCGGCGAGGCGCCGGGGCCACGACGACAACGGCTGACGACGAACGGCGCAGGCGCAGTAGTGTATGCGTGCAACGAAACAACACTGGATTCCCGGTGGTGCGGGCGCCCTCGTCCGCACGCCGTTTGACGACAAAAAATGCACAGGCGGGAGCGGCGGGCCCCATCCTCTCCAGCCCCTCCACAACGGCAACGGCGGACGGTTTTCCCGACGCAGTCGAAGGCCATCCGCGCCCGGCCGTCGAACCACCTTCCCGACGCGGACTTTCATGCGCAGGGGAGGCTCCACCATGCCGCTCACCGTCGCTATCATCGGCTGCGGAAACATCGCGCGCAGGCACATCGCCGGATACCAGAAAGTCGAGGGCGCCGAGTTCGTCGCGATGTGCGACCTCGATGGCGAGAAAGCCGCGACCTGCGCTGACCAGTTCGGCGGCCGGCCCTACACCGACGTCGTCACCATGCTCGAGACCGAGGCCCCCGACATCGTCGATGTCTGCACCAAAGAGATGCACCGCGACGCCCCCGTCATCAAGTCCGTCTCCCGCGGCTTCACCACACTCGCCGAGAAACCGCTGTTCGCCGCCGAAGGGCAGTACAACGTCCAGCCATCGGACGTTGAGGTCGGCAGGCGGATGGTCGAGGCGGCACAGGTCGGCGGCGCCGAGCTTTTCATGGCATACAACTACCGCTTCGGCGAGTACGCGGCCCGGCTCAAGCGCATGATCG
>JBNJEK010000284.1:0-5503 GCA_051745855.1 Armatimonadota bacterium
GAGGTGTCACTCGCGCTGCATGACGATTGCGGTGCTGAGCGTGACCGTTCCGTTTTCAGGATCATCAGCCAGGCCCGCGAAAAGCCCGCCCGTCACGAGTTGATGCGGGTACTGGACCGAGATGCGGATCTGGTCGCCGGAGGCCGCGTCGTTCTTCATGCCATCGCCCCCAAGCGTCTGCCAACTGCCCCAGGTGCCCGAACTCTCATCGAAAGTGCGCCGGTCGTACTGTATGTTGAGCGCACTCGTGTTGATCGTGGGGGCAGCGCCCGCGATGCGAGCGTCCAGGGTGGTGGGCGTCGCGCCGACCGCCGCCGAACGCGCACCCTCCCGAGCGGCCTGGTTGACACCGACCAGGTTCTTGACCATCAGTCCGAACTCGATGATCCCGAACAGCAAAAATATCAGCAACGGCGCCACCATCGCAACTTCGACCGTGGTAGCTCCGCGACGCTGCATCCTGCGAACTGTCCTGACCATTTCGTGTCACCTCCCGAAACGAAAGGCTGCGAGCGCTCCGCGGGGTCGCAAGCTCACTTCGCCGTCATCTCACCCGCGTGAGCCGAAGCGTTGCCTTTCCATGCGACGGGACGAGCGACTCATCCTCTGCAACTGTTCTCGGCACAAAAGACGATCTGCTGTGCCCGGCGTCGTCAGACGCCCCCGCCGCTCCACATGCGCGCGCCGATCGTAATCAGCGCTCCCAGCCCCAGCGCGATGGCATACGGAAGCCGGATCTCGCCGGCGCCATCGGTGATCTCCATGGGCTCTGAGAATTTGGCGCGCATGTAGATTGTCGTGCCCATCTGGCGAAAGACCTTTCCGAGCAATCCCTGCTTCAGTGCGACGGCCACGGCCATGACGCCGCCGACGACTGCTCCGATGCCGAACGTCCAGAGCATGAACGCCGGACCCATCAGTGCGCCGAAAGCCATCAGGAGCTTGATATCGCCACCTCCGAGGATTCTCCCCAGGAAGTTGCTCACAAACCACAGGGCGAAGCCTGCGCCGATACCGCCCAGGCTTAACAGCAAACCCTCCAGCCCGCCCGCAAATGTGTTGAGGGTCAGGCCCAGGAGGGCGAAAGGCACGGTTATTACATTGAAGATCTTCCCCCACCGAATATCGGTGTAGGCGGCTGTCAGTGCGAGGACAACACTTGCAATTATCAGTGTCAGATCCATGGTCCCTACCGCCTTGGAGGACGATCGCCTCCAGGAAGAGGGCGCTTTCGCGCCCGTGCTTTATTTGCTGGCGCTGCCCGCAATCTGCGACTGCAGGCAAGTTTCCTGCCATCCGCGACCCGTAATCCCCGATCCTGATCGTCTCGAGCGCGCTTCACTCTCGGATCGGTGCCTCAGCGTCCCTCGGGGCTCGAGGTCGGCGCGTACATTCATGTCGCCGACCGTCCGGACTCAGATTGTCCGTCGTCAGGAACCGTTGGCGATGGTGCTCGCGGACTCGCTGATCGTGTTGCTCACGGCTTCACCAAGACTGCTCCATGCAGTGATGCCGGCGACGACGACCAGGGCGAGAAGCAAGGCGTACTCGACGGTAGTGACCCCCTCTTCGTCCCTCCATAACCTGTGGAGCCTGTACATACTGTCCGCCTCCCTGCGCCATATCGATGCGTCCGGGCCGGCTGGACCTCTGACACACAGTGCCGTTCGGCAGGCGGCTCCCGGGCGAGCCGGATGGCTCGCACCGCCTCTGAGCAAGCTCAAGGCCTGCTCAACCAACTTTGACCCGATAATGCACTTCTCAGTATACGCAGCAGATATTTCCTGTCAAGCCCTCAGCTAAACCTCTATACGACACAAATCCGAAGTATTCTCAGCTCAAGTAGGACTCAAGATGACCTCAAGAAACGTCGCATTGCAAGGGGCCGTTGATGTCAGAGGTGTTGATGCGACCGCAAGCTGACCTCAAGAAAAACGCAAGAAGATTTCTTTTCTTGCACCTGTTGTGGAGGACCCTTGCCGACCCTCGCGGGGGAGGCCGGCCGAAGAACCCGTAGTTGTTCCCTCCCTGGCGGGGGAGATCGCACGGCGATCGCCGTCGCTCCAGACAACGGAGGCGGCGACACGAGCGCCGTGCCCGGCGAGTCTCCTCCACGCGCGTGCCTCGGCCCTGTTGGCGGAAAGAGGCTACGTATTAGTTGTTAAGGACTGGGGTGACGCGGATAACGACTCTCCAGGCGAGGGCGCCTGGAGTCCGGAATCACAAGCAACCCGGAGTCCGGGATCGCAGGAGACTCAGAGCCCGGAATCGCAAGAAGACGGAGTCCGGGCGCCCTCGCCCGGACGTCGTTCCCAGCCCTGGTATTGCCCCCACCGGCGCGTAACGACTTCTGTCTTCATGTCCTTCACCGTTGAGACGCAGCCCGGGAGGACATCGGGCCCTGCGCGGACAAGAAGATTATTGTGTTGAGCCCCGATGCGCGCGCAGACCAGTGAACGAGGTGAAGGATGGATGCAGGCAGTCGGCACTCGCAGCACTGCAATTCAGAGGTGGCGCAAGATCGCGATCGGAGTGCTCGTCGCGGTGGTGATTGGCGGACTGTTCTACCCGCCGCTTGGTTTGATTGCGGCGGCGATGATGGTGACGCTGCTGATCCTGTCATTGTTTCGCGGTCGCTACTGGTGCGGGAACCTGTGCCCCCGCGGCGCCTTCCTCGACATTCTCGTTCGCCGCATGTCGCCGGGCCGGCGGTTCCCCGCGTGGGCGCGGAGCCTCTGGCTGCGCGCAAGCGTACTCGTGCTGCTGATGAGCGGATTCGCGTGGTCGCTGGCGAACCTGCCTGTCGGCAACGCCGATGAGTTCGTCGGCGGCGTCTACGGGATGGTCGGCGCGGTGTTCGTGCGGCTCTGCCTGATCACGACGCTGGGCGCGATCTTCCTCGCGATTGTCAGCCAGCACCGGGCGTGGTGCGCGGTCTGCCCGATGGGGACCATGCAGAATATCATCGACAGGGCGGCCACGAAGGCGACGAGCAGAGCGCGGATAGCGACCAATCCCGATGAGTGTCGCGACTGCGGGGTCTGTGAGACAGCCTGCCCGATGGACATTCCGATCAGGCAGCACATGGAGACGGGGGAGATCGACCATCCCGACTGCCTGCGCTGCGGCGAGTGCGTCGATGCCTGCCCGACCACGGCGCTGAGCCGCCGGGTCGTGGAGGAGGCGACTGAGGGCTCCGAATCTCTCGGCTCGGATGATGAGGTGTAGTGAGGGAGCGACGCCCGCCCTGGTACTGTTCTCCCAGCAGTGGTCATCCGCTCCCTGGACAACTTTGATGGGTGCATCCTGAGATTGTCGGTGCGGGATGCGGGGTCCCACATCGACGCAGCGCTGAAGGGAAGTTCACTCCGTACCATTTCGCCCCTGGGTTTGGCGTCCAGGCACCCTCGCCTGGACGTCGTTAAATCCACGCCAGGGCGGGATAGAGGGCGCCCGGCGTCCGGGGTTCGCCGAGGGTGCTGCTGCACCGACAATTGCCGTCTGTATCTCTTTGGTGAAATTTCTTGTGCGCGAGAAGGGAACATGGCAGATGCCGTGAAATACATCCTTAACGTAACCACTTCCTGACGCGAAAGGGGAGCATCATGCGGCGAGAAGGGTTCACCCTGATCGAGCTGCTCGTGGTGATCGCGATAATCGCGATCCTGGCAGCTATCCTGTTCCCGGTCTTCGCAAGGGCGAGGGAGAAGGCTCGGCAGACGAGTTGTCTGAGCAATCTCAAGCAGATCATGCTCAGTACCCACATGTACATTCAGGACTTTGACGAGAGGACGCCGCCCCATGGTTACTTCCAGGAGGCGCCAGCCCCGCGCTTCAACGACTCCCGAGGGGGTTACTGGGACTGGCCGACATTGATCGAGCCGTATGTGATGAACCGCGATATCTTTGAATGTCCGAGTTATCCGTCCACCGGCGCCATGAGCAGTTCCGGCACCGATCCGTGGCCGGTCTCCTACACGGTGCCCCGGCGCTGCAGTCAGGTGAAACTGGCAGCGGTCGAAAGGCCCGCAGAGAAGATCTACCACATGGACAAGTTGAACAGCAGCTCCATCTGGACCAATAACATCATCGAGCCGGGGAGAGGCCGCGCGGACTACGAGTGGGCCGAGGATCCCAACGCCGACTACGTGAGCCCCTGCTATGTGGGATACTGGCATAACAACGGCGCCAATTACACTCACTGGGACGGTCACGCGAAGTGGTACGGCAAGTGGACGACCACACGAGACATGTGGCGGCCGACGAGTTGACGGACGCCTGGGCCTGCAATCGGCGCAAAGTGTCCGCGGGACCTTTGCGCCGAGTCGTACTATACTGACGCGGAAGGGAGCATCATGAGACGAGACGGATTCACGCTGATCGAACTGCTCGTGGTGATCGCGATTATTGCGATCCTGGCAGCTATCCTGTTCCCGGTCTTCGCAAGGGCGAGGGAGAAAGCTCGGCAGACGAGTTGCTTGAGCAATCTCAAGCAGATCATGCTCGGTACGTTGATGTACACTCAGGACTATGACGAGAGGACGCCTCCGCACGGTTACTTCGCGCCCGACCCCCCACTGGCTCCAAGATACAACGATTCTCGCGGTGCGTACTGGGACTGGCCGGTACTGATCGAGCCGTATACCATGAACCGGGAGATATACGAGTGCCCGAGCTATCCGAGCACCGGAGCGACGCATAGTTCGGGGACAGAGCATCCCTATCCGGTCTCGTACACCGTGCCTCGACGCTTCAGCGGGATCAAGATGGCGCGTGTGGAGAGGCCCGCCGAGAAGATCTATCACATGGACAAGCTGAACTCAACCTCGATCTGGACCAACAACATCACCAGCGCCCAGGGCCGTGAGGAGTGGTGGTGGACCGAGGATCCCGACGGCGACCACCCCTACCCCTGCTACGTCGGCCACTGGCACAACGAAGGAGCCAACTACTCCCACTTCGATGGACACGCGAAGTGGTACCGTAAGTACACCACGACGCGGGACATGTGGATGCCGACAAGCTGACAACACATTCGGATGTAGCTGCCGGATGCCGCTCCTCTCAATTCGGCAGGTTGGCACCTGGCTCCAAGAAGAACGCGGCCCGCCGATCGGCTATCGGCGGGCCGCGTGCTCGAATCGCCCCCCTGATGATCCCTGAGTTTCGCCAGCAGACCGCCGCGTTGCTTCCCTGCGACTTCGAGCAATACGCGCCGATCAGTCCACCGAGTTGTCAGGGCAGTCCCGTTGCCGCTCGCCGGGATGACACTGGCGCCCGCACCGCAGAGAGGTATTGCAAAGCGCCCTGTCGAATATCGCCTGTAACGTGGTGCCCATCCGCTGCAAGCTGTCGGTTCTGTCATCCGGGAGGGACTCGTCATGCGTATTCGTGTGATAGTCATCGCCGCACTTGCCGCCCTCGTCGCAGCCTCGCCGCTCTACGCCGCCGTTGCCGTCACGACCCTCGACCCGAATGTCTCAGACACGCCCGAGGGCCAGCG
>JBNJEK010000285.1:0-5495 GCA_051745855.1 Armatimonadota bacterium
AGCAGATAACGCGGACCGATCGCGCCGCGAAAGCCCGGGTGCGGCATCAGGGCAAGGACCACCAGACTGAGAATGAAGAGGCCGCTCAGCAGTATGCCCCGCGCCCGCTGCCGGCGACGCCGGAGCAGGACCACCGCTCCGGCGGGAACGAGTATCAAGAATGGGCTGAAGCGCACCAGCGCTTCCCGGTTATCCCAAAGGCCCGAGGCGATGACGCCTGGAGTGAACGAGACCAGGCTTCTTTGATCCCAGACGGTCCAGTCAGTTCCATCGTATCGTATCGTCATCTGGCTCCGCGCCTGGTGGCGGTATTCACGTGGGAGCGCATCGACCGGCCAGATCTTCTTGCTGTAGGCCACGGCGGTCGGCGCGCCGTAGCAGTGATTGTGGTAGGCCATCCCGGTTCCTGCGACCGCAACGGCGGCGATCAGCAGCACAACGGCTCTCCGCCCTTTGATGTGAAAGAGGAGCCAGAGGCCGATGACGGCAGCAGGAAAGATCAATTCATAGCGAATAAGTGGGGTGAGTGCGAGGCCCGCCCCCATGATCGCGGCCATCGCCGTGCGTGTGCGCTCCGGCGCTGCCTCGCGGCGTACGAAGACCCACCAGATCGGCAGCAGCAGCAGGAAACCGCCCATCACCCGTGGTCCGTAGTCCGTGCCGTACGTCCACCAGATCGTGCAGAGCGGGAGCAGCAAGGCCCCCAGTGTGCCGATTCTCTCGCCAGGCGCGCCCGCGATATCAACCACCATCAGGCAGGTCGCGGCCGCACACGGGGCCGCCAGCAGCGCCGTGAAGACAATCAGCAGCAGAAGCCGTCGCACGGCGAACTCTCGGTCGAGATGGTACTGCCCTGCAGCGTTAACCTGCTCGAGACGCGGGACAACTTTGTCGGCTATCACCGACAGGGCGGGGCGGATGGCGAAATAAAGTGGTGTAGCGATGAACGACTGGCCCGGCGGCATACCGGAGTAGAAGTGCCCCTCGTGATAGGACAGTTCTCGCGCTCCGTCTATGTAGCTGTCGATTGTCAGGCGGCCCTCTTCGACGATGGCCATCGACACCGAGAGCGTCGCAGTGGCCATCTCATTGCCCACATAGCCGGAGATGTGGAACAGCAGGATCATGTAGACGAAGAGGAACAGCACCAGGCGTCTCGGACGCTGCCTGCCAACGCGACTGCGGGACACCCAACCACTTCCTGTCGGCGTCGGAAATCCGTGTCTTCTGGTGGTACCATCATGCCCTGTCCGTGAACGCTGGGAGCGGGCCTTCTACAACTGTCGCCGTGGCATTCGGGGCGATCTGCCGAGCCACGCGTCACTCCCCCGCACTACGTTGCCAGGGCAGCTTTCTGGCGCCAAGCACAGTCGCCCGCGCCTCCGCGCTGACCGACTGGCGGCGCACCATCTCATCCTGCTCGATCTCTGAAAGCCGAACCGCCATAGCAGTGAAAAGCCAGAACATCGATCCTGCCGGACCGTACAGCGCGGAACCGACCAGCAGACGACCAAGGACCGTGAAGCACGCGCCGAAGAGGCCCGCCGACAGCCAGCTGTCCCGCCTGTCAATGGCTGAGCGATACGCAGTGAGGTTCTCCCGGATGACGGCGTACAGCATCCAGACGAAGAAGAAGAAACCTGGTATGCCCAGTTCACGGAGCGCTCTGCCGTACTCGTTTTCGATCCAGCCGACCTGTGTCTCACGCGCGAGATTCCGAGCGCTGTAACCCTGCTGCCGGGCTACCCTGCCCAATCCCACACCGGACGCAATGCCTCTTCCCAGTGGATTCTCGATAACGCTCCGCACAGCCGACCGCCAGGGCCCCATTATTCTGCCCACAGTGTAATCGAGATTGTCCACGACTGTCCGGACGCGGGTGGTCGCCTCGTCGCCTGTCATGACGTCCACCTGAAGAAACGCCAGAATCCCCAGAGCAGCCACAATGAGGGCCAGATCAACGCGACGGATGATGACGAGGATCGCGATCCCACCGATCACCACCGATGCCGCCGCGTTGCGGACCGCTGTGATCAGAAGCGCCATGCTCATGATCGGGATCGAAGCCAGTAATACGAGCTGGAGGAGCCGGCGACGGGAGAAGTAGCCGACCAGTCCCGCTGTCAGGAACAGGCCCATCGTGGCGAGACCTGCGAATGCATGGGGTGTGACCGCTGTCGAAGGCGGCCGCAACTCCAGCCCTGCGCTTCCGGCGTAGTGGGCCGATCGGTACACGTCGAAGCCGCTGCCAAGCCTGTAGAGGTGGTCGATGCCGAATTGATACTGGATGATGCCGTAGACTGAGACGGGGAGCAACAGGAAAACGATGAAAAGCGCCATGCGTTCGATCTGCCGACGTGTTCTGAGCGCGTCGTGGGCAATGAAGAAGACCGGCACCCACAAAAGCCACATTCGCAAACCGGCCAGACCGATAACCATGCTGCCCGCACGCGCGTTGAAAAGCTGTACCGCGGTCCACCCGGCGAACAGTGCGATCGGCAGTGCGGGGCGCGTACTGAGTGATTTCGGACGATGTCCCATCAACATCATCCACGCCCAGCGCAGAAGGAGAATCGCGATGAGATAGTCCTTCAGCAACTGTGTGTGCCATCCCGGGCTGATCCCCTTGAGGAAACCGTCCACCGCGGCGACAAAGATAAGGGCCATGAGGCCGAACTCGCCGGAGTACAGGCTGGCAACCGTCACAACGACAGCCACGCTGACGAAAACGACCATGCCCACGCCTGACTGGCCCAGCACGACGAGGGTGACCGCCGAGGCAATCCCGAGGATCAGCAGGAGTGCACTGAGCAGCTTATTCGTTACATTGAGATCTGTTCCAGAAAGCATTCGGAACGCCCCTGGCCCCTGTGTCTGTGCCCCCAGGCAATGCGATCTACGCCGCCTGGCGACCGTCTCATGCCATGGCGAACTCTGTGGAAATCATCGATGAGGCAGATAATCGCACTGTCGGCGTCCTGGGGCGGGATCACACATTTGTTGGCACTGTTTGAACTTATTCGTTGGTGAGAGTTAATGACCGGTGTAACGAACGCGGGCTCTCTGCCTGCTTCTATCATCTGCGATAGAGCGGCAGATGCCCGATGCTACCGTCCTGTGCCGCCCCGAGCGGCTGAGGCGTCAGTCAGTGCGCAGGGTGTGCGTGTTGAGACGAAGTAAGATCACGGTTTCCGGGCGGCATGAGCGTAGCATAGGGCCCCCCCACGGTCAAGCCGACAGCCCGCAGTCGCGGCGGCTTCACCGGGCGAATCGTCACTCCCCGGCGCCGAAATACCGAACACTCACGCGCCGGGGCAAAGTGTGCTCGAATGCGCGCAGATTCGCCAGCAATTCGGCCCGCGCCGATGGATCCAGCGCGTAGAAGTTCACTGTGTCGGACCCGGCCACGCGAACCGCTCCCGTATTCCATGAAGCGACTTTGTCCCAGCTATCGGGGATCACCGAAATGTCATAGTTGATCGCGATCCTCGCGCCATGCTCCTCGGCCGCGCGCGCCACCCATTCGGCTGAGTATTCACCTTCGGACCGCACCTTCGCGACGGCGTGTGAGCCCAATCCTCCAAGGTCGAGGATCGCCCCGTCACTGACGTAGCTCACGTATCCGACGTCGTTGAGAACGAGAGGTTCGCTTTGATAGTGACGCTGGACGAATCGAGCCATCTGCCCGTGCTGTGTTGCGATATCCAGACAGGCCTCCGGCGCGGTCTGCCATGCCTGAATCCGCAGCCCGAGCGCCAGCACCAGCAGCAGGCCCGCCGCACCGGCGCCGAGAATCGCGGCATGCCGCAACTCCCCCCGGGTCACAGGATACCCACCGACCACCTGCCACGCCCGGGCGCTCGCGAATACGCTCAGCGCGCCCCAGATCAGCAGATAGGCCTCATAACGATGATACCACCCAGTGCGCGCCAGCGTGATCTGAATGAGCATTGCCAGCGAAAGCGCTGCAGCCGACTGCACGGCCACGCGCACAGCCACGGGCCGGTCTTCATCAAGATCAACTCGCGATGCGGCGGCCCATGCGATCGCAACCGCGAGCAGCGGAAGAGCGACCACCGGCGCTTCAAATGCATGCTCAATCGCCCCGAACGCCTTCCCCCGCACCCACTCGCCCAATCCGGCCGAGGAGACCGAGGCGGCCTTGACGATAAGGGAGTTGGGCAGAAAACCCTGTCCGATGGCGGTCTGAATCACTCCCACCACGCCGACAACGAACGTGGGCCCGATGCAGAGGCCGATGGCGCGATGCCAGTCCCGTCTCATCGCCATCAGCACCGCGAACGCGGCGGCCACGAAGGCCGACTCGTAGCGGAAGCCTGTGGCAAGTGCGGCTGCGAGTGCCAGCGCGATGGGGCCGGCAGGAGTGCGGCGCAGTGCGAGCGCCACGAGGAGCACGACAGCCGCGGCGTGGGCGACATGCTCCATGCCGGTCATCGCGAGCGGGCCCACGGGGCCGATGACAAGGACTGCCAAGACCGCGCTCGCCCGCCACGCCGGGCGAAATGACAACTCCCGCAACCACAGATCAGCGACCAGCGCCAGCACAGCGGCCGCCAGGAGGTTCAGCGCCAGGGGGAACCATGCCTGCGGTCCGAGGGCTGCCGTCATTCCCGCGAGAAGCAGCGTCCACAGCGGACTGGAAGATGCTGCGCCGGGCGTGGCCGCATTGAGGCCCCAGACTCCGCTCTCGGCGAGGGTGCGCGCCATCGCGAGATGAATGTACGCATCATCAAGCGCATACACAAGCGTCCCGCCGGTCATGTGGATGCACGCCAGTGCCAGGAGGCCCGTCCCGCCGATGGCGAGCAGAACCGCAACTGCAGCGACGCCCCACTTCTTCTCTGCGCGCCCGGGCCGATGTGAATCGATTGCCATGGAGCGGAAACACCTCTGTCAACGGCCTCTCTGCGGCCTCGTCTTTCGCCCCGTGTAGGCGGCGCACCTGCGCAGAGACCACCGTGGACGCAGGATCTGTGCCAGCGGCTCAGCGATATGCGCGGCTTGCGATGATGCTGCAGGCCTCGATCGTCGCGATCCCCGCGTCGTCGAGGGTGGCCTTCAGTTCCGGACTGTCCGAGCCGGGATTGAGGTAAACCTCGGAGACGCCCTTTTCAACCAACTCATCGGCGACCTTCAGGCCGATCTTTGGCGGAACGTACAGGGTCGCCACGTCGACCGGTCCCGGAATATCAAGGACGGAGTCGTAGGCTTTCATACCCTCGATCTCTTCCTCATTCGGGTTCACAGCATACACCGTCCATCCGGTCTCCCGCCATGCTCGGAGAGCGCGATTCCCGTACTTCGCCGTGTCGTTGGACGCACCGACCACTGCGATCGTCTTCGCCACATCGATCACCTTTCGTCCTGCGCTCCTGTGCATCACGAGAGGGTTCCTTCGCACAGGGACCCGCTGAATCCTGCCCCGGTCGGGACGAGTGGCAGGATGACGTGCTTTCGCATGATCGCCACGCAGA
>JBNJEK010000286.1:0-5490 GCA_051745855.1 Armatimonadota bacterium
CGGGCGCCTCGCCCGGACGTCGTTTCCCGCCACCCGGAACCACCTGCGCGGCGTGACACGCCTTTCCTGACCCTATCCTTAACCGTTGATACGAAGCCGCGCTGTGGAGGGAATCGATCGGGACTCGTGGAAGCATCAGACTCGGAGCGCCGGTGCGCAGCGACCGGCGTCCGACTAAGGAATGCCATCGGGAGGAATACCAACGATGCCTGTGCTGGCAATAAACGGTGGAGAGCCGACACGCACCGAGGGCTGGCCGAAGTGGCCGCCGGACGATCCGGGGTTTCTCGCGAACCTTGAGAAGGTCATCGAGTCGGGAGTGTGGGGCGTGCGCGGTGAGTGGACGGATAAGGCCGCGCAGATGATGGCCGACTATCATGACGCGAAGTACGCGGCGACCTGCAGTTCCGGCACGTCGGCGCTGGAGATTGCGCTGCGCGCGTGCGGAGTCGGTCCCGGCGACGAGGTCATCGTCCCGCCTTACACATTCGTCGCGACGGCGACGTCGGTGGTCGCGGTGGGCGCCGTCCCGGTCTTCGTTGACATTGACGAGCACACGTTCAACCTCGATCCGTCTCTGCTTGAGGAGGCGATCACCGAGCGCACGGCGGCGATCACGGCCGTGCACATCGGCGGATCGCCGGTGGACATGGACGCGGTGATGGAGATCGCGCGCAGGCATGATCTGAAGGTCATCGAGGATTGCGCGCAGGCGCATGGCGCAATATACCGGGGCCGGAAGGTCGGGGCGATCGGTGACGTCGGGGCATTCAGCTTCCAGTCGTCGAAGAACGTGACCGCCGGCGAGGGCGGGATGGTGCTGACCAACGATCCGGACATCTACGCGCGGATGTGGTCGATCATAAACGTGGGTCGGGTGCCCGAGGGCGAATGGTACGATCATCGCGTGATGGGCTGGAACCTGCGGATGACGCAGTTTCAGGGCGCGCTGATCTGCCGGGGGATGGAGCTTTTGCCCGATCACTTCGAGTTGCGCGCGAAGAACGGGGCGTACCTGCGCGAGCGTCTCGGCGAAGTGGAGGGCGTGCAGTTGCAGAAGCTCACTCACCCCGGCAACGTGTCCGCGTTCCATCTTTACATCTTCCACTATGAGCCGGATGCCTTCGACGGCCTTCATCGCGACCGCTTCCTTGAGGCGCTCGCACACGAGGGGATCGGGGCGGCGAAGGGATACAACCCGCTCTACCGCGAGGGCATCTTCGCGGACACAGTACACATGGACGAGTTTCCCTTCTGCGAGCCTTACTACGAAGGCGAATGTGACTACGCGGGCGTGTCGTGCCCGGCATGTGAGCGCGTCTGCGACGTCTCCGGCTTCTGGCGGTCACAGCAGACGGGCCTCGCCGACGAGCAGGCGATGGACGACATCGCCGATGCGATGCTCAAGATCCAGCAGAACGTACACGAACTGATGGAGGAGTAACGACGATCTCCCGCTCCGCTTCGGTCCTCACGATCGTACTCGCGCTGAGCCTCCAGTCGGCCTGTGCCCCGGGCGCGCATGCCTCCGCGATGATGCGGATCATCGAGCGCGGGCCCACAGGCTTTGTGCACGGGCATACGCTGCTGCAGCGTACGGGGAATCTCACCGCGGGCGACTTCGCGCACCCCGCCGTCGCCGACTGGAACGGCGATGGCGTGGAGGATCTCGTCTGCGGCTCGGGCTACGGCGACCTGCTGCTTTTCAAGCGCTCCGCGGATGGGATCTTCGGGCCGGCGCAGGCCCTTCTGCCGGAGGACGGGGTCGGTCTGACGCAGATGCCGCTGCGGATGCAGGTCTCGCCGTGGCTGGGCGAGATGGAGGCCGGCGGCGGGTTGCAGATGCTGCTCGGGCTGGGCGATCGCGTGTACCGCTACGCGGTGCGTGACGGCGGCACGGTGGGCGGCCGGCTGATCGCCGGGCGGGGCAGCAGCATCGATCTACCGGGTCCGCTGGCTCCGTGCGCGGATGGCGGCGAGATCTTCGTCATGGACGGGCGGGGGAGGGCGCACAGGCTGATCGACGGGGAGGCGCATCCAGTGCGTGTTGCGGGGGCGCAGCTTCAGGTGGCGCCTCCGGCTCGCGCGTGGGCCGGCCGGTGGGATGGGGACGATCTCACGGATCTGGTGGTCGGCACGGGAGAGGGGCGCGTGCTGCTCTTCCGTGGCGAGGGAGACGATGTTTTCGGCGCTCCCGAGGAGCTGCTGGGTGAGGGTGATGCGCCCGGGCTCGAGGCCGCACCGTGGGCCGTGGACTGGGACGGAGATGGCGACCGCGACCTGCTCGTGGGCTGGCGCGGCGGGATGGTCATGCTTTTGAGGCGGGACGGGGAGGACCTGACGTCCGCGGGAGCGATCCAGCAACGTGACGCGCCGATCGACCCGGGGCGATGCGCGGTGGCGACCGTCGGCGACTGGAACGGCGATGGGTTGAAGGACCTCGTGGTCGGCGGCGAGGACGGGCGGGTGCGGCTTTACGAGCGCCTGCCCGGCGAGGTGATGCGTTTTGAGCGCGGGCGGCGGATCGCGGGCGCGGACGGCCCGGTGACGGCGCCGGGGAAGGGAGACCTTCGCTACGCCGCGCCGGCGCTGGTGGACTGGGATGCCGACGGTGACCTCGACCTGCTGGTGGGTGGTGTTAACGGGCGCATACTGCTGTGGCGGAACGACGGTGGGCTGCAGCCGATGGGGCCGCTGCAGGTGAGCGGCACGGACCTGAGAGTGACGGGCATTGCAATGCCCGCGCCCTTTGATTACAACGGCGACGGGGACGTGGACCTTTTCGTCGGCGCGCGGCCCTTCCCCGAGCGAGCGGCAGAGCCCGGGCTGATGATCCCGGCGATCCCGCCGGGGTGCGCGTATTTCGAGAACACGGTTGATCGCACCAACGCGCTTCCGGTGTTCGCGAAGGGGGTGCCGGTGGAGATGACGTTGATCTCGCGAGACAGCGGCCTGCGCCGGGATGCGAGCTTCCTCGGCCCCCACGCGATGTATCCTGTGCGGTGGGAGGCGGCGGTGGACTTCATCGTCCCGACCACACAGGGCACAGTCCGCTTTGAGAACCTGTCGCGGAAGGGACGCTACGCGAGGCTGGCGGCGGAGTGTGACGATCGGGCGCTGCCGACCGTGCTGCTGCCGCCGCTTTACTCCACGGTCCCGGCGCGCCTCGACGGCGAGGTCGGTCTGCTTGCCGGTGGCGTGGCATACGGTTTTGTTACGTGGTATCCGCGGGAGGCGCTGGAGGAGTAGGGCGGGGGCTCACTCGTGACAGGCGCACGTGTCGCGAGGGGTAACGCGATGCTGCGGCGCCGTCTCGTGTATAATGCATCTGTCAGCCGCGCAAGGGACGTTCGATCGGAGGGGACGATGATGATGATACGCAGAGCAATCACACTGATCGCGATCACGATCCTCACGGGGGCGCTGATGTGCGGTGCTGCTGTCGGCCAGGTGAACCAGGAGATGATCGACAGGTGCCTCGCCGGCGAGATAGACGAGGCGAATGCCACCTGGTGGGGCTTTGACCCCGAGGACGCCACCGAGGCGTTGCAGTCCGCCATCAACTCGGGCGTTGAGAAGCTCGTGGTGGAGGACATGGGCACGCCGTGGGTCGTCACGCCCATCGAGCTTGCGAGCAACCAGGAAATCATCTTCGAAGAGGGCTGTGAGATCCTCGCGAAGCGCGGGGAGTTCAAGGCGCGCAACGACACGCTCTTCACCGCGCGGAATGTTGAGAACGTCACGCTGCGCGGCTACGGCGCGACCTTCCGCATGTGGCAGGAGGACTACGACAATCCTGAGCTTTACGACAAGGCGGAGTGGCGGCACTGTCTCGCCATCCGCGCCTCGTCGAACATCAGTGTCCTTGGACTGACCCTCCGGGACAGTGGTGGCGATGGCATCTATCTCGGCCGCGGCAGCGGGGCCGCGACCAACACCGACGTGCACATCAGGGATGTCGTCTGCGACAACAACTACCGCCAGGGCATCTCGGTGATCACCGCCGAGAATCTGCTGATCGAGGACACGATCATGCGTAACACCTCGGGCACACCGCCGCAGGCGGGCATCGACTTCGAGCCCAACCGGCCGGAGGAGCGGCTGGTGAACGTGGTCATGCGCAATTGCCTGACGGAGAACAACAACTCCAGCGGGTACACGTTCTACCTGCGGCCGATGACCGCCGAGTCGACGCCGGTCTCGGTGCGCATTGAAAACTGCCGCTCGGTCGGCGACCTCGGCCACGGGGCCCGCGTCATCACCGATGCCACGCTCGATGGCTCGGTCACCGGCACCATCGAGTTCGTGGACTGCGTCTTCGAGGATACGCGCCAGCCGGGGATAAGCGTGGTCAAGCCCGCGGCCCGCGGCCTCGTGCGCTTTGAGCGTTGCAAACTCATCAATACCGGCGGCACTGCCGAGACGCGGTCGCCGATCATGCTCATGTCGCGGATGGGCGCGGACGCGCCGGTTGGCGGCGTCGAGTTCGTGGACGTGGAGGTCCACGATCCTGTCGATCGAATCCCGATGCGCTACGTCGATCAGGCGGGCGGCACCGCGCTTGAGGACATCAGCGGCAACCTGATCCTCGTGGGCGAGGACGGGAGCCGCACGAACGTCGAACTCACCGAGGACGTCCTCGCCGAATGGATGCCGGTGACGCAGATCCAGGACATCCCGCGCCTGGACCTCGACACAGGGGAGCTTGTCCCGCTCGTCTCTGACTCACCCGAGGCGGCTACCGACGCCCGCTGGCCGGTCATCCGCAGGCACGGGGACTTTCTGCTCTACGCGAATGAGGGCGACGAGGTGAGCTTCACCGTCAGTTACACGCAGGTGGGCAAAAGCAGCGGGACGGAGATGCCGATCGAGATCGTGGCACCCTCCGGCGAGGTCGCCCATGAGGCGGGCGCGGCCTTCCAGGAGCAGACAGAGGTGACATTCACCGCTCCGGAGACCGGCGTGTACACGATGTCACTCGACCCCGGCAGCAACCGCTTCCAGTTCAGCGACTCGTCACATCCGCTGAACATAAGCGGGGCCGAGGGGCCGGTCAGATTCATCGGCATGAACAAGGACCTGATCTTCTACGTGCCCGAGGGGACCGAGGAGTTCGGCGTCCGGGTCTTCGGTGACAACGCCGGCGAGGCGCTCGCCGCCACCCTGCTCAACCCGATGGGCGAGGTCGTCGGCGAGGTGGACAATCAGTTCGAGCTTCATCAGTTCCACGTGGAGCTTGATGAGCCGAGCGACGGCGAAGTCTGGACACTGCAGATTCGCAAGCCCTCGGACATCACGTGGGAGGATCACTACGTGGACCTGCGCGGCATCCCGCCGGTGCTCGCTCCGGCCGGGACCACGCTGCTGGTCCCCGCGGAGTGAGATCGCGCGGTCACTCGCAACGAGGCCGGGCGGCGTCATCAACGCCGCCCGGCCCATCAACTCGCCGCGCACTTCGAGGAGCAGATAGATGTCACCAGCATCTGACGG
>JBNJEK010000287.1:0-5458 GCA_051745855.1 Armatimonadota bacterium
TGCGCGATCGCGCGCTGGAGGAGCGGCAGGCGCAGGTCGCGGAGTTGACGGCGAAGCTTAAGGCCGCGGAGGCGCGGGCAGAGGAGGCGGGGGAAGCGGCGAAGCGAGAGGTCACTTCGCAGCTTTCGGGACTGTCTGCGCGTGCCTCAGAGGCTGAGAAAGCCGTGGAAGCCGCTCGCGCCGAGAATGAGCGCGAGGTCGAGGAACTGCGGGAGCGTCTGTCTACCGCGCGGGCGGAGGCCGAGGCGGCTGAGAGCGAGGTGCGCGAAGGTCGGGAGACGGTGGAGAGCCTGCGTGAAGATCTCTCGGCGGCACGTGAGGAGGCTGCCGCGGCCATCCGGCGGGCTGAGCTGTCGGAGCAGGATGCAGGCGAGCTGCGTGCGCAACTTGATGCCGCACGCGAGGCGGTTCACGACGCGGAGCAGGCGGCCGCGAGGGGGCAGCAGGTTGATGAGCACATGCGCGAGCGGGTAGACGCGTTGCGGGAGCGGCTTGCGAAGGCGACGCGTGAGGCGAAGGCCGCCGCTGAGCAGGCGCATGCGGAGCGTGAGCGGGCCGAGGGGCTGGAAGAGCTTCTCCGCGAGGCAGAAAGCCGGGCCGACCAGGCGGAAGACGAGGCGGGTGCCGAGAGTCGCCGGGTGGAAGACCTGCGCGACCGCCTCACCGATGTGACGGAGAAGCTGGAGATGTCCCGCGAACAAGCGGACGATGATCGCGGGCAGATCGCCAAGTTGCGGGAACGCCTCGATGAGTCGCTGCGGCGTGCCGATGAGGCCGAAGTAAGCGCGCGCGAGCAGCAGCGACGCGCGGAGGGGCTTGCGGAGAAGCTGGAGGTCGCACAGAGAGAGGTCGATGTGACCCGCGAGGAGTATGCAGCGCAGGTGGCGGAGTTGGAGGAGAGTCTGCAGGTCGCCGAGGAGGAGGCCGCGTCCGCCCGTGAGGATGCGGGGCGGCAGGTTGAGGATCTGAACGAGCAGCTTCAGTCGGTTCGGGCAGAGGCGGAGCGGCGTGAGAGCGAGTTGCAGGGCGAGGTGAAGCGGCTTTCGGAGGAACTTGCGTCTGCTCGTACGCATGCGGAGAAGGTCAGGGCGGAGGCGGAGGGCGAGCGCCGGGAACTCGCCGCGCTGCGCGAAGAGCTTGAGACTGCCGAGGCCGCGGCCGAAAAGGCGCGTGGTGAGCAGGAGGCTCAGCAGGCAAAGATCGCGGAACTGACCGCGAGACTGTCGGAGGTGGAAGCGGCGGCGGAGCGGCGGGCCAGCGAACTGACCGAGCAGCATCGGCGGGAGATCGAGGAACTGGCTCGAGAGCTTGCTGAGGCGGAAGAGAGGATTGAACGCGTCCGTGCTGAGTCAGATGAGCGGATGGAGAGTGCTCGCGCGGCGCTGGCGGAGCGGCAGAAGGAGCTTGATGAACTTGCGGCTGCGCTTGAGGCGGCTGAGAGGCGTGTTGATGAGGTCCGGCGTAAGCTGACAGAAGAGCATGAGGCGCGCGTGGAGGAGTTGCAGTCGACGATTGAGGCTGTCGAGGCGCGAGCCGAAGAGGCGCTGGCAGAGCAGCAGTCGGTGATCGACGGACTGCGGGCGGAACTCACCGAGGCGGAGGAGCGGCTGGAGGCCGCGCGACGGGAGGCTGAGACGCGCGCCGAGACGGCGCGGCGCGAGGCACTGGCAGAGCGTGAAGCCGAGGTCGCCGGCCTGAACAATGAACTGCGTCAGGCTGAGGCTCGGGCCGAGGAGATTGCGGAGGAGGCACAGGAGGCGTACGCGCAGATGCTGGCGCGGATGTCAGAGCAGTTGGCGTCGATCGAGCGCGACGCGGCGGCGAAGCATGAGGTCGCGCTGGAGCGGCAGCAGGAGAAGATTGCGGAGTTGCGCGATCAGCTTGAGGACGCGGAGCGGCGCGCCGCGGACGCGCGACGGCTTGCGCGGGAGGAGTATGAGAAGGAGATCGCTCAATCACTTGCCGAGGCGTCGGCGATTGACGAGCGGCTCGTGGAGGCCCGCGAGGAGGCGCGCGGGGATTTCGAGCGGGAGATTCGGGCTTTGACGGAGCAGCTTGCCGACGCCGAACGCCGAATTGAGGAGGCGCGGCAGGGCGGCGATGAAGACCGGCGGGGGCTGGAGAAGAGCCTTGAATTTCTGCGCACGCTGCTCGACGGCATCCCCTACCCGGTGTTTTTCATGGATGCTGATGGACGTTATCAAAGCTGCAATCTCGCCTTCGCGCGGAATGTGCTGGGCCTGACTCGGTCAGAGGTGCTTGGGCATACGCCGGAGGAACTGCGTGAGCGGATTTCCGAGGGCCTGCTGGAACAACTGGATGCGGGCGACAGCGAGATACTCGCGGGGGGGGAGGAGATCGCGTGGGAGGCGCGCGCACAGGGCCCGGATCGTACGATGCGGAGCTGGGCCTTCCGCAAGGAACCGTATGTCGAGGACGGGGAGGTCGTCGGGATCACCGGTGCGATGATCGACATCTCAGGCCTGGAGGCTGCGGAACGCGAACTGGAGCAGGAGCGCGAGCGCAGTGCGACGGTGCTTGAACGCGCACCGATGATCATGGCGGAGATCAGCCCAGAGGGCGTCGTGTCGGCGATCTACGGCGATGCGGAGGAGTTGCTCGGGTGGTCGGCGGGGGAACTGGTGGGTCGCGACTGGTGGGGCACGCTCTTTCCCGGTGAACTGGCCGAGCCGATGCGCGATGTGCTGGGGGCGATGCGATCGGGCGGTGATCTTGAGGACAGGGCGCTTGAGTTGCGGACAAAGTCGGGGGAGGAGCGCGTGTTCTCGTGGTCGACCTCGAACGTGCGCACGGCGGATCGTGAGCTTCTGAGCATCCTGATGGTTGGAGTTGACATCACCGACCGCGCGCGGGAAGAGGAGACGCTGGAGGTGCATTTCCGTGAGGCGGTCGAGCGGGTGAAGAAACATCGATGCCTGAGCAACACCCTTCGCCTCACCCAGGATACGAATCTTTCGCTGGTGGAAGTGCTGTCGGGGATCGTGGCCTCACTGCCGGAGGCCTGGCGTTATCCGGGTATTACGACGGCTCGCGGCTGCGTCTGGGGGCGCGAGCGGAGCTTCGGCGAGTCGCCCTATGAGCCGGTGGCGAGCATAAGCTCGGAGGTGGTGGCCGGTGGGGAGGTCGTGGGTGAGATCGAGGTCCGCTACCACGAGGAGCGCGAGGAGATGGCGGAGGGGCCCTTCACGATCGAGGAGCGTGAGTTGCTCGACAGTGTGACGGCACACCTCGGTGACATGATCGAGCGGCGCTCGGCCGAGGAGAGTCTTGCCAGGCTGCGTCTCTTCCGGCACTCGCTGATCGATCAGGCGAACCTGTGGCTGATGGCGCTGGATCGCGACCGGAATGTCGTACTGTGGAATCGCGCGGCCGAACGCGTGAGCGGCTACGCGCGCAATGAGGTCATCGGCAACGATCGAGTGTGGGCGATGCTCTTCCCCGACCCGGCCTACCGCGAAGAGGTGCTTTCACGGCTTCATGAGGTGACACTGGGGAATACGTCAGCGGAGGACTGGGAGACGGTCGTGCGGGCCAAGGACGGCACTGAACGCACCGTCTCGTGGTATGCGCAGCGTCTCATCGACGACAACGACGGCTCCACGCTGGGAGCCGTCGCCCTTGGGCGCGACATCACCAAACGCCGCGCGGCCGCATCGAACTCGTAGACCGTCTCACAGCGCCCCACGCACTCGGCGCATCTCGACCTGTTACTCCGCGGTCGCCGTCCGCCCTGACAGGACTTCCCGGGCCTCGAGTCGCCATGTGCCGGGCATCGCGTTGAATGCCACCGGGATCGTCATCTGAGCGACGCCGTTCTCCGCCACGAGTTCCCCGACGCGGCCATGTTTCTTCGTTGCAGGACGCCTACGAGGGATTGGTGCTGAGATTGTCCCCCATGTCCGTGCCGGCCTTTGCGTGGCCGTCGTGGTACACGACGTTGGCCATTTCATTGTGCCGGTAGGTGACGATGAGGTTGAAGTCATCGGGGAAGGAGGTGCCGGCGGATCGTGCGTCCCAGAAAAGGGCGCACTCGCTGGGCAGATGGACGGCTCCGAGTGTGAGCGGCGGGGTGGTCAGCCCGTAAGCGGGTAGAAGCCACTTCATCGTGACCGTGTTGCCGCTGTAACTGACGTCCATTGATGCGCCGACCTCGGTGGTCTCCACCGCGCCCTCACCATCGCTGGGGCAGATCCAGAGCTGCTCGTTCTTCACGTAGGGGTGGAGTATCTCATTCACGGCGTACATGTTCTCGCCGGACTGCATCAAGATCGGTGGCAGCGTTTCGTCGTAGTCCTGAGCGTACATGATGGTGGAGAGGCCGAGTTGCTTGAGGTTACTCTGACAGCTCGCCTGTCGCGCTTTCTCCCGCGCGCGGGCGAAGACGGGAAAGAGGATCGCCGCGAGGATAGCGATGATGGCGATGACGACGAGCAATTCGATGAGCGTGAAGCCATGGGTTCGCCGTGACATTCGGTGATATCTCCTTGTGCGGGGATCTCTAAACGTAGCATAGATGATAGACCGGAAGGGGCAGGGCGTCCAGATGCCGGCAGTTAAGTTTGTGTTGACGCTCGCCGGGGGATCGGGGATGCGACGGGGCGAGATGTGGGGGAGAGCGGAACCTTCAATCGCCTCGCCTTCGAATCTGTCGTACGTGCAAGCGGCCGCGATCCTTTTCGGGATGCGCGGCCGCTGTGGATTTCGGAGTGCGCCAGCTGATCTGTGGCTGCCCGCGTATCGCGAGCGGAGGAATCAGTGGTTATCCCACGGTGCGGTGCGGGAACTCACCGAGCGCTGGCAGTAGAGGTAGTCGCAGTTATTCCACTTGGCGTGTCCATCGACGAAGGCCATGTTTCCGCCGCCGTTGTGGCGGTCAACTGTGCGGTAGCGGCTGTTCTCGTAGAGGATCACAAGGCGCTCCTGGCAGTCGGCCCAGACGCCGGTCTCGGTGGGTTGCCTGATGACGGCAAGCTGTGCGGCGTTGAGGTGGTGGTTGTAGCCGTATGAGCCTTCAATTCCGGTGACGGCGCCAGTGCCGGTGGGGTTGTCCCAGTAGTAGTAGTAGGGGGCCGAGCCCGAGGGGCACACCCAGATCTGCTCGTTGGCCATGTAGGGCTGGATCGCGGTCTGTGCGGTCATGTTGATGCCGGAGTGCAGGTAGCGAGGCATCGTCTCGTCGTAGTCCTGCGCGTACATGAGCGTCGCCGTGGCGATCTGTTTGAGATTGCTCAGACAACTTGACTGGCGGGCCTTCTCGCGTGCCCGCGCAAAGACGGGGAACAGGATTGCTGCGAGTATCGCAATGATAGCGATGACAACGAGCAATTCGATCAGCGTGAAGCCAGTGGTTCGCCGTGACATTCGGTGGTATCTCCTTCTTGTGCGGGGGGTGGACTGCCGCGTCCCTTCTTTCTCGTACACCCATCTGTTTTCAGTT
>JBNJEK010000288.1:0-5432 GCA_051745855.1 Armatimonadota bacterium
ATGAAGCCCTTCACCGGGCGGCGAAGATTGGCGGGATATCCGCGTCACGGAAGAGGTCGGGCCCGGCCCGGGCCCGACCTCGAATTGGCGACGTCGGCGCGCGGCCGCGTCATCGGCGCGCGCCGGCGGCGAGCGCAACCAGCAGCATCCCTCTCGGAGGGATGGAGAGCACCGCGCCATCGCCCACCAGTCGGAAGCATTCAGGCTCGCCCACCAGCATGCGCCAGCCTGCCGCCTGCATCGTCAGCGGGAGGTGCGTCTCGACAGGTTCGTCGTTGGATGACGTCGCAAGCAAGTACCAACAGTCATTCACGCCCCGCACGGTCATCGCGCGGGTCTGCTCACGTGTGACGGCCGGGCCGAGGTGCCACGCCGACCAGCGCTTCGTCTGCTCGGCGTCGACTCCGGTCACGAATCCCACTGCCGTGTCTTCGAGTACCGAGTCGGCGGCCACGGGCCGCTTGAAGTTGTGGTGCGGATGATGGATCTCATCGTAGCAGAGGCTCTTGCCGTCGGCGCGACGCTCGCCGTTGACGCAGAGGGTGAAGCGCTCGTACCCATCCATCTCGATGAGCCCGAGCGTCCCCTCTACGTTGACCCACGAGCCCTCGAGGTGATGCTCCTCGAGTTCGGCGCCGTAGCCGACGATCTCGCGGGCTCCGTCCTTCGTATGGAAGACCCGACGATTGTCGTTGAACAGATCGTTGGCGACATTCAGACACATGCCCTCATGCAGCAGCAACTCGACGTTGTCGATCGTGCGGGCATTGGAGCAGCAGATAGTTGTGTGGCCGTCCGGCAGCGCGGCGAACGCGACCGTGTGAATGATGCGGCCCTCGCAGGCCGCCATCGTCCCGACGGTGGCGATTCCGCCATCGAACGTATGCTCCTCGTGCCGCAGAACACGCCTGCCGCAGGGCTCACCACGGATGTGGAAGCGGCTGATGAGATTCCCCTCCCACTCCGCAAGGTGGTCGCCGTCGCGTGGCAGCACCATCCCCTGCGCTCCGCAGCGGTATGCGTTCCAACTCCAGCTTGCAAAGCGCTCCGGCGAGCGGTGGAAGACGAGGCCGCAGTCCGGCTCGCAGAAGGGCTCATCAAGCAGCGCATCTATGGCACTTTCGTCCTGTTCATCGGCGGGCTCAGTCGTGAGCCCGTGGCGGCGATGCCACCACCACGCCAGCGCCGCGTAGTAGGGCGTGTCCACCTGCGAGCGGTAGTACACCGACGCGGCCGGGCGCCGCGGCGCCACGTCTCCGTTCCTCTCAATCACCGCGCGCCAGTCCTCGAGCCGACAGCCGCAGAATGAGCCGTCCTCGTTGATCTGCTGCTCGCGGACGATCAACTCGCCCAGGCGCCGCTCGGCCCACGCCGCCACCTCGTCGTCGTACTCGTGCTGCATGAAGACCAGCACCGGCAGCAGGTAGAGCAGCCCCCAGCAGTAGCGCGGGTAGTCGTTGCCCGCCGGGTAGGCGAGGCGGCCGTCCCACAGCAGCAGCCTGCGCTGCACATCCCACAGTTCCGGCACGTTGCGCAGGAGCAGGTCGGGGCGGGGAAGGCCTGCATCGTCGAAAGCGTGGGCCGCGGTGAACAGCGACAGCAGCGCGCGGTTCACGTAGCCGGGGTGGAAGAAGCCGTGGTGTTCGAGCGCGTAGTTCGGATGCAGATTCGCGCCGGCGTGCAGTTCCGAGAGCAGGCGGTTGTCGAAGAAAGTCGGGTCCTCGGCATCCGCGGGCACCGAGAGCGAGTTGGCGAGGTGCATAGTCATCGACTCCTCCCACTCACTCGCGTGCGGGTGCGTGGGGTCGGCGATGATTGCGCGGCCGAGCACATTCGCCCGCCATGCGTTGCTCTCGGGGTACGACGTGCCGAATCGCTCGGTGGGAACGGGTGGGCGCCGGCGGTAGTAGCCGTGGTCCACATGTTCGAGGTGGTAGGGCTGAAGCACGTTGCAGTCGGCCTCGTACTCAATCAGCGCGCCGAGAGCCTCTCGATCAGCTTCCTCGATCCGGTCCTCGAAGACCTGCGCGGCGAGCGCGACCTGATCTGCGAGCTTCGGCGACATCCCGGTGCCCCCCCATGCGAGATTTTCGGGGAGTTCACGTGGATGTGAGCGGTGCGTGTGCAGGCAGTAGCGCAGGGCCGCGGTTGCATGATCGTGACATTCATCGGCGGCCAGGGAACACGACTCGAGTTCGAAGTCGTCGTCGCTGACCGCAAGGCCATGCACAAACGCATAGAGCGCGGTCGCTTCGATGGCAAGCGCGCCGGCGTTTGCAGGGCCGAAGCGTCCGAGATCTCGATGGGAATGAAGCCTCTGAAAGTGCGATTTGCCGAAATCGAGCCAGCGTGTGACAGTGTGCGGGTAGCAGTAAGGTGTGGGGCGGGAAACCAGATCGATCATGAATGTCCCCCTCGCTCATGACACGGGATGGTGGCCGGTAGCGGTCGTCGTCGCCAGGTCCGTGCAATTGCCTCCTTACGCGGTAGTGATATGCGCCCCGACTTGCCCCCAGACAAGTCGTGGTACCCACCGCTCCGTGCAAGAGGTATAACGCACCTCGGAGCGGAATTGTTACACTGTCGGGTCCGGCTATTCTTCGCCGGGGCCAGGCCGCCCGGCATCACCGTCACCCCGCAACACAGAAAGTGGAGGCCACAGCAATGACAGGCGCGCAGGCCCTTATCCGTCAAATCAAGGATCGCGGCGTTCCTTTTATTTCGATGCTCTGCGGCAACGGAACCGAACCGGTCATCGACGCCGCCACCGAGGCGGACATGCCCCTCATCGACACCCGCAACGAGCAGGCCGCCAGTTACATCGCCGACACCTATGCCCGTCTGACCGGCCGAGTGGGCGTTTGCCTGGTCTCCAGCGGCATCGCGCACGTCAACGCCATGGCCGGTTTGTTGAATGCTCACTACGACGGAGCACCGATGCTCCTCATAACCGGAGCTAATGAATCTAACACACTTGGACGCGGAGGGTTCCAGGATATTTCTCATGTCGCGATGTGTGACTCTTTCTGCAAGCATGCCGAGCAGGTTGGTCGCGCTGAGAGAATTCCCCAGGCTGTCGCAGAATGTTTCCATGCGGCGACGAGGGGACGGCCCGGCCCGACCCACCTCACCATCCCTCGCGACATACTTCTCGGCGAGATCGCGGACGATGTCCCGCTACCGCCGCTGGGAGATCACGGGACGGTCCAGCAGATCGCTACGCCTGATGCCAACGATGCCGAGGCCGCAGCGCAGATGCTCGCCGAAGCGGATAACCCGCTGATCGTCGCGGGCGGCGGATGTTTCTACGCCGACGCGGGCGCGGACCTTCTCGCGCTGGCGGAGCAGTCCGGAGCGCCAATCGTCACGCCGATCTGGGACCGCGGAGTGATCAATGCGCCGTCCGAGCACTTCATGGGCGTGATCGGCGCGGCCTCCGGTGAGCCACCGCTGCTGCAGGAGGCCGATCTGCTGATCATCGCCGGTGCGGACGTGGATTACCGCCTGAAGTACATGGATCGCCCGCCGCTGCGTAGGGATCTGAATGTCATTCGCATCGACGTGGATCACGCTCAGCTTCACCAGGCGATCGCCCCGGACCTCGCGCTGCTCGCCGACCCGAAGAGCGCCTTTGCGGCCATCGCGGAGGCCTATGATGGCGGTGCGCATGAGTCGTGGATGGCTGAGGCGAGCGACATGCACGCGCAGTTCTACGCCACCTGGGACGAGCGCCCCGACGCGCCGGAGGGAGCGATGGTGGGCTGGGACATCGCCCGCGCGGTCGCCGGGGTGATCGATGAGGACACGATGCTCGGCGTGGATGGTGGCAACATCGGCCAGTGGATGCACATGACGCTGTGCCGCAACTCCTACCCGGAGGCGTTCTTCACCTGCGGCGCATCCGGCGTGATCGGCTACGGCATCCCCGGCGCGATGGCGGCGAAGAGGGCATTCCCCGATCGGAAGGTCCTGATGGTCATCGGCGACGGCTCGCTGGGCTTTTGCGTGCCGGAGTTCCAGACGGCGGTCCGCCACGAGATTCCGTTCGTCGCCGTCGTTGCGGACGATGAGGCATGGGGGATCGTGGTGACCGGGCAGAAAAAGCGCGGAGCGGCCTGCGTGGCCAGCGAACTGGGCGAGTGCGGCTGGGCGCAGACCGCGATGGGCTTCGGCGCGCGCGGCGTGCGCGTGGACAGCCCCGACGCGATCGGCCCGGCCATCGAGGAGGGCTTCGCGTCAGGACAGCCGACACTGGTGGAGGTGCCGCTGGCGGTGATGGCTCCGGGCGACTGCAAGCCGTAGGACAGGGAGCTATCATTGCCAATTGCCGGCCCCGGTCGCGCTCGCGACCGGGGCCGGCGGCTTAGGTCCGCCGCGGCCTCAGCCCGACTCCAGCGCCGTGTGTACCACGGACAGAAAGTCAGCCCGCTGTACCGGCTTCTCAAGCACCTCAGCGACAACCGCGCTCTCGCGCAATGAAGCCAGTTCCTGCGGCACCGACCCGCTTATGACAACCACCTTCACGTCAGGGTAATCGCGTTCGATCGCCTGACATAGAGCGCGGCCGTCCATAACCGGCATGAAGAAATCCGTGACTACAAGACCGATGTGGCTGTCTTCACGCAGCACGTCCAGCGCGTCGGAACCGTTCTCGGCGGTGTGGCAATCCCATTCCAGCGGTTCCAGAAAGAGCCTCCACATTTCGCGCGTGCTGCGGTCATCATCCACGCACAGCACCTTTTTCCTCCTGGCCATCGAGACGGCGCCAACGTCCGCAGGGATGAAAGCCTCTGATCTAATCATTTCCAATTCCTCCACAACCACACCAGTGCCATCCCCGCTGCCTGAAGACGAAACCACCAAAACGCCTGCAATCGTAGTGTATGGGATTCCGAGCTTCATGTGAATCAGGGTTAACGCCCATAATCACGAATGGAATTACCTATTCTTCTCTGTGGAAATATTTGCAAATATGTATCAGTGCACACGTCGACTGGCGCCTCTTCGTCTCTCGTTCATAGGTCGCCCGATCCTGCACCCGCCGAAGCGCCTGTAGGTCCCTCTCTGCGCACTGTAGAAGTCTCGATGATTCGAGGGTTTGATGAGCCTGCGGGGATCCCATCGCCGCCTCTTAGAATCCGGATGCACTGTCGAGGTGGTGGTCGGTGGCGTACGCGAAGCGAGGCATTCGAACCGCCCTCACTGCGAGGATGAACGCTGGTCACGCGGGAGACCACTGCGGGGCCTGTGCCCTACCGGTCAAGTTCGACGATGAACTCCGGCGGAACCCGCTCCGCAAGATAGACCTCGCCCGCGTGGTAGAAGCACACATGGGCCTCGGCTGCCGCGGCGGCATCGATCGCCAGCACGACCGGGTGTTCGTCTCGTCGGAGGCCTACGTTCCGCGCGTCCTCGACAGTGGCGCTCAGGTG
>JBNJEK010000289.1:0-5427 GCA_051745855.1 Armatimonadota bacterium
GCGAGCACCGCGGCCTGGCGCCATCGTGCCGCGCCTGCTGTGGTGGCGAGCACGGCCAGCGGGATCAGCAGCATCAGCGAGGTCATCCCCGAGAGCCATGCGAGTCCGAGGGCGGCGCCGGCGATGACGGGCCATCGCAGCGGTGGGGTGTCCGGAGCATCCTCTTCCCCTGCCGCGACGCGCCCGCGCAAGGCCGCCCACAGTCCGATCATCAGGAAGAGTCCGGCCAGACTCGCGCCGGTCGCCGACAGGGCTGCTCCTATGCCGGCGATGCTGATGAAGTAGGTGATGACCGCGAGAATGGCGATCAGCCTGTCCCACAGCATGCGGCCGATGACGTAGACCATCCAGCCGGTGAGCAGGAACATCAGCCCGTTGAACATGGCGACGGATGCGTCACCGCCGCCCCGGACCCGGAAGAGTGCCGAGAGCATGACGGGATACAGCGGCGCGCGTCGTGTCTGCGGGACGGTATTGTCCCCTGAGGGAGTCGCGTATGAGAGCGACAGTGGATGGATGACTTTCGTGGTCATGCCGTGGCCGTATCTGAGCTGCTGAGCGACTTCAGCGGCCTCAACGGCGGTCGTCGAGACGAGGCCGCTGAAGCGGGCAGTGTAGAAGCGTCCGAATGCGGCGACACCGATGATGGCGATCAGCACGCCGATGGCGACGGCGCGGGCGTACTGGTTCATACGCTCGGTCATGTCGCGCGGCCTGGCGGCGGCCCGTTCCCTCACGGAAGCACCCTCTGTTGTTGACCTGTCAACTGTCGTCATCATGCCCCTCCGTTTTTGCGCCTCATGTTCGCTCGGCCGCCTGCATCACGCGTCCATAATCTGTCTCAGACCCGGGCCCAGTTCCGCGGCAAGCTCCTGGACCGCCGCCCGGTCGGCTTGCTCGTCGCCCGATTGCGCTGTGATGTAGAGACTCGCCCACGGCTTCCTGCCGCCGGCAAGGCGGTCGCGCGCCCCCAGCATCTCGGCCTTCTTCAGCGAAGGCGCCTGCGACTGCGTGGATGTGTACCACGTCAGCGCAATCTGCCTGTCGGCCTTGTGGGCCATCCGCTCGATTCTCGCGACCATAAGGCCGTCCTCGCTCTGCCAGACCGTCTCCTCCGCGGTCGTCCATCCCGCCGCGATCGCGGCCAGCGACCAGTCCCGGAGGCTGCCGAGGCGGGTGTAGGTCGCCTGCACGGTCACGTGGGCTTTGCGACCGTCGGCGCTCTGGTAGACCCGCCGCAGCAGCGTATAGGAGCCGTCCGACTGCGTGCTGGCCTCCTCCTCCACGACTGTCCACTCGCCGACCTCGGCAGGAAGCGCAATCAGGTTGATGTCATCGGCGGGGATCGTCTTCTGCTCGACGAAGCCAAGCACGGCCGTGCTCACGAGCAGCACAAGAACCACCGCCGCCGCGCGGTTGCGAGTAAGCCACCTGTCCCTGTCGCGTCGTGCCGCCATGTCTACCTCGCCCCGTCGGCTCGGATTACGGCGAAGACTGTCTTCACCAGGATCCCGCAGTCGAACCACAATGATCGTTTGTCGAGATACTCCATGTCCTTTGTCAGCATGAAGTTCGTGTCGCCGTTCTTGCGCCCGGAGATCTGCCACAGGCCCGTGATCCCCGGCGTTACCTGCAGTCGGATGCGGTTGCGCGGGTCGAAGATCGGCCGCGAGATTGGCCGCGGGCCCACCATGCTCATCTCCCCCTTGAGCACGTTGATAAGCTGGGGCAGTTCATCGAGACTCGTGACTCTCAGCAGGTGGCCGACGCCGGTGACCCGGGGATCGTGTTCGAGACGGATCAACGGATCCTCGGTGTCGTTGACATCCACGACTTCAGCGAGCCTGTCCTCGGCATCGGGCACCATGGTTCGGAACTTCCATATCTCGAAGGGCACACATCCTCTGCCCGGGCGTTTCTGTCGGAAGAAGATCGGCCCCGGGCTGCTGAGCTTGATGGCCAGTGCGACAAAGCCCCACAGAGGCAGTGTCAGGATCAACGCGATGGTCGCCAGTACGATATCTCCGATGCGTTTCGTGCGCGTGTACCAGCGTGATCGCGTGCTCAGACAACTCTCTGGAATGTTCGAAGGCTGCACCTCAACGTGCTGCACCGCCATCTCCGCGCGATGGTCACTCTTCCGTCGTTCCCTGAGGATCGTGCTGCTCACAGTTCTCACCACCTTTCACTCACAGGTCGCGAAGGCGTCGTGGACGGTCGCCTTTCACATGGCTGTGTAGCGCAATGCTCCCTCGGTCACGATCTCGGTTGACGTCGTCGGCACGATGCGGCCGAATGCGTAGCCGCCGTCCTCGAACGCCCGCCTCGCCCGCTGGAACTGCTTTTCAGTCTCGTAGCAGCCGATCACTGCGCCGCCGGAGCCGGCGAACTTCGCGGGCAGGCCGATCTGGCGCGCGGTGCTCACCAGGTCGAGGTTGATCGGGCCGAGCCAGTCCTCACCGTAGAGTTCAAGCCGCAGGTCGAAGTTGAGGTCCATCAGCGTGGCAAATCGCCCGTAGTCGCCGATCTCGAGCGCCAGCCGCGCTTCATCGGTGTACTCTGCCCAGCGCTTCACGGCGTCGATGACCTCCGTGTCGCCGTTCTCGAAGCGGTGACGGACGATGTTGTGCATCTTCCCGGACTCGGACGGGATCGATGTGTAGGCTATGTAGAGCGGAGGAAGCTGGGAGATGGGGAGCCGGAGGTACTGGCCGTGGCCATCCCGTTCCATGATGTCGGGGGCGAAGTCCATGTATACGAGGCCGCCGTAGGCCTGGACAACGCGGTCCTGCAGGCCGGCCGCGATGCCAAGTTCGTCTGTCTCAACAGCCAGGATCAGGTTGGGCTGTTCCGGCAGCGGGATGTCGTCGTCGGTAAGCTCGTAGAACTTCATCAGCGCCTTGATGGCTGCCGTGATGATCGCGCTGGAGCCACCGAGGCCGACCTGCCGGGGGATGTTGGTGTCATACTGCAGAGCGAATGCGCGATCGTCGAGCGTGATGCCGTACTCCTTGCAGAGGTCGTGGAACTTCTTGCACGTGGCGTAGAGGAGGCGGATGCCGCCGTAGTAGCCATCGTTGTGAGCGGTGTCAGCAAGGTGCGACAGGCTGCGGAAAGAGAGCGGATCGTAGATGGGGTGTCGGACGATCTCGAGCGTCTGGCTCTCGCGGACAGTCACCTGTGCGCCGAAGTTTTGTATAAGACAGGCGATCGTCTTTCCCCCGAAGCCATCCGATGGATTCCCCATCAGTCCTACGCGTGAACCCACCCATGCCTGTGTCATGGCGCTTCGCATGACTGAAGACCCCTTCTGATGCAACCGTCTCGGACGGCCACTTCACATGCGGGGGCGGGATCTCGCGTCTCAGAGCGGAACGGTTGATTTTGCAGGTTCGATGCGGTACAATAGAGGAGGTGAGCGGTCCCTGCCCGGGATTTGGCTTACCGCGGGTCAGCGAGTGGCAGCTCGCTGGCCCACTTCCGTTCTCTCCTCGTCAGTACCCCGTTCCTCTTCGATCCGCTGCCCCGCCGACCCCGCCCCCATCCGTCGCTGTGTGCTTCGGGCCGTCGTGGTCTGCGTGCTATCTTCCATCGAACATCACTGGCCTCTTGTGCACGATGAGAGTAGCATACCGGGAAGACACGACCGCTCACAGGAATCTCACAGGTAAAAACGGGCGCTCCGAGGGCAGCGTAAAGAGGCGCGGCAAAGTGCATCGCCGAGGGGATAGAGTCACGGCATTGTCAGCGTTCCGGAAGTGGCAGGGGAGCTGGCTGTGGGCGCGTTACTGGTAGTAGCGGTGAAATGCGCGGTGGACGACTGAGTCCTGCGGGAGGACATCGTTGACGATGACACCGCCGAACCGTGCCTGCTGGTCCTCGAGATCATCGATACACCGGCGCACCACCATTGCATCACTGCGCGCCACCGTCACCATCAGCACCAGATCGACGACCGGAGCGAGCGAGGTCGCGGTGCCAAAGCCGCTCATCGGCGTGCAGTCGATGAAGACGTAATCGGCGGCGTCACCGAGCATATCAATGGTATTGCCGATTGAGGTGGCCGCGACCAGTTCCGGACCCATGTCTCGGGCTGTGCCGACGGGGAGGACGCTGAGCGTATCGACCTCGGTTGTGAGTATCGCATCGTGCAGGTCTGCCTCGCCCTGGCATACATCCGTGAACCCGGGCGTGTCGTCCGGGATGTCGAATGTTCGCGTCAGGCCCGCGCCGTAGAAGTCCGCATCAACAAGCAGCGTTCTCTGGCCGGCGAGGCCGAGGACGGTGCCGAGGTTCGTCGTGATGGTCGTCTTTCCCTCACGGTCGCGCGCGCTGGTAATGAGCGCCGTGGTGAATGGCTCCCGCTCGTTCAGAGCCATCAAAGAGGACCTGAGCACCCGGTAGCTCTCGAGGTAGGCAGACGGTGGGGGCTGTGATCCAAGGATTGTCGCGGTTGGCGTCAGCACCGTATATGCCTCCGGTCAGAAGATACCTTCATCGGATTCGGCCTCCTGCTCCCGCGTCTCCTCTGGGGCCTCAATCTCCTCTTCCATGAGGATGTCGGAACGCGGGATGCCGGCCAGCACGGGAACTCCGAGCATCCGCTCGGCCTCCTGCTCGTCCTGGAAGCTGAAATCGACGTAATGCAGCACGAAGATCAGGACAATGCCGAGGGCAAAGCCCGCAGCCGCGGCGCCGACGAGCTTGACCAGGAACGAGGCCAGCCCTCTGGGGACGTGGCGGGCCTCCGCCTCCGTGAGGACCTCGAAGAGCGTCGCCTCCGCCAGCAGTTGCTCCTCGGCCTCGAGCCTGCTCAGGCTGTCCAGAAGGTTGTTGTGGCTGGCCTGTGCTGACTCCAGGCGCGCCGCGACCTCCTCGTAGAGCCTCGCGTCGGTGCGCACATCAGGCAGGCGGTTGCGGATTTCGTTGGCGCGCTGCTGGAGCAGTTCGAGCTGTCGAGTGGCAGCCGCTCTTTCGACATTTGCATTGATCGTAGTCTGCGCCAACAGCAGGGAGGTTTGCGGACTCGTCTGCCCTCCATCATCGACAGTGGCCTCAAGCTCAGCCAGTCGCTGCTTCATCCGCTCAATGGTGGTCTTAAGCGCCTGCACGTCCTCGTGCTCTTCAGTCCGGCGCGTGAGTTGTTCGTCAAGTTCAATCTGTTTCTCAAGTATTGCCTGCTGAAGGGCCTGCACTCTTGGATCGGCGGCGGGCATCGGCGTCGCAGTCTCGCCGGCCGACGGGATCTGCCCGGTTTGACCGGAGAGTGCGTCCGCGCGCGCTTCCGCGGCGCCCTTCTCGACCTCTCCGGTGGCGATCTGCTGCTCCACCAGCGCCAGTTCGGCCGTCAGACTCCCGAGCACACCGTCGGGCGGGGCGCCCGCGTACCTCTCGGCAAGCGAGTCGGCGCGCTGCTGAATCTGCGCG
>JBNJEK010000290.1:0-5409 GCA_051745855.1 Armatimonadota bacterium
GCTTTCGTTCGAGGCGCCGGAGGTCTCGGGGCAGGCCATCAATGTCGATGTCGGCTACGTCAACTCGCAACTCCAGGACATTGCAGGGGACGAGGATCTGAGTCGCTACATGCTCTGAGCGCGTGAGGAGACCGGCCGGGTGTGTCAGGTCAAGGACGCCCACAGCATCAACCCGCCGAGTAAGATGTACATCACGGCGACGATGCTTTTGAGTGCCCCTTCGGGCAGCGAGCGGATAGTAGCCGCCGCGAAGAGTGACGAGATCACCCCGCCCGCCACGAGCGCCCCCGTAAGCGCCCACGGCATCCCCACGCCCATGAGAAAGTAGCCGACCACTCCGCCGAGACAGGACAGCGCCTCCGCCAGCGCCGTGACCGCGACTGCGTGGCGCATCGTGTCACCCACGACGGTCTGTCCGGCGACGATCACGGGACCGTAGCCGCCGCCCATGAAGCCCTTGTTGGCCCCCGCGATCAGCCCGATGAGCCCGGCGCGCGCCCAGGAGAATTGCAATGTGACGTGGCGTGCCGCGAAGATGAGCAGGCCCATTGCGAGTATCACGCCGCCGAGCGCGATATCCACCGCGCCTTCGGCGATTGAGGCGGCCACGGTCGCCGCGATGAAGCTCCCGACAATCCCTACGCCCCCAAGCAGGATCGCCAGTTTGAAGTGAAAGTGCCCCGGACGCAGGTCGGCGTTGCCGAACATGTGATGGAAGACCGAGGTGAGGCCGCCTGCTACAAGTTGCTGCAGAAGCACTGCGAGGACGACAGTTCGCACGGGAAAGCCGATCAACACCAGCAACGCGGTGAGACTGGTCCCGTAGCCCATCCCGAGAGTGGCGTCCACGTACTGCGACATGAAGGACAGGCCGGCGGGAAGAAGGTACTCGGAGAAACCTCGATGCTCCCGGATCTCCGGGATGTCCACTCCGCCGACGAGTGTCATGTACACCGCGACACCAACCACGCCGAGGATCGATGCGATCCACAGGCCGGTCAGCGCTCGTCGCAGAGACCGCGCCGAGGGATCGTCAAGGCGCTCGCTGAGCTTCATCGGACACGACCCCCTGTCTCCAGCCCCATTCGGGTCCTATTTGCGGTGCCTCGTGACGATGGCCGGCGGCGCGTGGGCTCACCGCCGGCCATTCATCCCATTGTCAGCTCATCGGTCGCCTCTTATCCGCAGGTCGATTACTTCGCCTCCAGGCGGTAGACCTTGAAGTTGTCCACGAACTCGTGATTGCGCGTGGTGCGGAAGCCGAAGTATCCCGATTCGTAGGGCTCCGGATCGTCGAGCTCGAAGATGATCTCGCCGTCGCGAATGTACTGCACGAGGCCGTTGAAGTACACCAGTTGGAACGTGTATGTGTGCGTCGGCACGATCATGTAATGCGGGTTGCCGTCGTAGTGGTGGATCGGGTCGGGCGGCGGGGCCTCGCCGACATAACGTCGGAACCGGCAGGTCGTGTTGTTCCCTCCACCGTAGCCGACGTAGTACTGCTTGAGCGTCGCGTAGTTGCCGAACTTGCCGTCACGCCACTCTGACCGCGCCCAGAAGTCGTCCGGGTGCTCGGGATCGGTCGCCTGCCAGAAGCAGTTGAGGTCGCGGCAGTAGTCAAACTCCCCGCCACCGGCCCATGCCTGCCGCTGGTACTCGATCATCACGTTGCCCTCAAGCTTCTCCTTGAACCAGACGGTCAGGCCGGTTCGCGTCGTGAACTCCATTCGCCCGTCCGTGAGCGTGGGCTCGACGTCGCCCTCCCAGACCCAGTTGGACATGTCGCCGGAGAAATCGTCCTCATAGAGCAGTTCGCCGACCGTGTAGTCCTGATCGGCGATCGTCTCATGCACGAAGCACGGATAGGGCTCGATCGGCTCGAACTGCTGCGCGCCTGCCGCCATCGCGGTCACCACCGTCACTGCGAGTATAAGCGTGATCGTACGCATCCTGCGTCCTCCCTCTTCTTTACCTGGTACGCCTCGCTCCTACAATTCACGGCTGAGCCCTCGAGGTCCTTCCACCACCCGGCGGGTGGCCTGCTCCCCGTCTCATGGCATCGCCACGGGCTCACCATCGACTTCCAGCGCGGTGCCCTCGACCACGCCGCCGGAGATCGCACCAGTGCCATCACGGCGCACCACGGCCAGCTTCGCGTTCGTCGCCACGCCTCCGGCCTCCATCGCGGTCGGGCCGTCGAAGGCGTAGAGCATCGTCTCCTCCCCCACCTCGCGGCCTATGCGGATCGCCAGCATCTCATCCGTCTGCCGGAGAAGCTCCGCCTGCACCGCCGGCGGCTCCTCTGTCGGGTGGGGAAGCATCAGTGTCACCATCATCTGCGGCGTCGGGCCGCTCCTGGAGTACACCGCGCAGGGCACCGGCCGGTGCTCGCCGGTGCGTGGAACCCAGCCCAGCAGCGGCTCCTCCTGGCCCTTCACGATGCGCAGAGACAGGCCCTCAGTCGCCAGCGGCATGAGAGTCAGGTTCGCCCGGCCCGTATCAGCGCTGGACACCGTCAGGCCATCCTCGTGGACGGTTGCCTCCTCGGCGTCGAGGTTGAAGAGCGCCTCGTAGAGATGCTCGCCCTCGGCGTCGAGCATTCGGTCGATGACGATGTACGCGTCCGGGCGCAGGTGGATGACCGTCCGCTCGTGGGTACACGGCATGCGGTCTTCCCCGTAGCCAGTCTCGTAAGTCCCCACACACCAGTCGAAGAGTTCGTTCGTGGCCCAGACGCCCTCCAGCGGCTCGTCGGTGGAGTAAAGTTCGCGCAGGCCTCGCCGCCGCTGGCTCATGCCGTCGACCATCACGGTGTTGTGCGCGGGCGTGTCGAGGACGAACCGGCGCCACTGCGAGCGGTCGTAGGAGTAGCTGCCGCCTTCAGTCAGCAGCGGCCGCCCCCAGCCCCAGAGGTAAAGCCCGAGCTTGTCCTCGTGCTGATGGCCGGTGCCGAAGGGGCCGACCTCGAACATCAGGTAGCGCGCATCCTTCTCCCAGCCCGAGCGCATGACCGCCTGCCCGGCCCACGGGAAGAAGACGGAGGTGAAGTCCACCGGCTCGCCCTCGGCGCCGCCGGTCGCGCCCCACAGGAACCTCGGATCGCCCCACGTATCATACGCCTCGCGCAGCGAGTTCTCCAGTCGTGACATGCCCGAATCGTTAAGCGGGGGTACCTGCCCGGACGGCAGCATCACGCGGAGATTGTACTCGTACATCCGCTTCATGCCATCGATGTACCCATCAGGAAGCTCGAACCCGTTCTCCAGCGCCGGATTCGTCGCACGCCGGAAGTTGCCGAGCGCGACCTGATGGTAGCTGGGCGCGAGTTCCATCTGCGCGCCGTCAGGGTACACCTGCCGATCCAGTTCCTGCAGCAGGCGAGTGTAGGCCACATCGCGCCAGTGTTCGGCCTCGGTGAACTCAGGGAAAATGCAGCCGATATGCGCCAGGCCGTTACACTCCATCGTGACCCAGTTGCCGCCGTGCTGGGGGTAGTCGAGGGTCATTCGTGTGAGTGTGCGGGCGTGCTCCACCCATGACTTGAGGAATGTCGTGTGCGCCTCTGGCGTCATCTGCGGGGCGAAGAGGAAGTAGTGGTACGCGTCCATCCACGAACCCGCGGTGCGGATCCCCTGCTCGATCGTGCGCCATGTCGGAGCCTGATTCGGGCTTCCCAGCACCGGCATGGGATTGTCCTCGATCCAGTCGAGCATCTGATCGACGAACTCTTCGGCGTATTTGTCATCACCTGTGGCCCACCATGCCCGTCCGAGGATCCTCCAGTTCTGAAAGCGGTTGAGCTGGTACGTCCACTCGGGCGTGTATGCGGGTTCATCGGGGTCGAAGCCGTTGTAACTCCAGTCGATGTCATCGCCCACATGCGCCTCGCGGCCAAAGCGGTCGAACATGTGCGTGAGGACGTAGTCGGCCGGACCGGTGTTGTAGCCCTCCTCGCGATGCTGGTCGTACTCTGACGGATCGAAGTTCCACTTCGGCCAGTCTCGGCCACGATAGTACTCCAGCAGGCGCTGCTTTGCGAGATCGTAGTCGCCGCTGTCCGCCGCTTCACGCGCGGGAGCAAGCCCCTCCATGTCGTCGCGCAGCAGAGAGAAGAACTCCTCATCGGTCAGCAGCGGACCGCGTCCACCGATGTCATTGCGCAGTTCGAGTTGATCGATGTGAACCACCGCCTCCGGATGCGGCTCATTCCCCCACCCGGACGCGGTGAAGCGAATTGCGTCCACCTGGTCCCACCCGCGCGGGCTTCGCACACCTGCGTTGTTGCGTATCATCACGCCGAACATCTTCCAGCCGGTGAAGTTCAGAGGGACCTTGACCGACCAGTAGTCGGGGCCCTCCGTCTCGGGGTTCTCAGAGGTGATGATGCACATGAACGCGGTGTCCAACTCCCGTTCATTGTGCACCCGGAATGTAAACGCGTTCCAGTCTGACCAGTCGTGGGGAATCCTGTCTGATGCTGCGCTGGGCTGCTCGTGATGATTGCGCCAGAGCGCGGATGTCTCGCCGGAGTGTGCAACTTCCTGACTCAGTTCAAAACCCGACCAGGCGTCGACGTTGTCGAAATCCTCGATGATCATACGGTCCTGCGCTATACCCGCGCAGGCTGTGAGTGCGATCAGCAGCGGCGTAATCCAGCGTGTCATGATCTCCCCTCCGAGCGGGCAGGGCGCGGCCCTTCCGGGTACGCGCCCGCCCGTGTGGTCGGTCCCAGATTGTGTTGCGCACGTCAGTCGCGGCCGTAGAGGCCCTCGAGCATCGCCTCACCGACGATCTTGCCATTCATCGCGGCCTCAAGCTCGTCCTTCGTGGCGCCGGGTTCAAGATTCAGCGACTCGGACAGCGCGTAGCCGCGGAACTGGTAGCGGTGCGGATCGCCCGGCGGCGGCGAAGGGCCGCCGTAGCCGGTGTTGCCCCAGGTGTTCTCTCCCTGAATAAGCTCAGGGTCATCGACGGTCGGGGTGGTGGGAACGTTCTCAGACAATCCGCCGATGTCGGGTGCCATGCCGTAGACAACCCAGTGTGTCCAGCCGCCCTCGCGGGGGGCGTCCGGGTCGTGGCAGATCAGTGCGATCTCCACCGCGTCCTCAGGGACGCCCTCGAAACTCAGAGGCGGCGAGACGTCGTCGCCATCGTCGGTGTACTTCTCGGGGATCATCCCCCCGTCGTCAAATGCGCTCGAACTGATTGTCCAATCCATCTGCGTCTCCTCCTCATCCGCCAGTTCGTCCACAATCTGCTCGTCGGCCTCGTCGACCAACTCCGACGGGGCAGGTGTGGTCTCTTCAAGGTCCTGTTGCGGCTCACAGCCCGCGCTGAGCATCAGCGCAAGGGCCGCAACCCCGCTCATCGCGAACCACGCGTACTTCCTCATCCCCATCGCCTCCTCGT
>JBNJEK010000291.1:0-5391 GCA_051745855.1 Armatimonadota bacterium
GAAGAAGTTACGCGTCGGAATCCTCGGCCTGCGCCGGGGACGGTCGCATCTGAGCAACTTCATGCGCGTTGAGCACGCCGAGGTCATCGGCTGCGCCGACCGCGTTGAGCAGATCCGCGAGAATGCAAAGGAGATTGCCCCGGACGTCCCCATGGTCGAGGAGTTCGAGGAGCTTCTCGCGATGGAACCGGACGCAGTCGCCGTCGCGACCAACGGCCGAATTCACGCGAAACACTCCATCCAGGCGCTCGAGGCAGGCTGCCACGTGCTCTGCGAGGTCCCCGGAGCCTTCACCATCGAGGAGTGCCACGATCTCGTCGCCGCCGTGCAGGTCACCGGCAAACAGTACATGCTCGCCGAGAACTCGTCATTCCTCGACTTCCTTCGCTACTGGCGCAAGTGGGTCATCGAGAAATCGCTGGGCGAGATCTCCCTCGCCGAGGGCGAGTACCTCCACTACCTCCCCGCGAGCCTGATGGACGCGGACAACCAGCGCTTCAGTCCGAGCAAGGCGCGCGAGGAGGGGCTGACCGATCTCACGCCGATCTGGCGGGCCGACCAGCCGCCGATCCAGTACCTCACACACGATCTCGGCCCCCTGCTGGAAGTCCTCGACGACCACGTGACATCCGTCGTCTGCAAGGAGGGCCCGTGGTGGCAGACCGAAGCGCCGCTGCGTTCCGACGGGCAGATCGGTCTCTTCCAGACGGCGGCGGGACGGCTGATCAAGATTACGGTGACGCTCAACACCGCCCGGCCCAGTTCGCACAACTACCGCCTGCACGGCACGATGGGCGGCGCGGAGTGGTATCGGCACGAGGGCTTCTGCCGGGTGGCAGACCGCAATCGCGATCACAAGCAGGGCTGGGAGTGCTCCCCGATCGGCACGGCCGCGCCCGAGGATGACAAGTCAGTCGGTCACGGCGGCACGGACATCAAGACCGCCTACTACTTCACGAAAGCGATCCTCGACGACCGACCGGTGCCGATCGACGTCTACCGCATGTGCGATTACACGATGCCGGGGATACTCGCGGCACGTTCCGCGGAACTTGGCGGACAGCCGATCACTGTCCCGAGCATCCGTCCCGGCCCGCGCGGTCTGACCGAGTTCTGGAATCACGTCCCGATCCCCGAGACCGAGCCTGAGCGGTGGGAGTATGAGGCACCGAACCAGGTGACAGAGTGAAGGGCGCCGAACGATGACGGCGACCCGCGGCAGGTCATCCGGCCCGTAGCGTCAAAATATAACTCGCGCACTGAACATGCACACGCGAGGTAGAATCCATGACCGACGCAGACGATCTGATCGGACGGACCATCGACATGGCCGGGCTCGTGGAGTATCAGGAGGGCTCGGTCGTCAGCCGCACCATCATTGAGCGGGAGACCGGCACCGTCACCCTCTTCGCCTTCGGCGCCGGCCAGGGTCTCAGCGAGCACACCACGCCCTATGATGCGCTCGTGCAGGTGCTCGACGGCGCAGCCCGCATCACCATCGGCGGCACCGACCACGCCGTCGAAGCCGGCGAGATGCTCATCATGCCCGCCGACATCCCGCACGCCCTCCACGCCGACGAGGCGTTCAAGATGCTGCTGGTGATGATCCGGTCGTAGAACGGCGGGATTGGGCAACAGGCAACAGGCAACAGGCAACAGGCAACAGGCAACAGGCAATGGGCAATGGGCAGTGGGCAATGGGCAGTGGGCAATGGGCAATGGGCAACAGGCGACGACCGGCGGCATTCTCACCGCCACTATCGCGCCGTTTCCCTGTTCCCGCTCTTCGAAAGGAGACACACATGCTCGAACCAGCGTGGATATCGCGCCCCGATGAAGTCAACTTGAAGGTCGAGGAGTGGGCGGAGGCGTACCCGAAGACATTCGTCGCCGAGAGCAAAGAGCAGTTTGCCGGCTACCCGGTCTGGGCGTTGACGGTGACCGACCGCTCGGTCGATGACGCGGACAAGCACGTGGCGATCTTCTTCAAGCCGCACGCGCATGAGCCGGCACCGATCGCCGCGCAGATGAACGTGATCAGCCAGCTTCTCACCGGCGAGACCATCGACGGGAGGCCGACCGAACTCGACCGCGAGCGTATCCTGCGCGAATGCCTGCTTGTCTTCATGCCGGATGCGAATCCAGAGGGCACCGCCCGCGCGCCCGTCGAGGCGTGGGATGGCTCGGAGTACACGAACGACGAGTTCTGGGCGTGGATGCGCGGGCCCGACCCGGAGACCGAACTGATGTGGAAGCGCGTAGACATCTACGACGACCGGGAGGAAGAGGTGCTCCCCACGCGACGCGGGATCGTCTACGAGCAGATCGACGAGCACCGCTTCGTCGAACCCAACCGGCACCACGAGTCGACGCTGTTCAGGTGGCTATTTGAGCTGCTGGAGCGCCACGCCCCCGAACAGATACTCTCGTTGCATCAGACGGAGTTCGTCAACTCCGAGCACAACGCGATGATCATCCTGCCCTGCCTGTGGGGCGATCTGCCGGAGCGGATCCGGGCGTACTCACGCGAGTGGGCGGAGGAGATCGTGAGCGCGTGGGGCGAGGTCGAGGGCGGCAACCCGATCCCGGAGGTCAAGCCGCTGAGCTACTCGGGGGAGCAGCGGCAGTACTTCGTGGACCGCTGGGGCGATCTCTACGATCGCTATCACATCATTACCTCAGAGATTCAGAATAACAGTCCGCGGACGCCGCCGGCGCTTCAGCAGCGCCTCAACGAGGTGGCGATCGAGGTCAGCATCGCGCGCCTGCTGCGCTGACCCGACAGACCCCAGTAATTCGAGAGGCCGGCGCTCCTGTGGCGCCGGCCTCGACGTGTCCGTGGGCGGCGAGACCGTTCAGTACACCTCAAACTCCTCGCTGGGGGTATCGCAGACCGGGCAGCGCTCGGGGGCCTCGCCGCGCACCGTGCGCCCGCAGCCCCCGCAGACGTAGATCGGGGTCTCCTCGAGATCCTCGTCCGAATTCACCGCGGACTTCGCTTCGTCGTAAAGCAGCAGGTGGCTCTTTTCGGCCTCGAGCGTATCACACGACGCGCCGCCCGGGTTGTCCGGCCCTCCCTCGCTCTCGCCGCACATGCTGCAGATCTCCCCCGCCTTCCGCTCATCACGCTCATACGCCTCCCTCAGGTTCTCCTGCGTTGAGCCGACTCCGCCGAGCATCTCCAGGTGCTGGAGGGCGTGTCGCTTCTCAGATGCAGCGATCGCCCGGAAAACCCGCGCCACGTTCGGATATCCATCCTCCTTCGCCTGCCGGGCGAACGCAATATACTTCAGATGCGCCCTGGATTCGCGCGCGAACGCCGCCTCCACACTCTCTCGCGTCATCGAGTCCATCGGAAAGATCCTCCTGAAAGCTTGGTCGCTGCTGCAAAGTGCCTCCCTACATTCCAAGCCTTCGACGCCTGTTTGCAACACTCCTGTCCGACTTCGTGTCTGCTCGTGCGGCGAGGAAGCAGGCATACCCGCAATCCGTGGCGAACTTTCTCCCCACACGAACGAGGAGGAGGTCCCGCTGATGCGCGCCAGACTCACCGTCGCACTGGTGATCGTCACGATGCTGACCGTCACACCGATGCTCGCTCCCGCCCAGCAGGATGCCACCGTCTGGGTCGCCTCACCGTGGCAGCGCGTCCTTCAGGACACCCCGCCCGGCGAGCAGACGGAGGTCAATCTCCGAGCCGCTGCCAACGAGTACGAGCCCTTCCGCCTGATCGTCCACGCCGGCGACCGGTCTCTACGCGACGTCCGCGTCGTCACCAGTTCCCTCAACGGCCCCGGCGGCGCGATCTCCGCGTTCAACCTCGCGCTCTACCGCGCCCACTACCTGAGAATCGACACGCCCAGCCACCGCATGGACAGTCCGGCGGGGATGTACCCCGACGCGCTGATCCCGTTCAACGATCCGCGCACCGGCGAGGAGCTTGAGGGCGCAACGTACGACGCAGCGCCCTTCGACGTGGACCCCGGCCTCAACGAGGAGGTCTGGTGTGACCTCTACGTCCCTCCCGGCACCAGGCCCGGCCGCTACACCGGCACCATCACCGTCGCGGCCGGCTCAATGGAGTTGGCGCAGGTGCCTGTGCAGCTTCGCGTGTGGGATTTCGAACTGCCCGCTGAGATCGCGATGCGCTCAAACTTCGGCAGCCTCGGCAGTCGCGTGGCCGACGTGCTCGAGATGGACACCTCCTCCGAGGAATTCGCGGAGATCGAGGACGCATACATCGACACGCTGCTCAACCACCGTGCCGTCCCCAGTTCGCTCGGCGACATCTGGCCGGACTGGAACGAGGAGGACGGGATCATCGAGGACGGCGAGGCCGAGCGCCTGCGCATGCTGGTCGAGGAGAAGCATGTGAACGCCCTTCGCATTCCCTTCCGCTATCGGGATGAGCCCGAGAAGGCGAAGGCGTACCTCGCCGCCACCGCCGACTGGCTGCGCGATCTCGGCTACCTCGACCTCGCCTACATCTACATGAAGGACGAGCCGAATGACGCGGAGGAGTACGAGACGGTCCGGCAGCAGGGCGCGCTGATCGAGGAGGCCGATCCGGAGATCGCGCGCATGTGCACCGAGCAGACCGTGTCGAGCAAGCCCGAGTGGGGCGACCTCTACGGCGCGGTGGACATCTGGTGCCCGCTCTGGGGCCTGTGGGATGAGCCGACCGCGAACGAGCGCCTGAAGCTCGGCGAGCGCCTCTGGAGCTACACGGCGCTCTGCCAGGGCCCGGAGGCCACGCCGTGGTGGCAGATCGACAGCGATCCGCTAAGCTACCGCGCACCCTTCTGGACAAGCTGGACGTACGACATCACCGGCTTCCTCTACTGGTCGAGCGTTTACTGGGGCGCGTACGACGGCATGGAGGGCATCTGGAACGCCCCGCACTTCCGCGAGAAGTTCTGGGGCGAGGGGATGCTGCTGTATCCCGGCCAGCCTGCCGGGATCGATGGCCCGGTCGGGTCGATCCGCCTGAAGCTCATCCGCGAGGCGATGGAGGACTACGAGTACATGGTGCTGGCGTCGCAGGGTGAGGGCGACGGTCTGGACATTGAGATGGGATATCAGACGATGGTCGTGGTGCCGCGCCACGATCCGGAGGAGCGCGTCGATCGCATCGTCAGTGACGTGGCCTCCTCCTTCCAGGACTGGAGCCACGCCGAGCGCGACTACGCCCGCGCTCGCGAGCGCCTGGCAGAGATGATCGTCGGGCAGTAACCGAACGACTGAAGGGCAGGGGACGCCCATCCTACAAACGACAAAGACAACGACAGGTTCTAAGCCGTTTGTAGCCGAACGACTGACGGGCAGGGATGCCCGTCCTACAAACGACCAAGACAGCGACGGCTTCTAAGCCGTTTGTAGGACGGGCTTCCA
>JBNJEK010000292.1:0-5375 GCA_051745855.1 Armatimonadota bacterium
CAGCAGCGCCAGCCGCCAGGAGTTGATCCGGCGCTCCGGGTACCAGGGCACGTTCCAGCGCGTGAAGGTCACCGGCAGGCCGAAGGGGCGGCCGTAGAACTTGCCGACGAAGTCGTCCATCACGAAGTCCGACCCCTCGCCGCCGTGGTGGATATCCGCGAAGCTCTCGACCGCAGGCAGGAATGTGCCCGAGTGATGCACGTAGACGAGGCCGTCATCCACGAGTTCGCCGTGGAAGAGGGTGTATATGCGCTTGAGGTGCTCGCGCTTGCCGAAGATTCCGTAGCCGCCGTGCTGGTTGCCATCCGCGTCCACGTAGCCGTGCCCGTGGTGCATGTTCGTGCAGTTGCGCGGGTTGGCGCCGCCGTCGAGGTAGACGCCGTCGATCCCGAGGTCGCGGATGGTCTGCGCAAGCTCCCAGACATGCCAGTCGGCGAAGGGCTGCGCGGAGCACTGCTTGTATCCGCCGGGAGTGGGCAGCAGCGGCCCGAGCGCCATCTCCGGCCAGTAGTGCTGCAGGCCGGGCCAGTCGGGGATCGTCGCCCACAGCGCGTACACGATCACGTGCTCGATGCCACGCTCATGCGCCATCTCGATCGCCTGCTTGAAGGCGTCGCGGCGGATCTCATTCTGCCGAGTGGGGCGGTACGCCGGAGCAGAGAAGTCCTCGTTCCAGACGCTCGGCCCGTCCCACGCCCACTGGCAGAACGCGTTCACGCCCGCCTCGGCCATCGCATCGATGTACCCCTCGGTGTCAGGCGCGAGTTCGGTCATCTCCTCGTCGAGGTAGAACGCGCGCTGCACGAGGTAGAGATCGCGCAGGAAGCGCTGGTCGAGCGGCTTGCTCGGCGTGGGCAGGATCGCCCACTCGAACGTGATCGGCCGGTCGATGGTCAGAGGCTCCTCGACGAAATTCACGCGCAGCGAGGCGGCGTCGCCGGTGCGTTCGATGACGATTGCGCGCTCAGGGTCGGCGGGCCGCCACCACTGATCGTCCTCGGCGACCCAGTTGATCCCGCGCTCGGTGTCGCCCACCCAGACGCTGAAGCTGAAGGGCAGCGCGAGGCCCTCGTCGGTCAGTTCGCCCGCGTCACCGCGCCGCTCGACGGCCTCATGACCGGGTGGTGTGCCGAGTGACGCGTGGTTGTAATACTGCGCAAGCTCCGGCGGCAGCGGGATCTCCAGCACCATGCGGTCGAGCGTCGCATCAGCGGCCTCGGGCTGAAGTTCGAGCGTGTACTTCATAAAGCCGTCGAACTCCGCGCTGAGTGTCATCTCGCCGGCGACACCCTCGGCGGTGACGGGCGCCTGCCAGGTTATGCCGGTCTTTCGCTGAAGCGTGCACTGCGCCTCGCCCAGCGCCACGCCGTCGAGGCTGACCGGCGCCGCAAGCATCTGCACGCCGCCCGCGTCGATCGACGAGGGCTGGAGCGCGTCGCCGACAGCGATCTCGCGATTCCACACTGCGAAGCCCCCGTCGATGGTGCGCATCGGCGTCCACGGCGGCGGGACGGTATCCGTCGCCTCGGGCCTGCCGACAGAAGCGTTCCACCACTCCGGCGCCTCCGGCACGTGCAGGTCCTCCGTGCGGTCGGCGCGAGCCTCGCCTCCCGGCGGGGCGATCGCGGCGCTGACCACGTAGTCGCCGGCGGGAACCTCGCTCACATCGAGGTCGAGGACGGTGCGGCCGTCGGCGACATCGACGACCCGGCGCTCGGTGGTGATCGGCGCCTCACCCTCGGCAGGCAGTAGCGCGATCTCAAGCTCGTCCCCGTCGCTGATGCCCGCGACGCGGCGGTAGTCGGCGGTGACCTCGACAGCTTCGGCGGCCAGCGTGTAAGGCGTCAGCACGATCTCCAGAGCGGCGCGCTTCTCGAAGGGCAGCGGGCCCGCGGCGAGGATCGCGCCGGAGTCCGCGTCGGTGACCTCGTAGTGCAAGACGTAACTGCCGCGCTCCGCCTCCTCGGCCAGCGCCACGCGGCGGTTTTGACCTGCCGGGACGGTCACTTCGCGCTGCTCTGAAGCGATCTCCTCCCAGCTTTCCATGACGCGGTCGTACACCTCGTCCGCTGGGAGGTCGCGTTCGGCATCACCGGCATCGGCGAGCGGGTCAGCCTCGCCATCGTAGTGGCGGAACCACGAAAGGCCGGGCTCAGTCGGGCGGTGCAGCGAAGCACTCACGCGGACCGTGGCGGGTTCGTCGGCGAAGTTCGTGACCTCCAGCAGGGCGCCGATCTCTCCGCGGGAGATCTCCCCCGCGTCAAGCACACGCGCCGCCAGCGAGCGCTCCGCGAAGGTCAGGAAGCCGAGATCCCGCTCGGCCTTCCACTCGCGCAGCCACGACCACGTGGACTGCATCCCGCGCGGGGTGCGCTGGTTGTTCGCGATGGTGAAACCCCAGACGTCGTCTGCACCGGGCGCCTCGCGCTCCAGCGCGGCAAAGGGGATCGTCATCTCGCCCTCCCAACCTGTCTCCGTCACGCGCGCGGCGTAACTCCACTCGGCAGTCCACTGCTTGTCGGTGGCGGTGGTGCGGTAGCCCTCCTCATGCACACCGGCGGCGTTGCCGACGAAGTTGTACTCCCCGCGCTCGCCCGGCGGCTTGAGAAACATCTCCATGCAGTCGTCGCGCCAGACGCCCATCGGGTCGTCGCCGCTCATCGGCGGCGGCGCGTAGGAGGGGCGGCTGAAGCGCCACGCGATGTGCAGCGCATCATCCGTGTACCCGATCCACGCCACGTCCGGCTGGTCGGTGGCCAGCGTGGTGTCCATCGCCACGAAGGGCGCAAGCTGCGCGGCCGACCGCCACTCCGCGCGATCGACCGTGCCGTCGATGGTCGGCGCATCCGTCATCAGCGGCGCGGACACGACCGGCACTCGCCACGAGATGAGCGGCTGATCCGTGGGCGCGTCCGGCCGAGTGACAGCCGCATGGGCCGCAGACACAAGAGCAATGAGCAAGAGCATTGCGAAAGGCCGACAGGCAGGAATGCCTGTCCCACGAACGGCAGGGATGCAAGGGGTCGGGCGGCCTTCAGTGTGGCTTCGTCCGCATGTCACGGGTGTGGTCACTGCGCCTCACCAGCCTCCGACGTAGTCAGTGCAAAGCCCTGTCCGGTCCTGCCATCAACGATGCGCCCGCCCCGGATCGTGAATGTCTCCGGCGCGTCCGCGCGCGCCATCACCGCAGGGCGGATCGCTCCATCCGCGATCTGCTCGAAGTCCAGCAGCAGCAGCGTGTTCGGGTCGGGCTCCGGCGGCGCGTGATCGAAGCCGAACTCCCCGGGCTCTCGCGCGACCGCAGAGATGCGCAGGTCGTCGATGACAATGCGGTTGAAGCCGGTGCCTTCCGGGTGGCCGATGACGATTCTCGCGCCCTCCGGCACCGGGCGGTTGATCGTGTAGGGGAACTCCCTTTCCTCGACAAGCTCACCATCGATGTACGCGCGGACGACGCGGGCGTCGCGCCACGTCAGGGCGAAGTGATGCCACGTGCCGGGCTCAAGCTCGGTGCACGTCGGCAGCAGCGGATGCGGGACCTTCTGCCCGTCCACCACGAACGCGGTGCGCCAGTTGCATCCCGGCTCAATCCGACCGAGACGTCCGTGATTCTTCAAGCCGAACTCGCTGACCACGGTTGCGCCGAGGTCGGTCTCCGTCTCCGGCGCCTCGAAGGTGAACCAGCGCCCACGCCACTGGTAGACGCCCTCGTCCTCCTGCCACCCGCGGGGGTCGAACTCAAAGCTCACCCACGCCTCGACCGTCCCCTCAGTGAAGTCAAAAAGCCCGAGCGCGGGAAGCTCGATCGTCCCGGCAGCGGGTTGAGCGAACGCCGTGACCGGCAGTGTCAGCACAAGGACCAGCGGAATACTCCAGCGCATCATCGTCACCATCCTCAGAAGCGGCCCACGCGGGGCGGCCACGGATCGATCGTGAAAACGCTGCGGTCAAAGCAGCGATGGGTGTACTCAAGGCGCTGCTCGGCGTAGTCGGCGTCATACCACAGGTTCGTGTGCTCGCCGGGGTCGGCCTGCAGGTCGTACAACTCGCCCTCGCCGCGCGCGTCGCCGTGGTAGACGCAGACCTTCCACTCGCGGTCGCGGTACATCGTCCCGTAGGCGGGCGGGCGGCGGCAGGGCATTGCGTTGAGATAGTCGCAATACACCGACTCCCGGTGCTTGTGCGGGTTGGCCTCACCACGCAGAATCGGCGTCAGCGACTGCCCCTGCATCCGCACCGGCGGCTCGTCACCAGCCGCCTCCATCAGCGTCGGCGCAAGATCCGTCAACTCCACCAGCGCATCGCTCAAAAGCCCCTCCTCGAACTGCCCCGGCCAGGAGACGATCAGCGGCACGCGCGTCAGGCAGTCGTAAAAGTAAGGTCCCTTCTGCAGTATCCCGTGGTCGCCGAGCATCTCCCCGTGGTCCGACTGAAAGATCACGATCGTGTCCTCGCGCTGCCCGGTCGCGTCGAGGTGGTCGAGCAGTCGCCCCACGTGGTGGTCGATGTGCTCGATCATCGCGTAATATGCGGCCTTCACCTCGCGAAGCTGCCGATCGGTGGCTTCGGCGCAGGATTTCCCGCGGCCGCCCTTCGAGCCGTGATGATCCGCGCGCTGAAAACTCGGCTTGTCGTCAAGCTCACCGGGGACATGCGCGGGGAGCGGCAGCGCGTCCGGATCGTAACGCTCCCAGTACTCGGGCGGCGGATCGAAGGCGATGTGCGGATCGAAGGGATTCACGCTCATCAGCCACGGCCCGTCGCGCGACTGGTCGATGAAATCCAGCGCCATCTCCGCGCACCATGTGGTCTGATGGTACTCCGTCGGGATCCCCGGGTACGCATATGCGCCGTCGGGCACGTGGTAGAGGTCGCCCCACGTCTGCCCCTGCGCCTCCAGCCACCGGGCGTAGGCGTTCTCCGGCCAGTCGGGCGCGGGATGGTGGCTCCAGTGAAAGACGCGGTAGCCGTCGTCGGTGCGCCGCTCCACGCGTCCGTGGCATGCAGCGAGGTGCAGCTTCCCCGCAAGCCCGCAGTCGTAGCCTCTGTCCGCGAGCATCCGCGTGATCAGCAGGTCGCCATCCGGCGGCTCAAGCTGCCCGTTCTGGCGCCCGCGGATGGTCGTCGGATACATGCCCGTCAGAAAGCCGCAGCGGCTCGGCGTGCAGACGGGGCTCTGACTGAACGCGTGCGTGAAAGCCGTCCCCTCGGCCATCAGGCGGTCGAGGTTCGGTGTGCGGATATGCTCGTTGCCGAGTCCCGCGATCGTGTCGTAGCGCTGCTGGTCGGTGCAGATCCACAGTACGTTCGGTCGCCGGGCCATCTTCATCGCCTCCGGCGCTCGTTTCGTCCCGCCCGGGCGGGTCTCCTTCAGA
>JBNJEK010000293.1:0-5344 GCA_051745855.1 Armatimonadota bacterium
GTGGATCGCGTGGGCGCGCTGCTGCTCGTCGTGGTAGCTGCGCCGGTTCAGTTGCAGCGCCGCGGCATTCGTGATGTTCCGCGCCTCCGCAAGCTCGCGCAGGTTCGCGCAGACCCGCGGGATATCCAGCGGCGGCGCATCGTCGGACTCCCGCAACACCTGCCCCTCGGTCGCGTTGGCGACCAGCCCGCCGAGCACCTCCGCGTTGCACATCAGCGGCGCCGCCCACAGCATCCGCCCGCACGGGCACGGCGTCACCGACGGCTCCCCCCACCGCAAGCCCTCGCTCACCGCGAACGCCCGCGCCCCGTCGCATGACGCCTCATCGCACTCACCGCAGCCCTCACAGTGGCCGGAGTCGTGGATGACCGCGCCATCGGCGTCCACCGCGCACAGCCCCACGCGCCAGCGGTCGGCGTAAACGCGGGCGATCTCATCGAACGTCGAGCGATCGATCAGGCTGTCGGGCATTGGTCTGCCTCCGATCCTGCGCCCCCTGGTTCGCCGGGGACGCAGGAGAGTGTCGTAGTACTCCGTGGCACGGACACTCCCGTCATTTTCGAGAAACTGACGGCAGGTCAGGCTGCAAGTCGCGATGCAGGTGGATCCGCGACTGCTAATGTCGTTAAGGCTTGCCTTTACCCACATCTCGGGAGCGACGAATTCGCGTCGCAGGCCCGATGGAGGGGCCGCACGAGCCGCAAGCGTCCCAACCCCGAGCGAAGCGAGTGGGGCATCGTTTAGCGGCGCGAGCGGGGAGGTCGGCGCAGATTGGCTTCGCCAACTCACCCATTACGGTCGTTAGAATCGCGGTAAATCGAACAACCGATGGGCCGACCTCACCGCCATAAACGGTCTCGCCCAGGGGCGGGATGCGGCCCCTCCGACGGCAAACGACCTCTGCGCCACTTGTGGGTAAAGGTAAGGTCGTCAAGGAGGGGCGGCCCTCGCGTCGCCGTCGTTTGCGACGCGAGGGTGATCCCGCCCCAGCGGGATCAGCTTCCTTGCCCGCCCGTCGTTTGCCGTCCGACCGAAGAACGGCAGACTGGCAGGGAAGCTGCCGCCCCGTACGACTCACGGCACGGCACTTTCCCTGATGCGCGATTTCTGGAATGTGAGACTCCTGTCCGTGCTCCGATGTGTTCGCCACAGTCGAAACGGGCTCACCGACAGGAACCCCATACCCCAACGAGAATGCCCTGCCGCAAAAAACGACGTCGGGCCCGGGCAGGCCCGACCTCCGGACGGCAAAGACCACGGCAAGCGGGCCGAAGGACAGGAGTGTCCGTCGCACCATACGGCAGGCAGCGCGTTTCTCTCGCGACTCAACTCCGTACCATTTTACCAAAATTGCGCGGAAAGCGAAAGACAGCCCCCTTGCCTCCCGCGTATACTTCACGTCGAATCAGCACGCGTATCAGGTCGGTCTGCGCAAATATCGGTGGCCGGCCAACGAGCACAGCGAGGCCTGTCAGCAATGAGCGACATTGGCAAAGAGGTTCTCTTACGCGCAATTATGAACGAGGAGACGTCGCGCCCGGCCTGGGTCCCGTTCGTCGGCTGTCACGGTGGGGCGCTCATCGGCGCGCCCGCGGACGAGTACCTCAAGTCCGCGGACCTGATCACGCAGGGGCTGCTGAAGGCCGACGAGCTTTACCGCCCCGACGGCCTGCCGATCACCTTCGACCTGCAGCTCGAGGCCGAGATCCTCGGGTGTGACCTCCGGTGGTCGAGCGACGGCCCGCCCAGCGTCTCCAGCCATCCGCTCGCAGAGGGCCTGACGCTGCCGGACCTTCCGCCTTTCAGCGCCGACCGGGGGCGATTGCCGATCGCCATGGAGGCGCTTCGGAACGTCAAGGCCCGGATCGGCGACCGCGTCGCGCTCTACGGGCTCATCTGCGGCCCCTTCACTCTCGCCCTGCACCTGCTCGGCAACAACATCTTCCTCGAGATGTTCGACAACGTGGAGGGCGTCCAGGAACTGGTGTCCTTCTGCGCGGAAGTCGGCAAGGCTGCCGCCTCCGCCTGGATCGACAACGGCGCCGACGTCGTCGCGGTCGTGGATCCGATGATCAGCCAGATCTCGCCCGAACACTTCGAGCAGTTCGTCACTCCCGCCGCGAACACGCTCTTCGACCACATCCGCGACTGCGGAGTGCCCTCCTCGTTCTTCTGCTGCGGCGACGCCACCCGCAACATCGAGGCGATGGCGAAGACCCGCTGTGACAATATCTCCGTCGATGAGAACGTGGACCTCGCCTACCTCCGCGACGTCGCGCGAGAGCACGGAAAGTCGTTCGGCGGCAACCTGCAACTGACGGTCGTGCTGCTGCTGGGCACCGAGCAGCAGGCGAAGACGGCCGCCGTCGAGTGCATCGACATCGGCGACAGCAAAGGCTACATCCTCGCGCCAGGCTGCGACCTGCCCTACGACACGCCGCCGCGGAACATCGCCGCCGCGGGCCTGATGGCGCTCGACGAATACGAGCGTGAGATCGCGCGGCAGACCGTCATCGAGGCGGACGAGGAGTGCTTCGAGGACATCGAGGTGCCCGACTACGACGCGCTCGACGACGTGGTGGTTGACGTGATCACCCTCGACTCATCGACCTGCGCGCCCTGTCAGTACATGATGGACGCGGCCGTGCGGGCCGCAGAAGCCATCGGCGAGGGCGTCGTCGTCAACGAACACAGGATCACCCGCCGCGAGGGCCTCGGCATGTTCTGCAGGCTCGACGCCGGCCACGTGCCAACCATCTGCATCGACGGTGAGCCGACCTTCAAGTCGATCATCCCCGACCAGCCTCAACTCATCCGCGCGATCACCGAGCGCATGGAGGAGAAGTCGCGGTCATGATCCCGATCTGCCTCGTCACCGGCTTCCTCGGGAGCGGCAAGACCACGTTCCTGCGCCAACTCGCCGAGCGCCACGCCGACGAGAAGATCGTCTACCTCGTCAACGAGTTCTCCCCACAGGACGTCGATGGCGCGCTGCTCGAGGAGGTCGAGGAGGATGTCCTCGCGATCCCCGGAGGCAGTATCTTCTGCCGCTGCCTGGTGACGGAGTTCCTCGGCGCCCTGAAGACGATCCCCGAGCGCTTCGGCGGCGAGGGGCAGCCACTGCGCGGGGTGGTCATCGAGGCCAGCGGCGTCGCCAACCCGATGGTCATCGAGCAGATGCTCGCCGAGACCGCGCTGGATGAAGTCTACGACCTCGCGACCATCGTCAGCATCGTGGACCCGGGCAGCCTGCCGAAGCTCATTCACACACTGCCGAATATGCGGGCGCAGATCGAGGCGGCCGACGTTGTGCTGCTGAACAAGATCGACCTCTTCGACGCCACGGAGGTGGCGCAGGCGGAGGAGATCGTGCGCGAGATGAACGCGGGCGCGCCGATCATCCGCACGGTCCGCTGTGCTGCGGAGATCGAGCTTTTCACCGGCGGCGGCCCGCGCGGACTGGAGGGTGACTACGCCCTCTGCGCCGACCCGAACTACGCGCGCTTCTCGCTGACCTTCGATGAGCCGGTGGACGTTGACACGCTTGCGGTCGAGTTGCAGGCACTCAGCGATCAGATCTACCGGGCGAAGGGCTTCGTGCCGACCGACGACGGCCGGGTTTACGTGGACATGTCGGCGGCGGGCCTGAGCATCGAGTCGACCTCGGACACCACGGCCCCGCCCGGCCTTGCGATCATCGCGCGCGGCGAGGCCTCGGACGGCGTGAGCGCGCTGGTGCAGCGGCTGTCCGACGCCTGACCCTCACTGCTCCCCGGGGCACTCGATCAACTCACCCGGCGCGGGTGGCGTGGTGACGTCGAGGTAGCTGCCCTCGCCCCACGCAGACGGCTCGCCGCCCGGTCGTTTCTTCTCCAGCAGCACCCGCGCGACCCGGGCGCCCTCCACCTCCATCCGCAGCACCGATCGCGTATAATGATAGCGCTCAGCCCCGGTCCACAGTTCGAAGCTCACGCGCTCGCCGGCGCAGTCCTCCGGCAGTTCAAAGGTCTCAGCGAGCGGCAGTTCGACCTCCTCGGCGCTTGCGAGCGTCACCCGCGGTGCGTCACGCTCGATGGCCTCCACGTCGACTGAGAGCGTGTACCAGCCGGCGATGATCGGCTGCGTCGTCCGGGCGGCCTCCGCATCCCACAGATTCACCACACGCACGCCACAGCCCGGCGAGACCCGTGGCGCCTCGATGTCGTCGGATAACCCGAACTCATCGCGGATCGCGGCGGCGGTGAGGTCGGCGATCAACGCGTAGCCATCCGGCGTCGGGTGCAGCCGCATCAGCGGCTCCCAGCCGTCCATCGCGCGGATCGGTCGCTCGTACTCCACCCAGACGATGCGCTCATCATCCAACGCGCCGCCCTCAAGCTGCGCCCGAAGCAGGTCATTCGTCCGTGAACCCGCTGCATCGCGGAAGGGGTTGTCCGTGTGCGCGGGGAGGATGCTGGCGAGGAAAACGCGCTCGCACGAGGGCTTCGCGAGCAGCCCCTCGACGATCTCCACGATCCGCTCAGCGGTCCCCGGCGCGACTTCATCGACGTCCTCCGCGCTCTTCGCGGCCGAAGAATCGTTGATCCCGATCATCAGGTGGTAGTTCGCGCAGTCGGGGATATCCGGGAGCCGGCGGAGCACACGCGTGGTGCTGTCGCCGCCCTCGCCGGCATGCGAGTAGCCGAACCGCGCGGAGTGTGTTCCGACGAAGGCCAGTGTCGGCACGCGCTCGATCAGATGGCGTCGCCACCAGTCACCCTGGCCGGCCCAGGTGATGCTGTCGCCGATCATGCACAGTGGAATCTGCGGCGGCTCAGTCGCGGGCTGCGCGTGACAGCAGGCGGCGATGGTCACGGCGGTCAGAATCGCAGAAATGCGCATACGCTTCTCTCCTTCACAATCCAGCAAGTCCTCGTCGACATTCCCGCTCTCCTCGGACATCTGGGCGGGCTTTCACTCGCATTCCAATAATTGGCGAGTGGTCAGGCATCAAGTGGGCAGCGGATGATCCCGCGCCCGCGGCTGCCGTTCAGGAGGGGCGGCCCTCACGCTGCGTCGTTTGCAGCGGGAGGGTTCGCTGGCCCCCGCCAGCGAAGCTTCCCTGCCCGCCCGCCGTTGTCGTACGCCGTCCGGGAAACGTGAGACCGTGAGCTGGCATCGAAGCTGTCGCCCCTCCGGACGGCCTACGACCGCGGGCTGGAAGCCCGCGCGTGGTAAGCGGGAACTCGTATTCCAGGAATTGGCGAGTGGGCAGCGGATGATCCCGCGCCCGCGGCTGCCGTTCAGGAGGGGCGGCCCTCACGCTGCGTCGTTTGCAGCGGGAGGGTTCGCTGGCCCCCGCCAG
>JBNJEK010000294.1:0-5337 GCA_051745855.1 Armatimonadota bacterium
GCGCGCTTCTCTCAGGGCTTCCATCTGTGGAACACGGGAGCGAAGGGGGCGTACACGTGGTCATATCGATCGGTGATTGACGATCCCTACGCGCCGAACCCGGACACGCGATTCATCTTCATGCACCGCTTCCCTCCGATGGGCGAGGAGGCCGGCGGGCCGTCGATCGGCTTTGAGGCGCTGCGCGAGGGGATCGACGACTATCACTATCTGCACACGTGGGATCAGCTTTGCGAGCAGGCTCTCGTGGAGGGGACTGACGAGCAGAGGGAGCTTGTCCGCAGTTCTCGGGCGTGGATCGCGGACAAGCTGGCGGAGATTGATTACTCGCAGTGGATGGGGTGGCCGACGCAGGGCGAGTGGACCGGTGGCACGATCGTGACGGAGGACGGCGGCGAGGCGAAGGCGGGGCATCTGAAGGTCCCGGGCGTGTGGGATTACGAGGAGTATGACGAGATTCGCGGACGTCTCGCGCGCTGGATCGAAGAACTCCAGTGAATCGTGCGGCACGACCGAAGCAGCGCGGGACGCGAGGCGCGTGTAATTGATGACACTCGCGACGCCCATCTGGCTGGCGGCCGCCATCTCGATCGTTGTGCCGATCCTGATCCATCTCTTCGGCAGACCGAGGCCACGGCTGCAGCGCTTCCCGTCGCTGATGTTGCTGCGGCGGGCTCAGAGCGAACGTCGCAGCACGGCTCGCCTGCGGCGGATTGTCACACTGATATTGCGCTGTCTGGCGCTGATCCTGCTGGCGATCGTACTGTCCGGTCCGCTGAGCGAGTGGCCGCCGCTTGCGCGTCTCGGTGAGCCTCCCGGCGCGACCGCGATCGTCCTTGACACCTCCCCGAGCATGGCGGCGAGCGGAGATGCCGGACGGCCCCTCGATCTCGCGCGCGCTGCCGGTCTGGCGCTGGTGAAGGCGCTTCCGGCCAACCGGGAGATCATCTTCAGCGAGCACGGGGGCAGCTCGCGGGCTCTCACTCCATCCGAGGCGGCGAATGCGATCGCCGGGGCGAGCAGAAGCGATCGGCGGGCGAGGCTCGGCGATGACCTGTCGTCGCTCTTGAGGTCCCATCGGAATATCTCGCGCGTCTTTCTGCTTACTGATGCTCAGGCCACCTCACTGAGCACTCTGCCGGAGAGCATTCCATCGCGAACACGCCCGATCGTCGTGGATGCAGGCGTTGACGTGCCCGGGAACTCGGGGTTAGACGATCTGAGATCTGACAGTCCGGTGCATCTGCGTCAGAGGCGGGCCGATCTGCTTGTAACCGCGCGCAGCTTCGGTGAGACGGCCGGACGGGTTCCGGTGACAGTGGAGGTCGAGGGCCAGGAACTCGTCGCGGGGATCGATCTGCTGCCTGATGCGCGGACGAGGGCGAGTGTGGAGATCGTGCCTCGTGCAGCCGGGGTGCTCACGGCGGTCGCGTCGCTGCCTGAAGACGCGGTGAAAGCCGATGACCGCCGCGTCTTTGCGACAGTCGTAAGAGAGCGCCTCCGGGTGGCGGTGATCGGAGAGGAGGACCGAACGCGTTTCATCGACGCAGCGCTGGCGCCTTACCCCGCCGGCGATCCGCGCTCACCGGTCGAACTTGTCAGCGAGGACGAACTCGTCGGCGGAGCAGCGCCTGACGCAGTGATCGTCGCCGGCGCGATGCTCGGAGAGGAGGCGGAGGGGTTGCTGCGCGATCTCGCGGAGGGCGGCACGGGCGTCATGTTCTTTGCAGAATCGGCGCAGGCGGTCACCGAGGCGCCGGGGTTACATGGTGTGACGGTCGGAGAGGCCGTGCGCCGCGAACCGCCCCTCGCGCTGGCGGAACTGGCGATCACGCGCGCTCCTCTGGCCGAGTTCGCCGAACCGGGAGCGGGGGACCTCTCCGCCGCTCGCTTCACGAGCGTCCCGGATGTGCGGATCAGCGATCATGCGTCCGCGGTCGTGCTCGCGCGCTACGACGACGGCACGCCCGCGCTGCTGGAGGGAGCTTTCGGGCGTGGCCGGACACTGCTCTTCGCGACATCTCCGGACGATGCGTGGTCGGACCTGGTGCGCATGCCCGAGTTTGTGCCGCTGATGCACCGGCTTGTGTTGCATCTCAGCGCAGGCGGCGCTCCGACGATCCTCGCTGCTCCTCCGGGGGAGGCGACCATCGCCGATCTCCCCGACGACGTTGGCGACCTGCACGCTGTCGGGCCCGACGGCGACCTTCTGCCCGTCGAGCAGGCCGACGGGGCCTGGCGGTTCACGGCGAGATCGGTCGGCGTCCATCGTCTGCAGTCGCAGGGGGAGGACATTGCGGCCTTCGCAGTCAACCTCAACCGCGCGGAGTCCGAACCCGCGCGCCTTTCTCACGACGAAGTGCGCCGGTGGCTGCGGAGCCCGCGGGCCGAGGTGGTTGGCGTGGATGATCTACCCGGATTGCTGGAGCGCCTCGGGCCGGGCGCGGCGGATCTGTCATCACTGATTGCGCTGCTGGCCCTGCTGATCGTGGCTGTGGAGTCCGTGCAGTCCCTTCGCCCGCGGGGGAGTGGTGAGGATGAGTGAGATGGAGCCGACAACTCGCGTGATGATCGATCCTCAGGCCCTCAGGCACAACACCACGGTCGTGCGCGAAAGAGCGGATGAGAAGGCGCGGCTGATGGCCGTCGTGAAGGGCGACGCCTACGGGCACGGGCTCGTGGAGGCCGCGCGCGTGTTTCTCAAAGCGGGTGCGACGTGGCTGGGCGTGAGTTCGGTCGCCGAGGGTGTGGCGCTGAGGGAAGCGGGCATCGGCGCGCCGATCCTCGTCTTCATGCCAGCCGCGCCGGGCGAGTGCGACGCGCTCGTCGAAGCGCGACTGACGGCGACGGTGGCTCGTTCGGAACACGTGGCGTGGCTGCATCGGGCACAGCAGGCCCTCGGGATGACTGTCAACGCGCACGTCTTCGTGGACACCGGACTCGCGCGCATGCCCTCGGATGACCGCGCCATCGACCTGATCGACATGGCGGCCGGGCTGGGCGTGAAGATCACCGGCCTTTACACGCACTACGGCCCTCCCGGCTCAGGTGCGATGGTGGACGGGCTCGACCTCTTCAAGTCGGGTGTCTCGGCGCGGATGTTCGGCGCCCTGGCCGAAGACCTCCGCACATCGGCCGACCGGCGCGACCTTATCATCCACTGCGCGGCGAGTCGACTTCTGCTGGAGGAGCCTGAGACGCATCTTGAGATGGTGCGCGTGGGCACACTGCTCTACGGTCAGTATCCGGCGCATACGAAGAAGCGTGATCTCGACCTTCGGGAAACGTTCGAACTCCGCAGTCGGATCATACACATCGGGACAGTGGGCATCGGGGGGAAGATCGGCTACGGCGGCGACTTTCGCACACGGCGCGAGACGTTGCTGGCCACGGTTCCGGTGGGGTACTCGCACGGCCTGGGCGTGCTGCCGCTGAGTGTCGCTCAGCGGCCTCAGACGGCGGTCAAGGGCTTCCTGGCGCGGACCGCGGGGGCGTGGGGGAGAGAGAAACACCTTCCGACCGTGCGTATCCGGGGGGAACAGGCGTCCATCATCGGACGGATTGCGATGGACCACTGCACGGTGGACGTGACCGACCTTCGCGAGGTGGAGTTGGGGGATGATGTCGTGCTGCCGGTCAGGCGAACCGCCGTGAGGCCCGACGTCCCGCGAGTGTATCAGACATCCGAGGAGTGAGGTCGCATCCGTCGCGTCACGGTCGTGGCGACGCTCGCGGCCCCGGCGATGACTGCGTGAGGCAACACCCGGCCGGCTGACGCGCTCGCGACGGGAGTTTCCCGAACGAGTCACTTGTGACCTGCACGTAATCATCCATCGCGGGGGAACCGCCATCGCATTCTGAGCGTCCTATCCGCAACACCTCAAGTCGGCACGTGGAGGCGTGTGATGCGTACTTTACGCCTGTCGGCAGCCTCTCTGCTTTTCGCCTCGTTGATCGCTCATGCGGACGGCGGATACTTCGCCATCGCGGATGGCGTCGCTCAAACGGCTGACCAGCGCGCGGTCATCATCGACCATGGCGACGCCGAGACCATCGTATTGCAGACCGGATACGACGGCGACGCGTCTGATTTCGCCTGGGTCATCCCGACTCCGACCCGCCTCGCCGGCGTAAGCTCCGTCAGCACGGCCGATCCAGCCGTCTTCACGGCTCTTGACGAACTCACCGCACCCCGCTACTACGAATCCGCAGGCGCGGGACCGGCGATCTGCGGCTGCTCGGGAGACAACGGGGCCGGCGCAGGCGGCGCTCCGGTGCGTGGAGACGTGACAGTCTGGGACAGCTTCGCGGTCGAAAACTACGACATCGTTGTCCTCTCGGCCGATGAATCGAGCGACCTTGCGACCTGGCTCGATGACAACGGCTACCATCTTCCCGCCGGCTCCGCTGACGTGCTGCACTCCTACGTGAGCAGGCATTGGTTCTTCGTCGCGATCCGGATGGTTCCGTCAGCAGGGGGCGGAGGTGGCGCAGGGGATCAGTTGCGGCCAATCACCCTGACCTTCTCCACCGACGAACTCGTCTTCCCGATGCATATCTCTCGCGTGAGCACGGCCGAGCGTGTCGAAGTGCTGCTTTACGTGATCAGCGATGGCCGAGTGCGGTCGAGCAATTACCCCACCGCGGAGATCGAGGCCCGCTCAAGCTGGCGTGGACAGAGCTTTGAGGCGGTCTACGACGGGTGGTTTGAACGCACAATCGCCAACCTGGGGGGCACCGCGCTGGTGGTCGAGTGTGCGCGGAGCGTGCCGTCACAGTTGCTGGTCACTCCGCCCTTCGACGCCCTGCTGGATCGGGAGATACAACACTACGTCACCCGGCTTCGCACGCGCCTTACGCCCGCGCAGATGACTGAGGACATCGTCCTCGTTGCGGACGAGCGGGGTGCTGACGTCGGTGTCGTGGTGGCGAGCGGGGTTCCCGGTCTGCGCCCGCGGATCGCGATGGCGACACTGCTGCTCGCGGCCATCCAGGCGGTCGCGTTCCGAAGTCGGCCGCGCAGCCGCCGCATTGCCTCAGCCACGGTGCTGCTGGCAGTCTTCATCGTACTGCTGTGACTGCTGTGAGCGCAGGCGGCTTCGCGGTCACCAGTCAGGCAGGCGCCGGGCAGGCTCGACGTCGCCCTCCCACGCCAGGTCCGGCTTCGCCTGCCAGTCCACGTCGAACCACCCGCCGAACACGTTCGCCTCAGTATTGCCGACGCTGAAGCGGCTGCTGTCGAAGATCAGGAAGTCCGGCAGCATGTCATGCTTGTGATTGATGTCCAACTCTCGGCCGTAGAGTTGCCCGGAATACACCAGCACGTAGCGATCCGGC
>JBNJEK010000295.1:0-5328 GCA_051745855.1 Armatimonadota bacterium
CTCCCTCGCGATCTCGAAGAAGTTGCTGACGATCGCGTGGCCGTCCGGGTAGTGCTCCATGCGGCTCTCGGGGTGGAACTGCGTGCCGTAGAGCGGCAGCGTCTCGTGCACCATCGCCTGGATCTCGCAGTCGGCGCTGGTGGCCAGCAGCCGGAAGCCGTCTGGAAGCTGCTTGATCTCGCTGCGATGCGCCTCGCGGACCCGGATCGGGTTCGGCAGCCCCTCAAAGAGCGGGTCCTCGGCGATGATCTCCACCGGCCAGATGCCCGACTCTTTGAACTGGCCCGGGTAGTAGCCGGGGTTGAGGTCGGCCTCATCCTCGGCAAGCTCCCGCATTATCCCGACCTCGGAGCCGAACATCTCCGCGATGAGTTGATGCCCGCCGCAGAAGCCGATCTGCGGGATGCCCGATTCGGTGATCAGCCAGGTGTAATCCTCCCGCTCAAGCACATCGTACTCATCATGCGGCGTTCCGCCGCCGGAGTGGCAGATCGCCCATGGCCGGGCGCTTTCGATGAAGTCGCGGGTGACCTGGCTGAAGTGCATCACCAGGCACAGGTCACCGGCGAGCTTCTCAAGGTCGTGCTTGATCGCGTGGCAGTCCGCATCATCGTATTTTTCACGCGTGTCGGTGTAGATGTAGATGACCATCTCACGCCTCCTGCTCGGATTGCGATGGTGACTGCGTGTGTTCCCGTGCGATGTCGAAGAAGTTGCTCAGCACCCGAAATCCGTCCGGATACTCCTCCTGACGTCTCTCCGGGTGGAACTGGGTCCCGTAGAGTGGAAGCTCCTCGTGCACCAGCGCCTGGACGCGGCAATCGGCGCTGGAAGCCAAAAGCCGGAAGCCCTCGGGGATGACAGTTGTCTCACCACAGTGCATCACCCAGATGCGCATAGGGCTTGTCAGTCCCGCGAAGAGCGGGTCATCCTCGACGATCTCGATCGGCCACACACCCCACTCCTTGAACCAGCCGGGGCGATACTGCGGCGCGAGGTCCGGATCATCGGGACGGAGCCGGCGCATCTTCTCCGTCTCGCCGCCGAACATCGTGACAATGACGTTCTTGCCGCCGCAGAAGCCGATCTGCGGGATGCCCGATTCCATGACGAGCCACCGGTAGCCCTCATGCTCGATGACGTCGTACTCTTCGAACGGAGTGCTCTTACCGGAGTGGCAGACCGCCCAGGGATCGATCTGCTCGATCCGCTCCCGCGTCACCTGGGAGTAGTTCATCACCAGGCACAGGTCACCGGCGAGCTTCTCAAGGTCGTGCTTGATCGCGTGACAGTCCGCGTCATCGTACTTCTCGCGCGTATCCGTGTAGATGTAGCAGATCAACTCCATCAGTCCTCCAGATACTCGGCGACGTCGATCACGTAAAGCTGCCGGTCGCCCTCGTGGAGCGAGTCGAAGCATACCTGTGTGCCGTCGCGATTCCAGCGCGGGTGCAGGTCACACCTGATCTCACCGGAGTACCGTTTCGGCGAAAGGAATCGGCCGATGTCGGCGCGGCGGCCGGTATGCGTGTCATAGATGATCAGCGTCCGCTTCATCTCCGCGTCCGGATAGGTGTCGGTGAGCAGGTAGCGGCGGTCGCCAGGTGAGTATGACATGTGACCGTCGGTGGTGAAGACATCATCGCCGACGACTTCCAGCCACGGGCTCTCATCGCGGTAGAGGAAGTAGCGCTGGCCGATCTGCCTGTGCGTGGCCCAGGCGATGATGTGCCGCTCATCCAGCCAGTCGAAGTGTGAGACCATGCCATCATCGGCCACGAGGTACATCTCTGACCCATCCGGCTTCGCGGTAAACATGCGGGTGAACCAGCGCGGGCTGCCGGGTCGGTACCAACGATGGAGCCACAAAAAGCGGCTGCCGTCGGTGCAGAACTGCATGTGGTTGAACCAGTTCTCGTTCTCCATGCTCTGCCGGTAGGCGATCTTCGTGATCTGGTCGAGCGTCACAATCAGTTCGGTCTCACCGGTCTCGAGGTCGATCCACCAGATGCCGTCGTCATCGGGGTGCATCTTCCCCTCGGAGGGATCGGGCAGCGCATAGTAGCCGTAACCGGGTCGGGTGCGCCCTACGCGAGCGAAGTTCAGGCCGACCGCCTGCGTCCCGTCGGGGCTGACAGCGTAGACAGGCCGCGGGAGTGTGCGCGTCTCGCCGGAGTGGACGTCGCGGATGATCGACACGTACCGCCCGTCCTCGATCGAGTTGTAGATGACCAGTCGGTTCGGGTCGGTTCCGAGCCACTGGAGCATGGTGCCCTGCTGCCAGCACCACGCGCGGGTCTCGTCGAAGGCATGGAACTTGCGATCGCCCGCTTCAAGATCGACCATCCCGACGCGGATCGCGTCCTCACCGGTAGGAGGCCGATCCATGAAGTCCACCTCCATGGAGAGCATGTAACGTCCGTCTGCGCTCCAGGGGCACTTGTCGTAGTAGCCGAACCAGTGGTATTTGGGGCCTTTCGTAACCGCTCGGGCCGGACTGAGCTGCTGCTCGCCTGCTGATCGCCGCACCGTCCTGTCTCCTCTCGAACCTTCACGCCGGTAATCTCCGTCAGGGCTCCGTGGGCCTTTCCACGCCTGCAGTTGATATCCTGCATGAGAATCCGAAGATAGCGATCTGACGAACAGGGGAGCGGCCGGAGGCTGGTATAGGGCCGATACTTCGGGAACACCTCAGAAAGAGCTATAGATTCTTTCATTTTAGTTGACATAGATGCACGATACGTGGCATTATGGAGGGCAAGCAGAGTTTTGCGATGTGCTGCCTTCGTGTGGAGGGGTTCAATGAAGTCAGTGACCGACTGTAAAAACACCGTCCTTGTGGTTGATGACGAAGCGAGGATAGTGGAGTTGACGCGACTTGCGCTCGAGCCGCAGGGCTACACTGTGATCGGTGCCTTGAACGGTGGCGACGCCCTCGAACTGTACGCCGATCACCACCCCGACCTCGCTTTCGCCATCCTCGACTACATGCTCCCTGATATGCTGGGGGACGAACTGCTCGAGCGCTTGATGGCAATCGATGACACGGTGCGGTGCATCGCCGCGAGCGGGTGCTGCGTCGATGAGATAGCCGAAAGCTTCCTGACCGGGACGGCCACATTCATCCCGAAACCGTTCGGTGTCGAGACGTTGATGGAGCATATCGCTGAGGTGGCGGTCGCCCCCACTTCCTGAGGGCGAGGAACCGGTAGGTGGGTGCTCAGAGGAGCAGAAAGAGGCAACATCCGAGGCGTCCGATTCCGCAATAAGTGGTTCGAGGCTACCATTGCTGAAGAGGAGTCAGCAAACCACCATCTTTCAACATCCGGGACGAGTAAAATGTAGTTTGGACATGATTATGACGCGTTTGTCGTATTGCCCTTGACATTATCGTTGCGAATAGATACTATCGCACTTACGCATCTCGTACCTATCTGCGCAGTGTGGCCAAGGGGGACGCAACCGATGCAGCCAGGCGCCGAACCAGAGAAAGCAACAGTGCTGTTCGTCGAAGATGACTGCGCTATGCTCAGTCTCGGCAGAATAGCGCTGGAAGCGGCGGGATATGATGTGCTGCCCGCTGCCAACGGGCAGGAGGCCGTGAGACATTACACGACCTCACACGCAGACATCGACTTCGCAGTAGTGGATCTCGTGCTCCCCGACATGCATGGAATCGAAGTTATCCGCAAACTCATCGCAATCGACAAGCGCGTCCGCATCCTCGTCGCCACCGGCCTCAACCGCGAAGAAGCGCGCGAAGCTTTGAAGGCAGGCGCACTCGACGTCATTCCCAAGCCCTACAGCATCTCGAACCTTCGCGACCGCCTCCAGCGTTTCTCTCCCGCCACCATCGCGGCAGGAGCGGAGGCGTAAGCCCTCCCGCCGGTGGGCGTCCTGAGGAACTGATAGAACTGCACTGCCCCGAGCGGTCTCGCCGTTCGGGGCTTTTTCTTGAGCGCTTCCCCCACCTGCGCGGCGACCATCACCGGCGGCATCCCACCTCATCAGCGATCGAATCCCACTCGAAGCAGGAGGCGGCGCGTCCACGTGGAAGGAGGCGCCAGGATGTGGTCCGCGCACCGGACCGCGCCCTCGCACACAACAGTTGGTTCACCGGAGGCTGGAGACCGTGGCTGAACTGGCGATCAACGGCGGATCGAAGATCATCGACAGACAGATCGGCAGCGACTGGCCCATCCATGGCGATGTCGAGCGGGAGAATCTGCTGGGCGTCCTCGAGTCGGGAAGGTGGTGGCGAGGCGGCGGCGAGGCGGAGACATCGAGGGTCACTCAGGCTGAGGAGGCGTTTGCGGCGGTTCAGGACGCGAAGCACGGGGTGGCGATCACCAACGGCACCCAGGCCATCGAATGTGCGCTCAAGGCCGTCGGGATACGCCCCGGTGACGAGGTCATCTGCCCCGCGGCAACTTTCGTCGCGACAGCAACCGCCTGCATCCTGGTCAACGCGATCCCGATCGTCGTGGACATCGATCCGGAGAACTATCAGATCTCGCCGGAAGCGGTGGAGGCGGCGATCACCGAACGCACCGTCGGCATCCTCCCGGTGCATTACGGCGGCTACCCGGCCGACATGGCGGCGCTGCAACAGATTGCCGACCGGCACGGACTGTGGATCATCGAGGACTCTGCGCACGCGCACGGCTCGAAGTGGAACGGTCGCGGCTGCGGATCGATCGGCGACATCGGCACTTTTTCGATGCAGATGGGCAAGACGCTCACCTCCGGCGAGGGCGGAATGTGTCTGACGAATGACGATGAGCTTGCCGAGAAGCTCTACAGCTTCCACCACATCGGGCGCTTCCCCGGCCGCCCCTTCTACGAGCATCACATCGTCGCGAGCAACCTGCGGATGACCGAGTGGCAGGCCGCGGTGCTGCTCGGCGGAATCGCCCGGCTTGAGGAGCAGGCCGAAACGCGCGACAGAAACGCGAAGTACTTCGAGGCGGGCCTGCGCGAGATCGAGGGTGTCTCCCCCATCGAGCGGGATGACTGGGTCACGCGCTGGAACTTCTACTTCTACCACTTCAAATACAATGCCGAAAAGTTCGGCGGCATTCCGCGCGACAGGTTCCGTGAGGCGCTCGCCGCCGAGGGACTTGGCACCGGCACAGGCCATCTCGCGCCGATTCAGAAGAACCCGCTCTTCACCGAGCGAAACTGGGGCCCGGCGTGCTTCGGCGACAACGAGGCGCCGGACTACGCGAAGATGCAGACGCCGGTCTGTCAGCGGATCTACGAGGAAGAGGGCGTCGTGCTGGCTCACAAGCTTTTCCTTGGCGGCACCGAGGACATGGACCTGATGCT
>JBNJEK010000296.1:0-5322 GCA_051745855.1 Armatimonadota bacterium
GTCGAGGGTCTGATCCCAGTACGGGGCCCACTCGACCATCGGGAGCCTGTCCACCGGCTCGCCACGCATGACGGCGCGGAAGCGGTCGGAGACGGTCATCAGTGACCCTCCTCACGTCGCAGGATGCTCACGCCCGTCGCCGATCAGAGCAGGTCGGGATCATCGTCGGCCATCAGATCGCGGAGAATCTCCCAGGAGGACCTGCCGTCGGCCTCCGCGAGCAGGTCGGTAACTGAGGTAATTGCTGTCATCGAAAGCCGGGTGAAGTCGCTGGAACTCATCATACCCTTGAGCCAGCGCATCGCCTCGGGATGGGCCTTCCACGCCTCGCGAATCACGTGTCGCCAGACGAGCGCCTCCGACAGAGCGCCCGGTTCGAAGGAGTCGAGGAAGTCGCCCGCGCTGTCGGGCGCGTCATCACCGGTGACCATCATCATCAGTATCGGGTTGTGTGTCGCCGCCTCAAGCAGTGCTTTGCGGGCTTTCTTCCCGGGGCCGGAGCGGAGGAACTCCACGAGCGCGGCGGCCCACAGTGACGGACCGATCGGCTCGTCGGGGTACTCGCGGAGCAGGCGGTAGGCCCGCCCGGTCGCGCCCCGGGCGAGATACCAGTTCACCAGGTGCCAGCGCATCCCCGTGTTGTCGGTCGGGTTCAGCGCGATGGCCTGCTCGGCCATGCCGCACGCGTCGTACCGCTCGCCGCGCTCCCACAGGGTAAACGCCAGCGCGACATGGGCCCGGACGAATCCGCGGGTACCCGGACTGAACACCCACAGGTCGTCGATTCCCCGCCGCCACTGCTCCAGATTCTCGATCTTCGTCTCGGCGGCCGCCTGCGCCCGGGACGCAAGAGCGTACGCCTCATCCGACGCCCGGTCCTGAATGCTCCACAGACAGACGATCGCATCCACGCAGTCCTCATCGAACTCCAGGGCCTCTTCGGCGACCGCGCATGCATCGTCGGGGTAATCGGGGTCGTCGGCCACATACTCCCACGCCTCATACGCCAGGATCTGTGCACGCTCCTCATCGCTCAGATCTGGCGGAAGCTCAGGCTCCGCCGTGAGCTGCCGTAGCTCCTCCGGTTCCAGCAGGCCGTGCTCTGCGGCCAGTACCGACTTGTAGAGGAACAACTCCGTCATCCGGGGCTCAAGTCCGGTCTGCAGGAGGAGTGCTGGCGCCATTCCACGTCCATCGTCAGATCGCATGATGTCTTATACCTCAACCTCCCCTGTCGCGATCGCGTACTCCAGCGCCTCGTCGAGGCGGATGTCGTAGGGCTCGCCTTCGGCCGGAAGCTCGCCCGCCTCGATGGCCTCCACGAGCGCTGATTCGCGCTTCTCGAACGGCCGCTCGACCCGCGTGTGGCTGAGGGCCGATTCGTAGATCGCCATCAGTATCTGCTGCGCCTGCAGGGCCCCGGACGCCACATTGCGATGAACCGGCCCGCCATCCATCCACGCCAGCAACTCCTCGAAGTAGCCGGGCTGCTCGATGGCCAGTGGCTCATGCTCGCCGTCCGCATCGAGCAGCGTGGCCTGCTCACGGTTGAACGAGATGACGCCCTCGTGGCCGACGAACTGGTGCTGCTGGTTCTTGACCCCATCCTCCATGTCCATCGACAGCGTCATCTCGTGGCCGCCCTCGAAGCGGATGAGCGCGTGTGCCATGTCCTCGGTGTACGAGCCGCGCTCGAAGCGGTTGGTCTCACGCTGGATCCAGCCGATGACGAACTCCCAGTCGGGTTCGCCGAGTATCCAGCGCATGTTGTCCACGAGGTGGCAGGCCATGTTGAGCATTCCGCCGCCGCTGCGGATGTTCACCATCACGGGCGCTCCGATCGCGCCGTCGGCCAGCAGCTTCCTCGCGGCATTGTGGCCTGCCGAGAAGCGCGTCTGGTGGCCGATCACGAAGTAGCAGCCGAGTTCCTCGGCCAGCGCGACGGCGTCCATCGCGCCGCCAAGGTCGTCGCCCATGGGCTTTTCGGAGATGACGGTCGTCGCCCCGGCCCGCATGGCGTCGATCGACAGGTGCATGTGGGTGGCGTTCCAGGTGCAGACGCTGACGATGTCGGGCTTGATCTCGTCGAGCATCTGCTGGTGGTCGGAGTAGCGGTGCTCGATGCCGTGCTCGTCGGAGAATGCAGTGAGGCGTTCTTGGCTGATATCCGCGCCGGCGAGCAGTTCGACGCGATCGCTTCCGTTGTAGTACCCCGCGTGCCTGCGCGCGATGCCGCCGGTGCCGATGATGGCAGCGGTGAATTCGCTCATGGTGAGGCCTCCCGATGACGAGTCGCATGTCGCGTCAGTGCAGTCGTATTCCACCGGGAGCGGCGGGGGACCTTCGCCGTAGCCGTCCGGAACGACGACGGCAACGGCTCACGGCCGCGCGGCATCCCTTCGCCGCGCGGCCGTCTGCTGTTCGGAGGGACGCATCTTCAGATGCGTCCGACGTCTGTCGTCACGCCCCGGGGACTACCAGAACCCCGGCGCGTTCGGGTAGCCGTCCACCTGCGACTGGTTTGCGTACGCCTGATACCGATACTGCTCGGAGATCTCGTCAACGCGCTCCATGTCCGCCGGATCCACGTCCATCTCGAAGACCTCGTACATCGGCTGGAAATGCTCGCGCTTGCTGCCACCGAGGATCGGCGTGGTGATCGCGTCGTTCTTGAGCACCCACTTCATCGCAAGCTGGTGCACCATCATTCCGTTCCGCTCGGCGATGTCCTCAAGCTCCTCCACCACATCGAACATCTCGTCGGTGAAGTACCGCTCGCGCATCCGCTTGCTGGAAAAACGCGAGCCCTCCGGCGGCTCCTCGTCGCGCTTGTACTTGCCGGTGAGGATCCCGCCGTTCAGCGGCCCGTAGCCCATGATCGCCACGTTGAACTTCTTGCAGAACGGGATGCTCTCGTTTTCGATGACCCGGTCCATGATGTTGTAGCGGATCTGCGCCGAGACGATCGGCTGCAGCCCGTGCAGCGCGGCCTTCCCCAGCATCTCGGCCATCTGCCACGCGTAGTGGTTCGCCACGCCCGCGTAGCGGATCTTCCCATCCTTGATCAATGTGTCGAGCGCCTCGAGCGTCTCCTCGACGGGGGTGATCGGGTCGGGGTGGTGAAGCTGGTAGAGGTCGATGTAGTCGGTCTGCAGGCGTGTCAGCGAATCCTCACAGGCCTGGATGATGTGCCGCCGCGAGCAGCCGCCGCCCTCGCGTCCGCCACCGCCCCTGCGGTCGAACATCTTCACCCAGCACTTGGTCGCGATGACCATGTTCTCGCGAGCCACGGAGGTTTCCTTGAGCGCACGCCCCATGACCTCCTCGGACTCGCCCCGGCCGTAGGCGTCGGCGTTGTCGATGAAGTTGACGCCGGCGTCAAAGGCGTCCTGGAAGGTCGCGACGGTCGTCTCGAAGTCACACTCCAGAGGAAAGTTCATCGCCCCAAGGCAGAAGCGTGAGACTTTCAGCCCGGTGTTGCCGAAGACTACGTACTCCATACGTGTCAGCCCCTTCACGAGGATTGTCGGCCATCTGTGTTAGGAGTGATTCGGCGCGTCCCGGTGGAGGGCCTGCATGGAAGAGGCCCGGGCGGAAAGCAATCCACCCGGGCCGTCGAGTTCAAACGTCAGATGCGCCTTCAGTCGTGATGCCAGTGCGGCAGGCTGCGCTCAATGTTGTGCATGCCGGGAAGCTGCGGTTCGAGTGTCTGCTCCCAGCGATACCACTTCGCATGTCCATCGACGAACCCGTAGTTGGAGCCCTCGTTGTGGACATCGGTGCCGATGTGATCGACCAGCCAGTTGTGCCCGTCCCCCGCGACGTACGCGTCGAGATCGTCCCAGCTCGTGTGGTCGGCGGGCCATGGGTGATAGCCCAGCCACGGCGCTCCCTCCGCGCGAATCGCGATCGATATCTGCTGGGAGGGCCGGTCAAACCGCGCCATCGTCGCCCCGTGGGCGATCAGCCCGTTGATCACGTAGTCACTCGACGCCGTGGCGTCATCGGCGTAGGCGGGCGTGCGGAAGACATCCTCATTCTTGACGTATGGCATCAGCGGATACCACCACGCGCCCCCGGTGGTCGGATAGGTCTCGTCGTGGTCCTGGGCGTACATCATCAGCCCCAGGCCGATCTGCTTGATGTTGCTCAGGCAGGCGGTCTGGCGGGCCTTCGCGCGAGCGCGTGCGAAGACCGGGAACAGGATGGCGGCCAGGATCGCGATGATCGCGATGACCACCAGAAGCTCAATGAGCGTGAATCCGGTGGTGCGGCGATGCGTAGACAGCATGAGTGCGACCTCCCATGTGATGAGGTGGTGGTACACGGCACCCTCGCGCGGGCGGGGCCGTGAGCAGCGGGCGCCAGCGGGTGCACGCCAAACATGGGGTCTACGCTTCCACGGGGGGACCTCGGGCAGGCGGGAGTGGGTGAGCGCCTGACGAGTGTAGCGAAGGCGCGGCCTCTTCCGTCACGAAGGCGACGCGCTGCAACACGGGGGCCGGCGGCGACGGCGCGGGCGCCCACGAACCCGTCGCGGTGATAGTGCAGACAGGGCAGGTGTTGGGATTGTGCGGGGATTCGTGATGGTGCGTGGCCGGAGCGAGGCTGACGGCGTTGACAAGCAGCATACAGACGCCGATCGCGAAAATCGTCGCGATCGTGCCTGTCCCCGCGCTCCGTTCCCAACGCAGCCTGCCGAGCATCATGGCCTCCTGCAATAATCAACGAGGCGGCGCGTGCGAATGTTCCCGTCTCAGCCCCGTGCCCGGATGCCTCTGCGAGCTTACCCATCTGCCGCGGAGGGGCAAACCCCTGCAGATCGTGGCGCCGGGCGTTGCGCGCTTAGGCTCAATGAGCGGGCCCCGGGCGGGGAGGTAGTATCGCCCGGGGCCGGCCCGCCTGTGGCAACACGCGGCTCAATGCAGGTCGTGGAGGTTGTCGGCATGCGACTTCACCGTCTCGTTCCAGCGCATCCACTTCGCGTGACCGTCGAGGAAGCCGTAGTTCGCGCCCCCGTTGTGCCGCTCGGTGTCGAGCCGCTCCTCGAAGACCGGCGGCCAGGTGACCGTCCCGCCGCTCCAGCTTCCGCCCGGCAGCCAGCAGTCGTAGCACAGGTCGTAGTAAGGGCTGTAGTCATCGCTCGGATCGTGCCCCGCCACATTCCGCCAGTTGGCGGCCCGTTCGGCCATCAGGATCGTCTCCGAGGGCTTTTCGGCGATGTGGATGGGCCTGCCACCAACGGTGAGCAGCCCGTTCATCAGGTAGCTGCCCCACAGGTCCGGATCACCGCCGCGGTCCTGGTCCGAGGGGCACCAGCGG
>JBNJEK010000297.1:0-5317 GCA_051745855.1 Armatimonadota bacterium
GTAGAGCAGCAGAGCGTCGGCACCCTCCTCGCCGGAGTAGATCACGTTCCGCACGATCCGGAAGGACTCGGCCTCGCCGCCCGTCAGCTGAAGCTGGGTCCCGGAGGCGTGGGGGTCGTTGCGATCGAAGACGTTGTTCTGCAGGATGAGGTCGCGGAAGTTGCCGTAGGAGGTCCCGGCGAGGAGCGCCACGCCGCCGTTGGCGTGGAACACGTTGTGGAAGGTGCGATTGTGCGTGTGCGGGCTCTTCGAAAAGCCCCCGAGCGACCAGGTGCGGCCGGCTCCGCCGAATGTCTGGTTGAATCTGAAGATGAGCCGCTCGCCGAGGAACTGGTTGACCGGACCTGCCGCCCTGCCCCCGTTGAACTGATTCGCGAGGATGTTGTTCTCGATGAGGATGCGCTCGCAGCCGGTCGGACCGATCTCGAAGTTGCGAGAGCGCCCGGAGTGGAAGACGTTGCCGCGGACCACCGCATCCTGCGACTCCAGCAGCCTCCCGGTAGAGTGCCCCACGCGGCTGAATGAGTTCCCCTCGATGAGGACCTTGCTGCTGTTCACGACCCGCCAGAAGTCGGAGGCATTGGTGATACGCGCCATATCGTTGTCCTGAATCCGAATCTGCTCGGAGCCCTCAACCCAGAACGACATGTAGACGTACCCGCGGGAGAAGGCGCAATCGACGATGGAGACATGCGAGCTGTCAACGATGCGCGCCCATCCGCCCTCCTTGTTGTCACTGCCGGTGTCGATCACCTCGAAACCGCGAACAATGATATGCGACCTGCCAACGATCTCGATCCGCGCACTGTTGGCGAGCGAGGCATACCCGCCCTCACTGGTTGTCCGCACGCCCTCATCATGACCGATCAGCACAGCCTTCCGGCGCTCGTCCGCACGAAAGACGATCGGCGCGTCCGCAGTCCCGCTGTTGCGCGGCACCAGGCGTCCTGAGTACTCGCCGGGCAGGAAGATCACCGTGTCCCCGGCCGCGGCCGTCTCGCCGGCATGCCCTGGCGTCTGCCACGGCGCCTCTCGCGTGCCAGGGGCCGCGTCGTCGCCATCCGGCGCGACATAGTACACGGCCTGCCCATCGGCCGCTGAAGCGACCTCACTGTGACCGTACCCCATGAGCAGTGCGGACATTACCATCAAACACAGAGATCGCGTTGCCATCATTCGCCTGTTCCTCCAATGCACCAGATCCAGCGGGGCGCCCGCCTGTTCCCCGTATCAGACTTCAATCGCATGGATGGTCCCGTCGGTGGTCACCGCGAGTATCTCCGGGCCGCCGTCTCCCTGGACGTCCGCGACGGTGATCCTCAGCACCTGCAGGCCCACCTCGATACTCCGGAGCAGATCGCCCTGCATTGACCACATCTGCACGGTGCCGTCGTCTGAGGCCGCAAGGATCACTGGCGCACCATCAATGTCGGTGACCAGCAGGTCGTTGATCGAGTTGTGCGCGTTACGCAGCCAGTGCACCTCGCCGCCTGCGCCGAGCGCCCAGATGAAGCCGTTCTTACCGGCCGTCACGAGATCGTCGCTCCCGTCGCCATCCACGTCGGCGGCGACGATGCTCGTCTGCGGGCAGCCGGTGTTGACGCGCCACAACTCCTCGTGCTCCCATTCACCGGCCTCAGTCTCCGTCACGGTACTCGCGGCGATGCCGGTCTGGCCCACCGCAATCATCTCGTCAGTGCCGTCACCATCGAGGTCGGCTGCGACCCCTGCTGCGGCCGGGCCGATGCGCGTGCGCTGGAACTGCGACGCCTCACCGTCCGCGTCGATCCAGTTTGTGTCCGCGAACGAGGTGCCCAGGAAGATCTCCTGCACGCCGTCACCGTTGATGTCACCGGTGTCGATGAACGTGGTGGAGTGTGAGTAGTAGTAGGTATGCCACAGCTCCTCGCCCGATGCCGTGAACGCCGAGAACTGCCAGTTGTCGGCTCCTACCAGGATCACCGGCTGCTCATCCGGCCTCAATCGTGCGACCTCGATCTCCCGGACCCTGCCCGTCTCATAGCTGGTTGGCCGGAAGCCGTAGGTCCGCTGCCTCCAGACTTCCTGCCCATCGGCATCGAGGCGGTAGAGGTGATTATCCTCGCCCCCGACGAGCACAGCCGTCTCTCCGTGCAGTTGCCCGACCCAGACAGCATTGACGCCTTCGTCCACCTCAAACTTCCACTGCACCGTCCCATCGCCGCCGAGGCAGTGCAGCGCGCCATCTGATCCGGCGATCAGCACCTCGTCGGCCCCGTCACCGCTCAGGTCCCAGGTCGCGATATCATTGATCTGCCCGACCCCATCGCCCTCCCCCTCGGCCGGGTAGACCACGACCTCGGCGACATACGCTGAATCTTCAGGTGTGGCGGGGTTGAACGTCAGGCGCAGATAGCGCCCGCGAGCATCCAGTTCGTCCGCCTCCCGAATTCGGCTGATATCGCGTTCGGCCTGGCCGACGATCGGGAACTCGGTGTTCACCGGCGCGAGGTTCTCCTGATCGTCGCCGGTCGCCATGTCCACTCCGGCGAGTTTGTGATCGTCCATGCCTTCCCATGTGTATATCTCCACGCGGTCGATCGAGACGCTCTTGCCGAAATCCAGTGTGACCTCCGGGGCTTCGGCGATCTGCCAGATCCCCGACACAGTTGACACGCGCCAGTCTCCGTCCACAAGCTTCTCCACTGGGCTGCTGCGCCCGGGCTTGCAGGGCGGATCGGCCGTCACCGCCTGCACCGAGTGTGGCAGCATCTCGCGGACGCCCTCGTAGCTCCACAGGGATTTGCCCGCGCGCTCAACGTCCGCGGCGTCCGCGGCATCGTCCGCGACAGCTTCAGGCCACCCTGACGCCTCATTCTGCAGGCGGTCGAGAACACTTCCGATCTGCTCCGCGGCGGTGTATTCGAGCAGATGTCGCCCTGCGCCGGGTTCAACGCGCGTGGTTGCTTCTGCGGCCGTCTCCACCGTCTCCCCGCCGATCCGCACATCCCCACCGAGAGCGAGTGACACGCTTACCGGCTCCTCGGAGGCGTCTTCGCCGCAGAGCACGACGCCCGCCCCATCTCGGCCCAGCTCAACGGTGACCGGCCGCGATGCCCTGAGCAGTTCGGAGCCGAAGAGAGTGCACTCGGTGGCGTCCACCAGCGCGATCGTATCCGCATCGATCAGCAGCATCCGGGCATCGGTCTGTATCCCCGCGGGCGTCTGCGCGCCCGTGGCGACGATGATGACCTCGCCATTTCGCTCGACCCGCCACGCCTGCCCGGCGATCTTCGTGATCGCCGGCGCATCCTCCGGCCGCTGCGGCCATGCGAGCGCGTTCGCATAGGCGAAGTCGTCGCCGGGGCTCATCTCGCGGGACACGACCTGTCGCAGCACGTGTGCGGGGACTTCGCCCATGTGCCTCTCCCACGCCGCCTTCGGCCGGCCTGTCCCGTCGCCGGCGATGACCATCGCCCTGTCGAGGTCGCGCGCCGTGTATGTGTCGCTCTCGAGGCTCCCCTCCATCGCGAAGCGCCAGGTGCTGTTGGTCTGGTAGTCGCCCGCCTCCACACATGTCATCTCATCCGCGACCACGAAGAGCCCGTCCTTGAGCCAGAAGATGTTGCGGTTCCACGAGAGCCCGTTGGCCGCCGATTGCGTCCGGGTCATCCCGGCTGACTGCAGGTCCGCGAAGGCCTCAAGCTCCGCCGCGTACGCCTCGCCCGAGGAGCGTCCGTCACGCGCGACGAACACACCGTTGTGATCGTACATCGTCTTCAGCGCGTAGGCAGTGTCGATGACCCAGACAGTGCCGTCTGCGCTGATGCGGGTGATCGCGTTGCAGTCATCATGCCCGTGCCCCATCCCCCCGATGCCATCCAGCAGCATGTAGGGCTCATCTGACTCAAAGCCGGCGCGGAACGCAATCTTGTCGAATGTGCGGGCCCACGGCACCCGCGTGTACTTGCCTCCGCGCGTGGCGAGGTCGTCGTAGTAGGCGCGGCTCCACGGGATCCTCACGACGCCCGTGGCATCGATCGGCGTCACCGACTCGACCGGGACCCGGGCGTCGGGCAGGCGGCCGTGGAGATACTCGGCGATCCAGCGAAGACTCCCATCCCCGTAGTGGCGGGAGGCGAGGCTCAGGATGTACTGCGCGTGGCTCGAGTATCCACGCAGGTTTGCGCCCACGTCGCCAAACCCGGCTGCGTTGCCCATGTTGTCGGCGGTGGCGAGGATCAGGTCGCCCATCAGTCGCGCGTTCCCGTTCCAGAAGACGTCATAGTCCGGCCGCCACAGGGCGTATTTGATCATGTGCTTGGTCGACCACCACTGGTAGCCGTTTGCATCACAGCCGGTCTTGAATGATTGCTCCTGACCGTTGAACGCGATGTCGGCGGACTCAACCCAGTGCTGCGCATCCTCGGCGGCCTGCGGCGACAACTCGCACGCCCGCAGCAGGTACATTCCAAGCCGCATATACCCGAGAGTGCCGTTGCTGGGGTGGTTGGTGACCGGCCGGAGGCTCTCCTGCACGCGACGGGCAAGACCCGGCGACGACCAGTAGCGGTCCTCCCAGAGGCGCCCAAGGGAGTAGAAGAGCGCGGCATTCTCCGCGCGCTGCGCGTCACTGAAGAACGGGTCGGCCTCCATCCGCTCCCACGCGATCACGAGGTCCTTGAGCCGGAACTCCACGTGGCGCGCTTCGTGGAGAAGATCGCCCATCTCAGCGAGCGCATCGAGGGCCATCTGGAAACGCTGCATCTCCAGCGGATTGCCGGTCTGATAGTAGCGCTCGCCGGCGGTGAGGGCCTGGCCGATGATGTCAGACGGGAACTGCAGGAGCGGCTGATCTGTGTAAGTGATCTGCTCGCGGTACTCCGCCAGTTCGGCCTCACTGTAGCTTCGCCGCGTGAACCGCCTGGCGCCGTCGGCGCTTACCCCCGACTCAAAGCGCCACGCCCACGGCAACACCACTCTGCCATCGTCACGCTGAAGGTCGCCCGCGAAGGCCTCTGCCGCGCGGCCGAGGTCGCCTGCGCCCGATGCGCCGACGATGATGGCGTTGTGCTCAGCAGTCCATGGAGCGCAGACGGTGCGGACGATCCAGCCTGCGGCGCCGGGATAGTCGAGGTCACACAGCGCCAGTTCGCGGATGTAGAGCCGGAATATCGCGCGGTTGTTCCACGCATTGCCCACCAGCACCAGGTTCTGCTGCTGCAACTGCGGTGCGAGGCCCTCGTCGAGGCCCAGCACGGTCTTCTCGTCGATCACCGCGGTGTCATGGCCGATCGCGCCTGCGACCTCCTGCGCGGCCGCGGCAATCTGCGGATCG
>JBNJEK010000298.1:0-5301 GCA_051745855.1 Armatimonadota bacterium
CGCCGGGCGCGCGCCCTCCTCGAAGGCGAGGTCCGTCGGCTGAATCCGCTGGATGCGCGTGGAGACGGTCGCGGCCTCCTCATCGCTCACCACGCCCACCCAGTCGAGGCGCTTGCTCGCGTGGCGCACCGGGATCAGCGCCTCGTAGACGCCGTCCTCGACCTCCGTCGCCTCCACCGACTCCCACCAGCGCATCCGCCACGGCATCTCCCCGCCCGACCAGTACACTTCGGCGCTGGTGAGCGGAAGCTCGGAGGTGGCCGCGAAGCGCACGCGGACCGCGTCGCCCTCGCGGACGGGCTCGGCGGCGGCCTCGGCGGTCGGGAATGCGGGCGCCTCGCCCTTGAGCCGCCAGTCCATGAAGCGCACCTCCATCCACGTGCGATGCTCGCGATGATCGACCCGCGGATCGCTCGTGCCGCCGGGGTAGCGGATCGCGTGGTAGTCGTTCGGCGCGAAGAGCCAGTTCTTGCGCGGGCCGGGGCCGTCGGCCGGAATATTGTCCAGTGTGCGCTCCACCGATGGCGGCCAGAAATACCAGTCATTCGACGCCTGCAGGATCATATAATCCGCGGAGATGTTGTCGGCGAGGCGCCCCGGGTCGAAGGCCGCGATCCACCGCTCGCGCTCATCATCGGGCATCTGCTGGAGGCGCTCGGTCCACGCGCTCGCGAAGTCGTAGTAGCCCGCGCCGTAGACCGAGAATGCCGCCGCGATCTTCTCGCCGGCGAGCGCCGCCGTCATGGTGGTCATGTACCCGCCCCACGAGCCGCCGAAGACGCCGATGCGGTCGGGGTCCACCTCCGGGTGATTGCGCAGGATCGACAGCGAGCGCAGCACCGCGACCACGCCGTCGAAGAGCGAACTGGCGGTGGCCTCGGGCGTGGCGGAGAGCGCGCCGATTACGCGGGTGGACGGCCCCCGAGAGAGCGACTGGCCGAGGTTCGTGAAGCCCGGCTGGTCCTGCCCGATGCAGACGTAGCCCTTCTTCGCCCAGCCGATGATGCACATCCTCTCACGCTGCGTGTACCCGCCGCCGCCGTGGCAGAAGAGGATCGCCGGGTGCGGGCCGGGCGCCGCGGGCCGGGCGAGGATCGAGTGGACTTCGTAGCTCTGCTCGGCACCTGGGATCTCCCGCGGCACAAACCACATCTCGCGCACGATCACGTCATCTGCTCCATCCTCTGAATGGAGGCGCTGCTCCGGCAGTTCCTCGACGATCTCCGGCGGATTGTCCTGCAGATACGGCTGATAGATCTCGGGCACACCAGCGCCAAGCGCAGTGGTACCTACTATCAGACCGATGGCGGACAACGAGAGCATGGAGGGACCTCCGGTCGCGGCAGTGAGCCAGCCGGATGGAGGTTCGCCGAGGGTGGGGGAGAGGCCTCCAGGCGACAGGCGGAGGTGCGCGACGGTGCCGGGGCGAATACCTTGGGGCCGTTCCCGGGAGCGGATACACCCGCTCACCGGGCCTCCAGGCGGAGATCGGCGCATACTCCAGTTGTCCAGCGGGAGCCTGAAGCAATGACACAGGCCAACACCGGCGATTCACAGTCCGACGCTCAGTATGATATCATCACCGTCGGCAGTTCGACCGAAGACGTGATGGTCCACTGCTCCAGCGCCAGCGTCGTCACGATGACCGACAGGGATGGCGAGAAAGCGTGGATGGCGCTGGAGTACGGCGGCAAGATCCACGTGGACAACATGATGATCAGCGTGGGCGGCGGCTCGGTCAACACCGCGATCACCTTCGCGAAGCAGAACATGACGACCGCGCTGGTGAGCAAGATCGGCCGGGATGAACCCGGCGCGCGGGTGAAACGCCGCATGGAGGAGATTGGAGCGCAGACGCATCTGATGGCACACTCCGACACCTCCGGTACCGGCTACTCGACGATCATCACCACATTCACCGGCGAACGCACGATCCTCGTGCATCGTGGCGCCGCACGGGAGCTTGGCGAGGACGACATTCCGTGGGGCGAACTGGAGCGCACCGAGTGGATGTACGTCGGCGCGCTGGCCGGGCAAAGCTGGCGGCTCTACCCGAAACTGGCGGATTTCGCGGGCGAGCACGGGATCAAGCTCGCCCTGAACCTCGGCACCTCGCAGATCGACCAGGGCCTCGATGAGTACGGCGAACTGCTTTCATCGACGTACATCATCTTCCAGAACGTGGAGGAGATGCGCCGGCTCACCGGTGTCGCCCCCGAGCGCGGCGATCGCGACGAGCGCGAGATCTGCCGCCTGCTGCATGAGCGCGGCGTCGACCTTGTCGTGATGACGGACGGATCGCGCGGTGCGATGGCCTCCGACGGCCGCGCATTCTACACGGTGCCGGCCTACGAGACCGAGGTCGAGTCGACCGTGGGGGCCGGAGATGCATTCGCCGCCGGATGCATCTCGGCGCTGTGGCGCGGCAGGAGCGTTCCTGACGCCCTGCGACTGGGCGCCGCGAACGCCGCGTCCGTGTGCAGCCACACCGGCGCCAACGCCGGCATCCTCACGTGGGAAGAGGCACTGCAGTTCGTCGATGAGCGCAGGAAGAAGCGGTAGCGAACCTACACCTGGCGTAGATGAGAGGACGAAAGTACATTGAACACATTCATGGGTAAGATGGCCGCGTACCTCGGCGTGGGCGGCGTGGTCGGGGTCATCTCGGGCCTGTTCGGCATAGGCGGCGGCGTTCTGATGGTCCCGGCGATCATCTTCCTCTGGAACAAGGAGCCGAAGATCGCGGTCGCCACGTCACTTGCGGTCATGATCCCCGGCGCGATTGCGGGGGTTGCGCGCCACCACTTCTCCTACGGAGTCGTGGACTGGCGGATCGCCGCCGGCCTGGCGGTCGGCACGGTGATCGGCAGCTTCGCCATCGGCGCTCCGCTGGCGAACTACCTCCCCGCCGAGACCCTCAAAAAGGGCTTCGGGATCCTGCTCGTGGTCTCGGGGCTGAAGATGTCCGGCATCTTCGACTTCGTGAGCCTCAAGGCCACCTCCCTGCTCCAGATGGTCATGGGGATGATCGGTTGATCGGAGGGGGAGCCGCACCGACGAAGCAGAGAGAAAAGGGTTGAAGATTATTCTCACGCCTGAGAGGTTATCTCTGCGCAGGCAGGGAATACTTTCTTAAGATGGCAGTGTGACTCAGAGGCGAAGGAGGTTTCACAATGTCACATCGGCGTCGTGGATTCACCCTGATTGAGCTTCTTGTCGTAATTGCGATCATCGCCATACTGGCGGCGATCCTGTTCCCCGTTTTCGCGCGGGCGCGCGAGAAAGCGCGCCAGAGTTCCTGTCTCTCGAACGTGAAGCAGATCGGACTTGGGCTCATGATGTACGTCACGGACTATGACGACAGGTATCCCACCCTCTATTACGCCACCACAGGCACGCCCTCGCGCGTGGACTACGTCCAGGTCATCCACCCGTACATCAACAACATGCAGATATGGAACTGCCCCAGCGCCGAAACCGAGACCCCGATAAACAACTACACTTCGCTTGCAACACGCTCCTACGCCTACAGTCGCTTCCTGAACTACCGCAAGGCCGCAACGATCAAGCGCACTGCCGAGATTGTGGCGCTCGCCGATGCCTGCATGGATAGCTGGGGCCCGGGCCGACTTTACAGTCCGAGCAATGGCTGGAATGAGATGATCGCCTCACAGGACTTCTCTGACGCCGTCGACTCTCGCACCAACAACTCGTACTGGAGAACCTCAGAAGAGGGCGGGCGGCCCGGATTCAATGTCTCCCCGCGACACAATGGCCAGGCGAATGTCTGCTACGCCGACGGTCACGCGAAGTCAATGACGTACTCCGCACTGTATAACAATGGCAACGATCGCTACTTCGATCCGAACATGGACTGAGACGCTCGCGAGGTGAGTGGCTTCAAAGCCGGAGCCTCACGCGCATTGGGTAGCAGGTACCCCCGCCCCGCGGCCCCTCACAGGTCGCGGGGCTTCTTCATGGCTGAAATCTCCCTACGGTGGGCGGAAACCACCATCGAAAGAAGGAGATGAACCCTCAGGAAAGAAGTATTAGGTGAACACTGATTTACCATTCTGACAGGAGGACTCGTGATGTTGCGATCAAGTCGTGGTTTCACGCTCATTGAACTGCTGGTGGTGATTGCGATCATTGCGATCCTGGCGGCGATTCTCTTCCCGGTTTTCGCCAGGGCTCGTGAGAAGGCGCGCCAGACATCATGTTTGAGCAACTGCAAGCAGATTGGCACCGCGATGATGATGTACCTGCAGGACTACGATGAACGCTTTCCATTCCTTTACCGCCCGGACGCAGAGGTGCGCACGTCGACCATTCAGCTTCTTCACCCGTACGTGATGAACACGCAGGTCTGGGACTGTCCCAGCGCGGCACGCAATACCATGGTCTATGATGACGGCTCCCCGCGGACCTTCGGTGGCTACAGTTACGCCTGGAACCGCTATCTCGTCAACCAGTGGGTCTGCCCAAAGATGGCGGTCATCACCCGCCCGGCGGAGATTGTGCTCGGGGCCGATGCAACGATGGACAACTGGGCCCGTGAACGCCTCTACCCTCCGAATGAGGACAACTACAACGAGGCGATCGCGACCCTCGACTTCCCGCCCCCATGCGACAATTCGCGCTGGGACACCAGCGCGCTGGGCGGCGAGCGCCCGGGCTTCAACGTCTGCCCGCGGCACAACGGCCAGGCCAACACGGTCTTCGCGGACGGACACGCGAAGGCGATGACCTACAACGGTCTTTACAACGGCGGCGACCCATCACTGCACTTCGGCAGCGGCTACGGCGAGTTCGACTGATCGGCAGAAGCACAGACCGGATCCGCACTCGGCCCCGCGACCATTCAGGTCGCGGGGCTTTTTGCTGCCGCAAAAGGGGTGGGGGCGATCCGCGGAGAATTCATCTCGCGGACGCTGCATGTCCCGAAGACACCAGATGATGTGCGTCTCACAGGGAGGGCTTCACGATGCGCCGCCTGGCAGTCATCCTCACCCTCAGCCTCATGACGGCAAGCGCTGGATTCACGCAGGGCCTCATTCCTCTGACGCCCGATCGCGGCGGGGAGCAGGAAGGGACTTCTCTGCTCCGCGGCGACCACACCCTCACGCTCTACCAGGGGCCGGACGCCGAACCGCTGCGACTGACCATCGAGGCCCGACAGGTTGGCAGCTACCAGGACGCGGTCGTGGCGCGCTGGCCGGCGGATGGCGCAGCGCCTCGCGCGTCGATCTCGGTGGAGCCGGGGGAGACTGGTGAACTCCTGCTGGAAGGCTGTGAGCCGGG
>JBNJEK010000299.1:0-5261 GCA_051745855.1 Armatimonadota bacterium
TGAGCCTCCGGACCATCCCCGACCTTTCCCCTGACTCGCTCACCATCGTAGACAGCAGCGGCCGGATACTCCACGACGAAGGCGTGTCCCACCTCCCGGAGATTGCACCACCTCCCGACACCGGCGTGATCGACGAGACATTTGTCTTCCAGCCGTGGTGGCTGTGGGCGGCAGCCGGGGTGGGTTTTCTGCTGGTGATCGCGGGAGTTGCCGCGCAGTTACCTCTTCGGCGCGATCCTCAGCCGAGCGACGCCGAGTCTGAGCCCGGGCCGCTGGATTTCCTTGACGGCGTGCCGGAGGGGGAGCTTGTCCGCGTGCTCGCGGAGGAGCGTGAGGAGATCGTGCGTGCGGTCTTTGCGCTTGCGCCCGAGGCAGTGGTCGAGCGCCTGCGGCGGGATGAGGCGCTGGTCTGTGAAGCTCGCTCCGCGTCGACGCCCCCTGACTCGCGGATGGTCGCCGCGCTCGCGGCGGCCCTGCGCGCAAGGCTGGTGAGGTCATGAACGGGCGCGGACGGCGTGTTCTCAAGCGCGCGGAACTTGACGCCCGGGAGATGAAGGCCGCGTGGATGGAACGCTCGGCGGGCGGCTCAGGTGATGGCCCGACCGCCGAGAGCCAGCCCGCGGTGGAGCCCCCGGCCGGGGCGGTCGAGGCCGACGAAGTGGATCGCATGCGGCGGCTGGTCCAGGCAATACTGAGTGGCTTCGCCCGACAGCGGCGCGAACTGCTCAGCGAGTTGCAGCCCTACGTTGTGCGCATTGCGGTGGAGGTGGCCCGGCGGATCGTGCAGCGGGAACTGCGCACGGATCCGGGGATGGTATCCCGGACCGTCGGATCGGCGCTCGAGGAGGTTGCGACGGCGGCGGAGACGCGGGTGCGCGTGCATCCGCTTGACGCCCAGGTGCTGCAGTCCACGATCAGGGAGATCGTTCCGACGCCTGACGAGGCGGCTTCGCTGAAGATCATCCCCGACGGTTCGATCGAGCGCGGAGGGTGCGTGGTGGAGAGCGACCGGGGCATCGTTGACGCGCGCTTACAGACACAGTTCGAGGAGATGCAGGCCCGACTGCTCGATGGGCTTGACGCCGCGAGGACGACGGAAGCGGATGGCGGGCGCGGGGGCGACGCTCGATGAACGCGCACGCGGGCCCCGCATGGCTTGATGTGCTGATTGAGACGGCGCGCACGGCGCCGGTGGTCAGGCGCTGCGGAGTGGTGACGGAGGTCGTGGGCCTGACGATCGAGTCGCGCGGTCCGGCATGCCGAATTGGCGAGATCTGTCGCATTTCGCGTGGCCCGAACGCCGAGCCGATCATCGCGGAGGTCTGCGGCTTCCGCGATGACAGGGTGTTGCTGCTGCCGGTCGGACGATCGAGTGAGATTGCGCCCGGTGCACGTGTCACGGCGCTGGGTGATGATCTGCGGGTGCCGGTGGGGCCGGAGCTGCTGGGACGGATCGTGGGGCCGACCGGGAGGCCGCTGGATGATCGCGGGCCGATCGCGGCGGTCGAGCGTCGATGCACGCGGGCGCAGGCCCCGGCGCCGATGAGCCGCTGCCGTGTCAGCGAGCCGCTGTGGGTTGGCGTGCGGGCGATCGACGGCCTGCTGACATGCGCGAAAGGCCAGCGGGTGGGCATCTTCGCCGGCTCGGGCGTGGGGAAGAGCGTGCTGCTGGGGATGATGGCGCGTAACACATCTGCGGATGTGACTGTCATCGGGCTCGTGGGTGAGCGTGGCCGCGAGGTGCTGCAGTTCGTGCAGAAGTATCTTGGCGAGAGTCTCGAGCGCTGCGTGGTCGTGGTCTCCACCTCTGACGAGCCTCCGCTTGCAAGGCTCAAGGCCGGGCTCACTGCGACGACGATCGCTGAGTGGTTCCGCGATCAGGGGATGGACGTGCTGCTGCTGATGGACTCGCTCACCAGGCTGGCGCGGGCGCAGCGGGAGATCGGTCTCTCCTCGGGAGAGGTGCCGACGACGCGGGGGTACCCCTCGTCGGTGTTCACGATGCTGCCGGAGTTGCTCGAGCGCGCCGGCGCGGGCGAGCGCGGGACCATCACCGGGCTTTACACGGTGCTGATTGAGGCGGATGACATGAATGAGCCGATCGCCGATGTTGTGCGGGCGACCCTCGACGGCCACGTTGTGCTCTCTCGTGAACTGGCGAATCGCAATCACTACCCGGCGGTCGCGGTGACGGAGAGTGTTTCGCGACTGATGCGCGAGGTCATCAGTCCCGAGCACGATGCCGCGGCGTCGCAGTTCAGAGAGCTCCTCGCGGCGTACGAGAACGCGCGCGACCTGATCAGCATCGGCGCATACGAGTCGGGTACCAACCCGCAGGTGGACCGGGCGCTGGAACTGCTTGGATCGATGCGTCGCTTTCTGCGGCAGCAGCCTGATGATCGCACAAGCCCTTCGCGCTGCGTTGAACGTCTCAGAGAGCTGGTGACGGATGATGGTTGACAGCGATGTCGCGCGGCTTGAGCGCCTGCTCGAGTGGCGGCGGGGCGAGGAGGAGTTGGCGCGGCGGCGCGAGGCTTCGGCGTTGCGCGCGCTCGAGGGCGCGCGGGAGAAGATGCGCCTGCTGCAGGAGCAGGTGCGAGCCTGTCGGCAGTGCGCCGGAGCTGAGGCGACTGACGGCGGGGCGCTCACTGACATGCAATACTGCGCCGCGCGGCTCGCCGCGGAGGCAGCGGAGCAGCAGAGTGAGTTGGAGGATGCGATGAATGCGCTGACACAGGCCCGCGAGGCGCTGGCCGAGGCGGGAAGGCGGCGACTGGCGGTTGAACGCATGGTGGCGACGCGCGTCCTTCGCCTGAGGGAGCGTGAGCGCGCCGCGGCTCAGGTGGACCTTGACGACGGAGGGCGTCTGCGCCTGATGCTGGAGGGAGAGTAAGTGTGCTGATCGATCATTGCGGGGACGCGGCGGTCTTTGTACCGCCGCCGGTCGAGGAGTTGACGCCGGAGGAGCGCGGGCGCCTGCGCAGCAGGCTGGTTGGCGTCGTGGAATCGTGGCGTGGCGCGATGGAGATCGGGATGCGGGTTGCGACCCTGTGTCAGCACCGCGATGCGGCCGGGATCGCGAGCGGAGATGGTGTCACCTGGTTCCGCGCGGGCGGCGCGCCGGTGATGGTCGGCGTGACCAGTCCCGCGGCGGTGGGCCTGATCTGCGTCAATCTCGGAGAGGACGTGCCCGAGAAGCCCGACACTCGTCTGACGCAGCTCGATCTCGCCCTGCTGGATGCATGGGCCGATCGAGCCGTCCGGGACCTGGTGGCCGCGCTCAACGCGGGCTCTGCGGGCGAGATTCTGCGGCGAATCGACGCTCCGGGAGAGATTGCCGCAGAGTGGGGGCCGGTGGTGAGCGCGGAGTTGACGTTCGCGGGGGAGATGCCCGCAGGCGTGATCGCCATCGGGGAGAGTGTCGCGCACCGGCACACGCGCGCGACCCGGGGGCCTGTCACGACGCTGGGCGATCGACCCGAGCTTCTGTGGCAGGCGAAGGTGACGGTCGAGGCGGCCATCACGGCGGAGCCGGTGCCGCTCCCGGAGTTGTTGACGCTCGAGTGCGGCGACGTGCTCCTGCTGGGACAGAAGACTGCTCTCGGGGCAGCACTGAGCGCCGGCGAGACCGTCGTTGCGGAAGGACGTCCAGGCGCTCGTGAGGGACTGCGGGCGGTGCGGATTAAGGGGGCCGTGTTGACAGATCGTGAAGACGGGTTGGGGGAAACATCTGATGGCTTCTGAGCAGAACGATCGGCGGTTGGACACCGCTGAGGGCCTCACAGCGCTGGAGGGCGCCTCGTTGAGTGCTCTGAGCGGCCTTGCGATCCCGGTGAAGGTGAAGATCGGCTCGGCCTCAATCACCGTGGGCGAGTTGCTGAGCATCGGTGCGGGTGCGGTGATCGCGCTCGACCGGCGGGTGGACGAGCCTGTCGAGGTGGTGATCGGAGACCGGGTGGTGGCCCGGGGGGAGCTTGTCTCCATCGACGATGAGATGGGAGTGCGTATCACCGAGATCGCCGGCAGCGTGGAGAGTGACCGATGAGTCGCGGGTGCCTCGCGGCCGTTGTCGCGGCGGCGATCTGCTGCGCGCCGACCGGGTGGGCGCAGGGCTCTGAGATCACCGGGCGCAGCCCCTGGTGGCTGCTGGCCCAGGCGCTGCTGAGCCTCGCTGTCGTGGTGGGGATCATCTACCTCGTCTACTTTGGCATCCGCAGGCTCGGCGACAGGCAGCTTGACGCGGGCGCCGACGGGCCGATGCGCGTGATTCAGGCGCGGCACCTCGGAGGCGACCGCTGGCTCTACCTCATCGAGGTCGAGGACCGGCGGATCGTCGTGGGCGGCACTTCCGGTCAGATCGCCCGCATTGCCGAGTGGCGGTCACACGACGACGCCGGGTCGGGGGGGCAGAGGCGAGATGAAATGTGACCGTCTGAGGGCTTTTCCCGCGGCGATCGCACTTTTCGTGGCGGCCGCCCCGCTGTCGGCGCAGCAGGAGGCGGTGGCCGGCGTCGATCTCGGCGGTGGCGACGAAGGCGCGTACGTGCGCCTGCTGCTGCTCTTCGCATCCGTCTCGCTGGCCCCCGCGCTGCTGGCGGTCGTGACCTCGTTCGCGCGGATCATCGTCGTGCTGCTCTTCCTGCGAGCGGGCATCGGGGCTCAGGAGATTCCTCCCACCTACGTGCTGATCGGCCTGGCGATCCTCATCACCATCGTGGCGATGCTGCCCACGCTTGAGCCGCTGTGGGAGGATGCCGCGGGTCCGCTGATGGCCGGTGAGATCGACGTGACCACGGCCGCGGGGCGTGCGGAGGAGCCGCTGCGGGGCTCACTCGCGCGGCAGGTCAGACCGGCCGACCTTCTCCTGATGGCGGACCTTGCCGGGGCGGGAACGCCGGAGACTGCCGAAGACGCGCCGATGAGCGTGCTGGCGGCCGCCTTCGCGATCAGTGAGTTGCGCGCGGCCTTCCTGATAGGCTTTGTCATCTACCTGCCCTTTGTGATCATCGATCTCGTGGTCGGAAGCACGCTCGCGTCCGTCGGCATGCTCACACTTCCCGCCCCCCTGCTCTCGCTGCCCTTCAAGATACTGCTCTTCGTGATGGTGGACGGATGGGCGCTGCTCACCGAGGCGCTCGTGTCCACCATCGGATAGCCCCGCCCGGAGGTGACGGATCACGCACGCGCCGGAGCTTTTTGAACTCGCCCAACGCGCGCTGTTGATCGCGCTTTACGTTGCGCTGCCGATGCTGGCGGCCGCG
>JBNJEK010000300.1:0-5257 GCA_051745855.1 Armatimonadota bacterium
CATCGACTGCCGCCACCTGAGCGGCGTCGCGGTCGGCGGCAGTCATCAGCAGGTCAATCCAGCGGGCGAAAATGTACTCCCAGTAGGGATAGCGCAGCGTGTGCGCGTCCTCGATCGAATGCATCGTGCCCCAGATCGACCACGGGAGCGTGATGATCCGGCCCTCTCCGTAGTCGCGGACCGAGGGCCGGTCGAGGGCGTAGAAGTCGAGCGGACTCGCCAGCGCCGACAGGTCGATCCGCTCGGTCTCCTCGAGCAGCGCGCCGAGCGGCGTCTCGCCGTCATCGCGACGTGTATCCACGACGATCAGCCCCGCGCCCTCCTCGACCCGCGCGCGGATCGCCTCCGCCGCGTGGTCGGGAAGCTGGTCGAGCTTCGCGCGCACCAGCACGATGACGTCCAGCGGCGGCTCGCTCACCACGCGGTCGTAGATCGCGTCGCCCTGGTCGAGCGAGAGGTTCACCCCGAAGGTCCCCTCGCCGCGGAGGTAGCGCGCCGGTGACGAGACCGCAGCGGCCTCCATGTCGATCCGCTGCTGAAGCTCAACGATCTCGCGCTCGTTGATATCCGCGCACACCCACAGCGTCTGCAGCGGCCCGCCCGCGAGCGGCGTGGCCCACGGGATCGGGTTTTCCGTCATGTAAAGGCCCGGCTCAAGGTCGCTGATGCCGGGCGCGGCGACGAGACTGGCGATGGTGGTCATGCGCGGCAGCGGATCGTCTGCATCGGGCACGAGGCCCATGTCCGTCGTCAGCACGAAGACGTCGAAGAAGTGCCCGCATTGGCCCTGCGTGACGATCTCGAAGGTGTGCGTGCCCTCGCCGAGGTGGACTGTGCCCATGTCCAGCCAGTCGAGGCGCAGATCGGTGTCGGAGGTGAACTCGTGGCCGGTGGAGTCGTAGACTTCCTGTCCATCCACGCTGAAGGTGAAGCTGCCGTTGCGGAAGCCGTCGGCCCACGCGCGCATCCACAGCTTCCAGTCGCGGTCAGCCGGAATCTCCAGCGGGAAGCTCACGCGCCCCTCCTGGTTGTGTGCGACCATGTCGCCGGATGGCCGGTTCGCGCCGCGGTTCCACTCGATCGCCTGGAAGCCCGACGAATGCACGTCGGTGGCGGAGAAGAGGTCCTCCATCTCCAGCCACCCGTAGTACATCCCATCGCGCTCGATGAAGCCCACCTGCTCGGGCTCGGGCGCCTCGTACTTCAGGCGCACCATGTACTCGCCGCCATCCGGCTCATCGGTGTTGAATGACAGCCAGCCCTCGCGCCACGTATCCCCGCCATCTCGGCTGGACGCGGAGCGGCCGTAGTCGTTGTCCCGGTCGATCCCGAGGTAGGTGTAATCCCCGCTGTCCGACACGGTGATCGTCACGTGATTCTCCCCGCGCTGGAGCAGCGCTACGTCAACCTCCACTTCATGCCAGCCCTCGGTGGCGACATTGATCAACTCGTCGCGGAGTACCTCTGCGCCGTTGACGGTCACGACGAGATCGGTCCACTCAACGCCCTCGGCGGGCTGGGAGTAAAGCGTCTTCGTGGCACCGTCGTAGGGGCGGACCTTCATGAAGTACTGCACCCACGCCCGCTCCACCTCGTCCGGGTCGCGATCGAGGATCAGCGTCTTGCGGCAGACATAGTTGGGGTTGGTGATCTGCCCCCGGCCCTCGTCCGCGATCCCGTCGTCATCGCGGATGGTGTATATGCGCGTGTCCTGCGCGACGGCCGGCAGCACGAATGTCAGGGCGAGGATGGCGACGATCAGACGCTTCATGTTGTGACCCCCACGGGGCGAGGATTTCATGCGCTGGGGAACGTTTCGCCGTGCGAGGCGGCCTGGCCTGCGTCCTGACGACGCAGGCCCTGGCGACCGCCCCGTGACGTCCGGCTACTCGACGGGACGCAGCAGCCAGCGCCTCACGCTGAAGATCTGGCTGGTGGCCTCCGGGTTCCTGCCGATGATGCGCACGGTGATCTCATGCGGACCTTCGCCAAGCTCGACCTGTCCGAAGGACTCCATCGTCCCGGAGGCGTCAACGCCCGTCCAGTAGCCGTCAAAGGGCTCCCCGACGACCTCGCCGTTAACGAGCACCTCCACGATGCCGTAGCTGTGCGCGAGGACGAAGTCGCCGAACAACTCGTAGCGCCCCGGCTCGATCTCCGGGAGTGTGAAGCGGATCCAGTCGCCGACGTCGGTGCCGCCGATGAACTGCGAGCCGAGGTTGTCGAGGCGCTTGGTATACGTGCCCTCGGAGTGCTCGAAGGGCAGGTCGCGCGCCTCAAAGACCTCCCCGTCGAAAGGCTCCGGCTCGATGGCGGTCAGGCGCACGGTGTACTCGGCGGTATCCTCGAAGGGCATCACGAGCACGAGCTTCGCATTCTGAAGGCCGGACTTGCCGTCGCGGGCGTAAGGGTTGTGCTGCATCGCCGGCCAGCGCAGGGAGGCCCCATCGGGGATGGAGATTCGCAGGTCACCGTGGATCACGTAGTCACCAGTCTCCTCCGAGGTGAGCTGTAGCAGTTCGTCGGTAAGCTGGTGCGCCTCGCCTGTCGAGAGATCAAGCCGAGCGCCGCGCAGCATCAGCGGCAGATGCGCCTGCGCGCCCACGCCCGGCTCAGCGCGGTAGCTAAGCAGCAGGTCCTCGTCCTCGGCGCGCACCTCGACGGAGGCGTCCATGCTCGCCTGCCCGGCTTCATCCGGGACGAGACGGCCCAGCGCGGCGCCATCGAAGTAGCCGTCGGTCATGCCCGAGGTCGAGCTGTAAAGCAGCATCGTCACCGCGACCGTGCCCTCGGGCGCCCGTGCCGTTCCACCTCGCTGCGACCACTCGCCGGTTCCGCTGCAGGTGAAGATGGAGATGCCGCCCTCGATCCGCTCATCCTCGTCGTTCCAGAACTCGAGGTAGATTGCGGCGTTGTTCTCCTGCTCGCCGAGCCACCAGGCCTCGGTGTAGTAGGACTCCTCGGGTTCAGCGGGAATCTTCGGACTGCGAAGGCCGTGGCTTCTCTGATTGTCGTCATCGACGAATCGGAGCGCCCGCGCTCCCTCGTGGGCCTCGTCCCCCGTCACATGCATCTCGCCCGCCATCGAGAAGACACTCCACTCCCCTGGCAGTTCGCCGACGGAGATCTGCTCGAAGCTCTCGGCCAGCAGTTCCTCGCGGTCCATCTTCGCGCGCTGTGTCACCGTCGCGTCAAGGCGGGTCACGTCACCCTCCCGGCTGACGGTCGCCTCACTGGGCGTCCACGCGAGCTTGACCTCGGGCGTGAAGTTCGGCTTCTCATCGCCCGGAGTGTGACTGACCAGCGACGGATCACCGAGAGCGAAGGTGGACCACCACGGCTGGAGCTTCGTGTTGCCGCCACCCGCCACGAGCCCCAGTTCGGCGTGGAAGACATCGACGAGGTTCTGCCGATCCTGAATCCAGCGATTGCCCGGGACTTCGGCGGTGTACGCCGAGAGCGCCCAACTCCAGCGGTCGCCCCGGCGCACGAGCGCGTCGTTGTCGCCGAGCGTCACGACTCCGTCCTCGCCGATCTCGCCCGGCATGACGACCTCGCCCTCCCCGCCGTAGAGCAGCAGCGCGGCGGCCATGTCGGCGCCGATCAGGCGCAGGTTCTCACCTGCATGGCGGCGGGTCTGTGCGAGCAGGTAGCCGCGCCCCTCGGGCGTGTGCGCGAAACCGGGATTGCCGATGCGGATGTTCTTGTGATAGATCTGCCGCTCGTCGATGGCGGAGACGGCGGATCCGTCCGGCCACAGGACGGAGGCGTGGAAGCGGGCCGCGCGCTCAAGCGCGTCGAGCACCACCGGATCCTGCGAGAACGCATAGTAAATGCCCAGCGAGTCGGAGTAGACGAAGTTGTATCCGACGACCGGCCCCTGGTTCTCCGACCAGAATCCACCGGGATCCTGCTCACCGACGGCCTTCGCCATGAACTCACGCGCGTCATCCTGCCACTGCTGGTTGCCGAAGCACTCACCGGCGATGTAAAGCGCCATCGCGCGATGGACGGGGATGTTGTGGACGCCCGACTGCGGATAGGCCTGCGCGATCTGGCCGAAGCCGAGCTTCAGGCCCTCCTCCCACGTCTCCCGCGCGTCATCGGGCAGTGCGTCGCCGACGAGGTGGTAAGCGCGAATCCAGCGGGAGTACGTCCACGGCATGTGGATCTGGCCCCAGTAGGAGCCATCTTTTTTGTCAAAGCGCCACTTGCCGGTCTCATCCTGGGCTTCGACGAGCGCCACGCCGCCGCCCGCGATGGCCTCCAGCACCTCGTCCGAGTGATAGTAAGGGTTGTCCGGGTGGTCGAGGCTCCAGGCGGCCGCGAGCGGGAAGATGCGGTTCTGATCAGTGCATATCCACGGTTCGGAGCCGAAGCGGCCGGTCTCCCGGTCGTAGGAGTCGAGGATGGCCGGAATATCATCCACCAGACTCTCCACGAGGTAGTCGCGGGGCGGCCACTGGTCGAGGTCGGACTGAGAGTGTGCGACACCGGCGAGGCTGGAAGCGACAGCGATGGCAATCATGAGATTTCTCACAGGTTCCTCCTAAGTGGGCGGTGGATGACGGCGGTAGCCCCAACTTCTTCCCCCCGAAGCGCTAATCCTTTGACGGTCGGGCAGGCGCAGATGGTTCGCTGCGGAATCTACGCTCACGCGAGAGCGTCTGCGAGAGTGGAGAGAGCGCGGAGCAGAATCTGTCGGACTGAGGCGGATAGCCGATGCGATGGACGGGCGTGGCACTGGCGGTGATGATGGCGGGCGGGCTAATGGCACAGGAGACGTTAGCAAATCTCACGAAGCACGCGGACGTCGCGTACGCGCAGATGGATGGCGTTGACCCGGAGCGGCTGAGCCTCGACCTCTACGCGCCCGACGAGGCCGAGAACGCGCCTATCATGCTCTACGTGCACGGTGGCGGGTGGCGCGGGGGGGACAAGTCCGCGGTCTGGCGCAAGCCCGAGTTCCTCTGCAGCGCGGGCTGGCTGTTCGCGAGCACCAACTACCGCTTCGTGCCGGAGGTGACGCCCGCGGAGCAGGTGCGCGACATCGCCCGGGCCGTCGCGTGGCTGCATGAGCACGCGGCGGAGTTCGGCGGGGACCCGCAGCGCATCTACCTGATGGGGCACTCGGCCGGTGCGCACCTCGTGGCGCTGGCGAGCACGTATCCGGTGCCGCTGGAGGAAGCCGGGATGACCCTGAGCGCGCTGTCAGGCACGATCGTGATCGACGGCGCGGGGATCGACCTTGAGTCGC
>JBNJEK010000301.1:0-5220 GCA_051745855.1 Armatimonadota bacterium
AGAGAAGCAGTCGGCGTTCCAGCGGTATACCTCGATCAACGTTGGTATCTCGAATCTTGAACTGCGGCCCGAGGGCGATGGGGCTCGCGTCACCTTCACTCAGTCGTACTCGGCCCGGGGTCCCTCAAGGAATTACTCCAGCACCGGACAGAAGACGATGCGACTGGAGTATTCGAGGGTCGGCTGGCTCATCATGTCTGAGGAGCTTGTCAAGCGCTGATCGATGCCCGGATGCCCCCTCCGTATCAACTTCAAGGACTGGGGTGACACGCGTAACGACTCTCCAGGCGAGGGCGCGTGGAGTCCGGAATCGCAAGAAGATCCGGAGTCCGGGCGCCCTCGCCCGGACGTCGTCTCCGGCCGGACGTCGTCTCCGGCCGGACGTCGTTCCCGTCCCTGGTATCCCCCTGCGCCGCGTAGCGACTCCTATCGTCGTGTCGTTGACCGTTGATACGGACCCAGGGAGGACTCTCGCGCCGGGCGGTGAATCTGGTGTACCAGTCGGCCGATCATGACAGGGAGGGTCCCTCGCATGCTCAAAGTAGCCATCTGTGGCGCGGGAGGACTCGGCACGCGACACGCCGAGAACTTCAACGCGATTCCCGAGACTGACGTCACGCTCGTTCACGACATCGTCGAGGACGCCGCGGCCGAACTCGCCGAGAAGGTCGGCGCTCGCGTCGCCTCCGAAGAATCAGAGGTCTTCGGTGAGGACGTCGATGTGCTGGTCGTCGCAACCCCCACGCCCGATCACGCGTACTACACCATCAAGGGCGCCGAGGCGGGCAAACACGTCTTCTGCGAAAAGCCCATGTGCCGGACTGTCGAGCAGGGCGAGGAGATGCTTGACGCGGTCCTCGACGCGGGGATCACGTTCATGGTCGGCCACGTCGTGCGCTTCTTCCCGCAGTACGCACGGGCCCACGCGCTGATCGACGCCGGTGAGATCGGCGAGGTCGGCGTTGCGCGCACCAGCCGCATCAACACCATGCCGGGAGGCCGCGACAACTGGTTCCAGGATTACGCGCTTTCCGGTGGCGTGACGCTCGACATGACCATCCACGACTTCGACTGGCTGCTGTGGACCTTCGGGCCCGCCGAGCGCGTGTACTCGGTCGGCGCGCCGCGGCAGATGCCGCTGCTCGACTACGGCCTCACCACGATCCGCTTCGAGAGCGGCGCGATCGCTCACGCGGAGGGAAGCTGGGCCGACACCGGCGCCTTCCGCACCAGCTTCGACGTCGCCGGCAGCGGCGGCCTGCTCAAACACGACAGCACGCAGATGTCCACGCTGACGATCCAGCGCCGCGCCACCGAAGCGGGGCAGGAGAGCGTGCAGGTGCCGTCAAGCCCGGCGGTCAAGTCACCCTACATGATCGAGGACGAGCACTTCGTCCGGTGTATCATGACCGGCGAGGAGCCTGCGATCACCGCCGACGAGGCGCTTGACGCGGTCGAACTGGCCCTCGCGGCCTGCCAGTCCAACGAGGCCGGCGGCGAAGTCGTGGAGTTGTAGTGCCGTTTCGTGGCACGGGCGTCTCGCCCGTGCGCCGTTGCTGTCGTCGCTTTCGCTGCTTCCTTTGCATTCGTTGCTGCCGTGAGCCAACTGCCGCCTTTCGGAGGATGTTAATCATGCCAACTCGCCTGTCCATCATGAGCTTCGCGCACCTTCACGCGGACTTCTACGCTGCCGCGATAGGCGACCTGCCCGACGTCGAACTGGTCGGGGTGTGGGATGACAACCCTGAGCGGGGCGAGGAGGCCGCGGCGAAGTACGACGCCGAGTTCTTCGCGACCCCCGAGGAGCTTTTCGACCCGGTCAACGAGATCCAGGGCACGATCGTCACCAGTGAGAATGTCAATCACAAGCGGGATGTACTCGCGGCCGCCGAAGCCGGAGTGGATATCCTCTGTGAGAAGCCCATCTCGACGAACGTTGAGGACGCGGAGATCATGATCTCCGAATGCGAGCAGGCGGGCGTGCAACTGATGATCGCATTCCCCTGCCGCTACACCCCTGCGTTCATGGCGCTCCGGGACGCCGTGCAGCGCGGCGAACTGGGCGAGATCGTCGCCATCAAGGGCACCAACCGCGGGCAGAATCCCGGCGGCTGGTTCACCGATCCGTCGCTGTCGGGCGGTGGCTCGGTCATCGATCACACCGTTCACGTGGTGGATGTGATACGCGCGCTGCTCGGCGAAGAGGTCTTGCGGGTTTACGCGGAGACGGACACCGTCTTCAAGCCCGATTTGCCCTGTGAGGACGCGGGTATCCTGTCGATGAACTTCGAGGGCGGCTGTGTGGCGACACTCGACGCCTCGTGGTCGCGCCCCGACTGCTATCCAGTGTGGGGCGATGTCACGCTGGAGTTGATCGGCACCGAGGGGAACGCGTCGGCCGACCTGTTCGTCGAGCGTGTGGACACCTGGCGGGAGGCCGACGCGAGCTACCTGTGGGAGGCCTACGGGCACGACGCGAACGCGAGTCTCATCGACGATTTCGCGCGCTGCGTGGAGACCGGCGAGCCGGTTCCGATCACCGGCACCGATGGCATGAAAGCGATGGAGGTCGCGCTCGGCGCATACCGCGCCGCCGACGAGGAGCAGCCGGCGTCGCTGCCGCTGCTCTGAAGGGGACGCGACAGTGCCGTTGACGCACTTGCGCTCATATCCCAGGAAACGGGGGATGCTCTGTGTATTTCCTCACCCGGTTCTGCGGCATCCTGTTCCTCGCTCTCGCGGTTGGTGTCATCATCATGAGCATCGTGGACACGGCCCCCGAGTTTGCGGCCGTGGCCGAGGCGCTTGGCGATGAGCCGATCAGCAGTTCGGTCAAATTCAACATCGGCTTTCAGATCGTCTTCGACGTCTTCGCGATCGCGGCATTAGCCCTTTTCGGCTGGTTTCTGTGGACCTCCGAGATTCAGCAGACGTGGGCGGTTGTCATCACCGCGTTGCTGCTGATCGGATCGATCGTGATTCGCGTGGAGCCACTGCTGCCGATGGATGTCGCGCGTCACTCCCCGGGGCTCGCGTTCTGGGGGGCCTACGTGATCGACGACTTCTACCCGGCTCCACCGCCGGGTGAGGGCCGCGGGCGCAACATCACCACCTTCCCCGTCACGCCCTACTACCGCCTCGCCGTCACCGAGCAGAATCTGCCCGGCAATCAGAAGAATGAGGACAAAGCGGCGGCGTTGAACTTCGGCAAGGCTCAGGCGGCGATGGGGACATTCCATGCCTCGGGCTACCAGGGCGTGCAGATCACCGGCAGGCTGGCCGGGACGCGCACGATCCTTGATTACGACTTCGAGCGTGACGTGTATTCGGTTCCGCACGTGATGGTCGAGGAGGTCGACCAGGTGGGCGCGCGAAATCGCGCGCAGTAGGCCCGCCGGTGCGCAAGCTGCACGGCGAGGTCGGTCCATGCGGTCATCTCATCTTCGGGCGCCGCCATGAGCGAGAAAGTCGACGCCAGACTGTCAGTTATTGCTGTCATTGTGATCGTGATCCTGCTGCTCGGGCAGGTGGTGCTGCTCGCTGCCCATCTGTGGGCGCCGCTGGCGCGGACCGCGGATCGGCTGATCGTTGATGAGGACGCCCCGATCGGCGATGAGCCGCCGCCGATCTCCACGGGCGAGGAGGCTGTCCCGGACAGCGTCGACCGACCTTCGGATGCGTGGCGGTGGGTGGCGCTGGGCCTGTCGGTGCTGGGCGCGGCGCTCGGGCTCTTCGCGGCATGGCGGCTTTACGACGGCACTGCCGAACGGAATCGCTGGATGACGGTGCTGGTGGTTGCAGCCCTCGCGATTGTCTGGGGCATCTTCACCTTCCGCCTGATCGCCCGGTCATCGATCATCTTTGAGGGATTCTGACCTTCACGCGGGCATCAGCGGGCCTGCAGTCAGAAATGACATGTGGGATGAGATCGAAGCCCGAGCCACATGGATGAATGCCCGGAATGCGACGGAGAGAGCCGCGTGCGGACGAGGGCGTCCGGAAGGTCGCAGGCGACCTACGGGGAGTTCGCTTCACGAACGTCCGCACCACGGAACGAGCCGCCGGTGAAGGTACACTGCTATCAACGATGACTGATTTTCTCAAAGCCACTGCCGCACGCAAGCGGGCTGAGATCGCCGCGGAGATGGAGGAGCTGCCGCAGCACGAACTGCTGCAGCGCTCTCTGCAGGGCGAAACACTGCCGCGCCGCAACCTCCGCGCGGCGCTCGGCGGGCGGGAACTTCGACTGATCGCCGAACTGCGTCGCCCTCCGCGCGATGATCTCGAGGCCGGGCTGATGTTCGACCCGCGGTACATCGCGCAGGAGTTCGCGGGAGCCGGGGCGGCGGCGCTGAGTATCTTCACCGACGATCCGCGCGTGGGCACCGAGCCACACCTGCTGCGCCGCGCGCGCCGCTACATGGCGCTGCCGGTGATCCAGTGGGACTGGTTCGTCGATGAGTACCAGGTCTACCAGGCGTGGGACAATCAGGCCGACGCGGTTGCGCTGGTGGTCGGGCTTGTGGATGATGACACGCTCGGGCAGATGATGCGCGCTGCGGGGAAGCTCCGCCTCACCGGAATCCCGGTGGTGCGCGACCGCTTCGAGGTGGAGAGTGCCCTCGCCACGGAGCCGCAGATCATCGCCATCAGCGACCGCGACTACGAGACGGGCGAGGCCGACCTTGATGCCACCGAGCGCCTCGCGCCGCAGATCCCGGGCGAGGTGCTGGTGATCGCCGCGCGCGGCATCGCCTCGCGCGAGGATGCCGAGCGTGTGGCCGCGGCGGGCGCGGATGCCGCGCTCTTCGAGCCGCCCGCCGACTATGAGCTGGCGAAGGAGGCCATCCGCGATCTGCGCGGTGTGCTTGCACCCGGGCGGAGAGCCGACGGCACACCTTGTTCGCCCGAGGAACTGGAGGAGTGACGATGGCCGACACAAAACTGATCATTCCGATGATCGATCACGCGGTGCTCGCGCCGGACGCGACCCGCGATGACGTGCTGGCCGGCTGCGAGCTTGCCGCCGAGTTGCAGACTGCCAGCATCTGCATCCACCCGAGGTGGGTGCAGACCGCGGTGGATGCGCTGAAGGACTCACCGGTGACGGTCGGCACGGTTGCGGGCTTCCCTCTGGGCGCGACGACGGCCGAGGTGAAGGCCCTTGAGGCGCGCCAGGCGGCCTCGCGCGGCGCCGATGAGATCGACATGGTCCTCGCG
>JBNJEK010000302.1:0-5196 GCA_051745855.1 Armatimonadota bacterium
CCAGGAGGGCGGAACGCGCGAGGTCAGGGAGATCCCGTTTGCCGCGATCGAGGCGGTACTGCTGCGGGAGATTACCCGGGACGTGACGACCGGCGAGGACGTGCCTCACCTGCTGCCGGTTTTCGAGCTTCGGTCCGGAGAGAAGGTGGCGCTCGACACGCGGCTTTCGATCAAGGACCCCGAGCGAGCGGAGGAAGTGGCGGAGGAGATGCGAGCGCTGCTTGGACTCAACGAGGAGGGTGTGTGATCAGGTGACTTCTCGCCCACGCCCCCGGGCCGCCTGATCATGGCGCGGCCCATTGTCCACTTATTGTGTCTGGATTTGCTCAGGTAACGAACTCCACGGTGGTTCCACACGTCTGAAAAGATGAAGCTGGTACTTCAACCGCAGCGGTCGGAGAGTGCTGCGTGAACTCAAAGGCCGCTGTTTCGTGTGTACACCACGACCACCAAGGAGGAAGTTCATGCGACGAGGGTTTACACTCATCGAGTTGCTCGTTGTGATCGCAATCATTGCGATTCTCGCGGCAATTCTCTTCCCGGTCTTCGCTCGCGCGCGAGAGAAGGCTCGACAGACCTCCTGTCTGTCGAATCTCAAGCAGATCGGACTGGCACTGCAGATGTACGCGCAGGATTACGACGACACGCTTCCCCGCAGCGCGATGTACACTGAGCCGTCCGCCGTGCTCCCTGAGGGCGGTCCCGACTACTGGTTCGAGCAGATCTACCCGTATGTCAACAACGCCCAGATCTTCGCCTGCCCGAGTGAGAGCTTCAACGGCATCAGTTCAGGCGGTGTCGAGGTCACTCACGAGGACTGGCCCAGTGGCGTGAACTACACATACAACCTGCGAGCGCACGAACTGGCTCTTGGTGAGGTCAACAGCCCGGCGGCATTCCTTGTCGCGGTTGACGGCACCAACAACTACTTCCGCCTGCGACGCCACGACGAAGCCGACACTACGAACTATCTCTGGGATCTTGAGAGGCACAACGGTGGCTGGAACGCGGCATTCGCCGATGGCCACGCGAAGTGGAGCAACCTGACGTGGACTGAGAACTCGCTGGGCCCCGCCGATGGCGATGGTATCGTCGGGCATCCCGCGCAGTAAGACCGATCAGTCGAAGGCACATTTCACGGGCCGCGCCATGACGGCGCGGCCCGTGCTCACATCTGCACCTCGGCGTTGCGCGTTCAGTCCGGAAGTGGCGTGGCATTGAGCTTCACGGGAAGACCGGTCTCCACGGATTCCTCGGCCGCGAGGGCTACCTCCACGCTTCTCTTGCCCACGTAGCCATCGACGTCCGGCCGCTCACCCCTGCGGACGCAGTCGAAGAAGTAAAGCTGCTCGAGGTATGCCTGCCCGTGATGGCTCCACTCCATCTCATCGTCCGGGATGTCGATCTCGATCACGCGAGGCTCGTTTGAGTGATCCTCGTCGTAAAGCTCCACGAGGAATTCATGGCGGTAGTACACCACCCCGCCCTCGGTCCCCTGGATTCCGATCTCGAGCTTCCGTCCATGCTGAGCGAACATGCACAGCATCAGTTCGGCGCGGGCGCCGGTGTCGTAGTCCACGGTGACGAGCGCGTTATCGATGATGTTGACGATCGGCTTCTCCGCCTCCGTTCGGTCGTCGGGAAGGCGGCTGATGTCCTCGTACACCCAGTCGGCGCCGCCCGAAGCGAAAACGCGAGTCGGATTCGACGGGCCGAGCGAGGCGGCGAACCAGTTGAAAAGGTCGAAGTGGTGGCAGGTTTTCTCAACCAGCGTGCCGCCAGATCGGCTGCGGTCAAGGATCCAGTCCTCGTACTTCTTCGCAAAGGGCGGCCGGAACTCGCGCGCCCAGACCATCTTCGGCTCACCGATCGCACCCGAGGCGATCAGTCGGTGTGCGGTGCTGTCCACGCGCGAGAAGCGGCATGAAAGGCCCACCTGCAGGAAGCGGTCATTGCGCGCGGCGGCCCCGATCATCGCGTCACAGTCGTCGGTGGAGATCGCCATGGGCTTCTCACACATCGTATGCAGACCGGCGTCCAGACAGTCAACCGCGACCTGCCGGTGGAGGTAGTTGGGGACCGCAATGAAGCAGGTCTCGGCTTCGACGCTGTCAAGCAGTTCGCGGTAGTCGAGGTAGCCCGGCACTGGTGAGTCGAGAAGCTCCTGGGCCTCCGCGAGACGCTTCTCATCGACGTCGGCCATCCCCACGATCTTCACGCGATCGAGGTGGACAAGCGACCGCAGATGGCCCTTCATGTTCTGACCGGTGCCGATCAGCACGAGGCGGATATCAGACATCGTTATCAATCCTGGGGGGATCGTCAGTCACAGGCCGGGATACGTGGTCGCAAGTTGACGGCCTCACGAGGGCCGTCGGCGACCCGGAATTCGTGGCTGCCTTCTCTCACTGTCCCCCGGGTACGAGTTCAAGGCCGAACTTGAAGTCGAGGTCCACCTCGAACATTCGGCGCCACGGGAGGCGCACGCGAGTCTCCTCCAGCGCGTCCAGTACGAGGCTCGAGCGGCTCTGCTCGAAGCCGATCTGCACCATCTCCTGCGCGAGGAAGTGGTCGGTCCACAGGTCGCCGGCGGCGGCAGAAAGCTCCTGCGCGACCATCCGCTCGGTCTGCCGGTAGCTGCTGGAGAGGTCGAAGACCGAGGCCTCGAGCAGTTGCACGACGCGCTCGGTGACCTCCGGCCGGATGCGCGACTGGTAGAGCCAGTCATCGACGAAGCGTGCGAAGAGGAACTCGACGTGCGCGCGTTCGCTGTCGATCAGCGAGTTGAGCAGTTCGAGATAGCGCATCGGTGAGATGTCCGCGAGCAGTTGCGCGAGGTCGAACGCGCCCTTGTCCTGCAGCGCGATCAGCCGAAGCGTTCCGTGGGCGAGCGTCGAGCCAAGTGAGTTGCCGGCGGTGTTCCACGCGCCGAATGACAGGAGCCGGTGCGGGGCGAGGTTGCTGTGACGCAGTTCCCGCATAAGCGCCTCATCAGCGCCGTTGGGGAACGCAACGTCGCACAGCGCCACATGGCGCGGCGCCTGCTCGCCGACGGCGTTGAGGAGTCTGCGGACCTGGCGTCGGCGCCGATCTCGCGCCGCTCCGCGCTGGTAGTCCTCGCGCGAACCCTCGGCGGGTGCGTTCACGGCCAGCAGCAGGTCGGCCTCTTCGTCTTCGGCCACCTGCGCCCCGACGGCGGCGATGTGCGCCTCCACGGTCTCGCGCAGCGGGCGGTCCTCGAAGGTCGCGATCCGGTCGGCATCCTCCTCGGAGGAGTAGAAGACACGCACCGTCGGCGTCTTGAGCATATGCCGGTGTATGAAGCGCGCGATCAGCGTCATCCCGGCCTCGTCCGTCCCCGGGTAGATCGCGACGCGGTCCTCGATGTTGAGCGACGCGATGCGATCGCGCAATCGCTCCTGCTCATCACGATGCGGGCCGAACTCCGCGGCATCCTCCTGGGTGAGGGCGAGGAAGTCGATGTGATGGGCGGCCGTCTCATCCACGGCGCGCAGATTCACGCGGTGATTGCGCTCACGCGCGGCCCGGAAGTCGCTGATGATCTCGGCGGGGATCTGCTCCTCAAGCTCGCGCAGGCGATCGGCGAGGTCGTCATCGCCAAGCTCACGTACCTGGTAGCTCAGCTCGGAGTATTGCCGCATCGGCTCCCAGTACTGCCCGGTCTGCGGCGAATCCGCGGTGATCGAGAGACGCATGATGGTGTTGAACGCGTAGATCGCGGCCTCGCCGAGTTGTTCGCGAAGCCTGCCGAGCACTTCGAGGCGTTCGAGGCAGGTCTCGGGAGCGACGTTCATGGTGCGGGAGGGGACGAGTCCGCCGTAGGCGAGCATGTCGAGGGAGAGGACGGCGCAATCCACACGGCCGTGCGGCTCAAGCAGCCACTGGGCAACGCGCCCCGGTTGCGCCTCGCTGCGGCCCTCGCCGAGCAGGTCAAGCGGCGGCATGATAAGCTCGAAATCAACCATGCGGGCCAGCAGCCCCGGGAACCTCGCGTTGCAGGGGCGGTTGTCGAGCGGCACGTAGATTACTCGGTGGGCTCTATGTCTCAATGACACGCCTGGTCCCTCCCGGCGTCGTCAGCATCAACTGTCATCAGGGTCTCACAGACTTCAGCTTTCGTCAATCAAGCGCGTCGATCGCCTCGCGGAATCGAGCCGTCGCCTCCGCGATCGATGTGACCTCGGCGCCGGTCACGATGGCTCCGATGAGCATGCCCGCGACCCCGGCATCACTCAGGACCGCGACTTCCTCCGGCAGGACGGCCTTCTGCGTGGGGACGATCACCGGTTGGTCGGCCCGCGCGGCGATCTGTGCATACTCCGAGACGTCTGCAGCCGTCAGCGGCCCGCCGTAGCTCTCGTGCGCTGCGATCGAGGCCTCGATCATCGCGGGCCTGCTCGGCGCCGCCACGTCCTCCACCAGCCCCCAGGGCCGGCAGGTTGCGCTGAATGCGACCATCACCGACAGCGGGCAGTCGTCCATCCGCAGCATCCACGCCGGCATGTCGGTCGCGTAAAGGTCGAAGAAGTCGATGCCGATCTCCGCGAGCCGCAGCATCTCGTCACGGCTTGCGAGGCCCTCGCCGACCCCGGGGACGATCCCGACCGGCGCGCCCAGCGCACAGATCTCGCGTAATGCGTCCTCTTCCTCGTCGAGCGAGGCCGTGCTCAAGCCGCTGGCGAAGTGCTCGAGGCCGATGTGAGCCTTGAGCCCGTCCGCGCCTGCGTCGAGGGCGGCGCGCGCCATCTCCGCATCGTTCCGCGGCAGACTCACCAGCAGCGAGAAGCCCTCGCGGAGCATCCGCGAGGTGCGCCCGGCTCTCGCATCGCTCATCTGCTGTGCGTGTCCTTCCACCAGATCTCTCCCTCGTCAGGTCCCGGCCACCACTGCGCCCGAGGCAGGAATATGCGGATATGCGACAGACCCGCCAGCGCGGTGTCGGCAATCGGCGTAAGCGGGGTATAAGGATCAAGGCTGCCGTGCAGCCGCCATGTCCCCTCACGGCCGCGGTTGCGGGTGTCGGCATCCGGCGGTGCGCTCGGGTCGATCGCGATCTTCGGCATCAGTTCCCAGTCCCCGCCGCCGAAACGCACCTGCACCTGGGCCCGTGCAAGCAGGCGGAACATCCAGTCGTCGTGCTGCAGGTCATCAGCGCCGTAGCTCGGTCGCAGGTAG
>JBNJEK010000303.1:0-5091 GCA_051745855.1 Armatimonadota bacterium
CTCAGCGCCGACCTGAGACGACTCTCCGGGCGAGGGCGCCCGGAGTCCGGGTTCTTTGCTGAACGCTGCCGCGGCGCCGACAATCTCAGGATACACCCGCGCCCCGTGCCTGGAGTCCAGGCGCCCTCGCCTGGACGCCGTTTTGCGCCTCAGCGCCGACCTGAGACGACTCTCCGGGCGAGGGCGCCCGGAGTCCGGGTTCTTTGCTGAACGCTGCCGCGGCGCCGACAATCTCAGGATACACCCGGGGTGTCTCATGAATCTCAGGATTCCGGGTGCGGTCTGCACGGCACAGGTCCCGCCCATGCGCGGGAGGACCGGCCTCTCCGACGGCAAACGGACGGCCCCCGGGAATCCTGAGATTCATGAGATTCGGGACATTTCTCCCTGACCGGCGGGGCGAGCGGAAGAATTACCCGGCAAAGACAGGTCCTCCGGTTCGTATATATGTGGGGGGACACCTCTCTTTTTCAGTCTTGCGTAGTGACCACGGTCCAACCCGGAGGTACCAGGATAATGCATGTCGATGCGATGAACCCGGAAACTCCGTATGATCTCAGGCCGCTGATGCCGCACGATCGCGATGTCGAGCAGAGAGTGCTCGGCTCCGCGCTTTCCATCGAGGGCGGGGGCGGTCGGCTGCTCCAGTCTCTGGAGCCTGAGGATTTCTATGTTCCGGAGCACCAGGCGATCTTCCGCGGGATCCGGGATGTGGCAAATGCCGGTGATGGCGACGCGGACGCGGCCAGTGTCAAGCAGTGCCTGCAGCGGCGGGCCGTGGAGAATGCCTGCGGAGGTCTCGAGTACCTCGACACGATCACCTTCCTCGCCGCGGATGGCGCAAGCCACATGCCGCGCCAGATGCGTCTGCTGCGCGAACTGCGGGTGTGGCGCGAGGGGATGGAGAGCGCGAAGGCACTCCACGATCGCTGCCAGCAGGGGGCATCGAGTCCGCTGGAGACGTTTACGAATCACAGGCGGCGGATGGATGAACTGATGGAACTGGTGCTGGATTGCGATGACGATCTGACGGAGACAATCGAGGAGATCGCGGACATACAGGGTGAGATCGAGTGGCTCTGGGAGGACTGGATCCCGCGCGGCCAGGTGACGCTGCTGGTGGCGGAGCCGGGTGTGGGGAAGTCGGCGCTGGCGCTTTACCTGACGGCCTCCGCGTTCGGCGCGAGGCCGTGGCCGGATGGGAAGGAGGCGTCTGGGTCGGCCGGACCGTGCGTCTACTGCGACACCGAGGGCAATCAGCGGCAGATACTCGACCGGGTGAAGAAGTGGGGGCTGCCGTCGGAGGCATTGAGAGTCTGGAAGCAGGAGCGCATGCGCTTCGACCTGCTCAGCGACGAGTGCGTTCTGCGGGCGGAGCGGATGGTGGATTCGCTCAACTGCTCACTGATGGTGGTGGACACGCTCCGTGGTGGCTTCGACGGTGATGAGAACAGCTCGGAGGTCGGCCGGATGCTCACGGTCTGGCAGGAGATGGCGCGGCGGACGAACGTGGCGCTGGTGATCGTGCACCACGAGCGCAAGTCGCAGGCGGGGGAGCGCGGAGGCGGTCTCAACTGCGTCCGCGGCTCCTCAGCCCTCACCGCCTCCGCCAAATCGATCATCCGCCTCAGTCACGCCGATCGGGTGGAGGGGCGCGTCCGCGTGCACGTCATCAAGTCCAACTACGCTCCGGCGACGCCCGAGCTTATGATGCGGCAGCGTGATGAGGGGCTGAGTTTCGCGAGCGAAGAGGAGACGGTTGCGCAGCCACTGAAGATTGAGCAAGCGCAGGCATTGCTGCTGGAGCAGCTGGCGGATGGGGCGAAGCCGGTGACCGAGCTGCTGGCTTTGGCCGCCCGCCGCGACATCAGCCGCGCCACGCTCTACCGCGCCGCGAGCGAACTGGGGGTGCCGAAGGAGCGGGTGACGCTGCCCGACGGGACCGCCGAGTGGCTCTGGGCCCCGCCCGCGGGCGTTCGGGTGGCCGAAGCGGTGGCTGAGGAGGATCCTCCCGCGCAGTAGCGCGGCAACTGCGGGGGGCGGCGGCGAATCTCATGAATCTCAGGATTCCGGGGGCGGGGGTGTCGGCGGCGCCCTCATGGGCCAACCCCGGAATCGTGAGACTCGTGAGACCCGGCACCGACGGGCGGATCGGCGCCCGCGCTCAGTCCGCGAGCTTCTTCGCAGTCTCGGCCACCCGCTGGCCGAGCGCTCGGCAGACGGTCGCCTCGGTCTCATCGACCGGACGGTCCCCCTGCTGCCCCGCAAGGTGCGACGGGCCGTAGGGCGTGCCGCCCGACTCGGTGGTCAGAAGCTCCTCCACGCTGTAGGGCACGCCGACGATGATCATGCCGAGGTGAATCATCGGTGGCCACATCGTGAGGCTCGTGACCTCCTGACCGCCATGCAGGGAGGCGGTGGAGGTGAACGTCCCGGCCGGCATGCCGATCAGGTCCCCACCGAGCCACAGCCCCGCCATGCTGTCGAAGTAGTTGCGCATCGGCGCGGCGGCATTGCCAAAGCGCGTCGGGGAGCCGAAGCAGGCGCCGTCCGAGGCGGCGAGGTCTTCAGTTGTGGCCGCCGGGTACTGGTCCATCAAACGCTCGTGCGTCGCCTGCCACGCTTCATCGTCCTGGCGGACCTGATCGGGGGTGCAGGTGTCCACGGTCAGCGCCAGCATTGCCTCGGCGCCCTCGACCTGCTCAACGCCCTCGGCGACGCACTTCGCCATCTGCTCGACATTTCCGTAGCGGCTGTAGAACGGAATGTATATCCGCATCAGTCATCCCCTCTCCTGAATTGCTCTCGAGTCCTGTCTTCGTGCCGGAACCGAAAGCTCCTGCAGCCGGCGGGGCGGCCGTTCGCCTTGTCGTCCGGAGGTCGGGCGTGCCGACGCCCGACGCCGTTTGTCGTTCGGCGCGCGAGAACGGCACAGGCGGGTGCGGGGTCCCGCCTCTCCGACGGCGACGGCGCACGGGGGAGACGCCCTTCGGCTCAGCAGCCGGCGGCTTCGATGCCTCGCCCGGGGCGCAGCGCCGCCGCCGGGTCAATCTGCATCGACGCGGCGGGCAATCTGCAGGCGAGGCCCGGTCGGTCGTCGAGAAGCTCGAAGGTCCCGCCGTGCAGTTCGCTGATGCGGCGGGCGGCCTCGAGAGACAGGTCGGTCGCCGAGAGCCCGTCGGTCCGCTCACCCAGTCGCGGGTCGTTGGACTGGACGGTGATCGAGAACTGCACAAGCTTCTCCCCGTCATCGCCGCGCGCATCTTCGAGGCGGGCAACAACGCGCTCGCCGGGTCGGGTGAGGCTTAGCACGGCGCGGATCGCTCCGGCGACGGCCTGGCGGAGAGGCTGATGGTAGCCGATGACCGGCGCGACGGCTCCGGCGGTGTCGAGGACCAGCCAGGCGCCCACCGACTGAGCCTCCCCTGCCAGCTCGCGCACGACGGTGCGCGTGACCTGGTAGAGGTTGACGGCGGTTGCGGCGCCCCGCGAGGACGATGGCGAGTTGGCGATGACGAGGAAGTCGTCCAGCAGACCGTCGATGCGCGTTGCCTGCTCGGAGATGATACCGAGCATCTCGTCCCGCACTCCCTGGTCGGGGTTATTGCTGAGGAGGTACTCGGCTGCTGCGCCGACCGAAGTGAGCAGCGACCGCAGTTGGTGAGAAAAGCGCGAGATGGTCTCGCCCTCAATTGTGACCTTTGCCGGGCCGGTGGATTCGATGCGGACACCGGTCGGGACCGGGCGCCTGCGTGGATCATTCATGTGCGCATTGCCTCCTGTGCCGGGGTAGCGTCTGCCAGGTAGTTAACGGCGGGAAGCGGGTGAGCTTTAGTCGCTGACGCCGGGCACATCCCTGCAGCGGAAGCGTTACATCGGTCTTTCCTCAAGCCGGGCCGCGACCACGCCGATACTGCAATCGCCACACACCGCTTCCGGCCGCAGGCTGCAGGAACTGACGTGTCCGCGGGCGGACCGCCGGTCGAAACTGGACTGCACAGACGCGCACAGACAACAATCGGCCCGTCGTGGGGGCCTTCCCGAGTGCAGACACCGCGCGGGATGCGTGGCCGTCTCTCTCACATGCAATGAAGGAGGAACGTAGATGTCCCTGACACGTATCAATCAGAACATCAGCTCACTCAACGCCCAGCGCAATCTTGAGGTGAACTCGGCGCGCATCGGACAGTCGATCGAACGCCTTGCAAGCGGTCTGCGCATCAACCGCGGCGCCGACGATCCGGCGGGCCTTGTGATCTCGGAGTTGCTGCGTTCACAGGTCTCCGGCCTCGACGTCGCGCAGCAGAACGCCTCGCAGGGCGTAAACCTGATCAAGACCGCCGAGGGTGCACTCAACGAGGTCTCGGGCCTTCTCCGACAGATGCGCGACCTGGCAGTGGACGCTTCGTCGGACTCGAACAAGAACGCCGACGCCCGCGCCGCGCTACAGGCGCAGGTTGACTCGGCACTGAGCACCATCGATCAGATCGCGACCAACACCACCTACGCGGGCCGTGCGCTGCTTGACGGCTCAGCGGGCGCCTCCCGCACGATCATCGACGACACCACGGTCGCCAGTCAGGACCTGACGACGCTCGGCGGCCAGGGCAGCGGGATGATCTCGGTGCAGGTCAACACCGCCGCCGAGCAGGCCGTCTCCGAGTCCGGCACCGGCGGCAACGTGGTTGCCGGCAACACCGTGGACGGCACCGGCTCGATCGACCTCTCCACCGGGGGCGACGCGCTCACGCTCACGATCAACGGTCAGAACGTCAAGGCCACCGACGCGATGGGCGGCGGCGACCTGACCATCGATGACACCACCACCTGGCAGCAGGTCGTGGACAGCATCAACGAGACCGACGCGCTTGAGGGTCTCGTCACCGCCGAGATCGACGGCGGCGAGCTTGTCATCAAGTCCGTGGAGTACGGCTCCGACGCCCACCTGTCGGTGGAGTATGCCGGCACCGCGACCGCGACCACCGACCTGCTGGAGAACGGCGCGGACACGATGTTCGAGGCGGATGCGGGTGTGGACGCAGTCGCGGATGTGGCCTTCGCGGGCAACGCGCTCGATGGCGGCGATGACGT
>JBNJEK010000304.1:0-5086 GCA_051745855.1 Armatimonadota bacterium
TGGCGCAACAACTCGCGGTGCTGCTTCAGGATGAGGCTGAAGCGGTCGCCCAGATTCTCAAACAGCGCGGTGGACCCTTCGATGTCAGTGAGCAGAAACGTAATCGTGCCAGAAGAGATAGCAGGCTCCGAACGCGTCGCGGGCCGCTCAGGCACCTGTGCCTCGCCGGAGGGAGTCTCCTTCAGTTCCTCGATTCTCTCCGCCAGCCATTCAGTGTCCCTCGACGGCGTCTGCCCGAGCTCCTGGCCCAGAAGCTCCTTCAGCTCGGCGTACTGCCGCAGAGCGGCCACGGGTTGACCGGTGGCCGCATAAAGGCGCATCAACTCGCCGTGCGCTTCCTCGCGCAGCGGATCATGGCTCAATGCCTCGCGGGCCACGTCGATGGCGCGCTGCTCCTCACCTGCCTGCTGCAGCAGAGTGGTCAACGTCAATGTCGCGTCGAAGTAGACGTCGGCCAGAAGTCGCTGCTCGGTGAGAACCCAGTCCTCGTACAGCCCCGGCAGCAGTTCGCCGCCGTACAGTCGGTGCGCGTCCAGCAGATGCTGCATCCGTTCCTGCATGCTTGAGGCTCGGTGGGCAGACCGCACTGCCGCCTTGAAGTCGGCCACATCGGTCGTGATAGCGTCGGGGTTCAATTGGACGGTATGGCGGGAGGAGCGGATGATCGTGCCGCGTGCAACGCCGGGTGGTTCAAGCTGGTGTCGGAGGGAGGAGAGGGCGGTGTTGAGGCTGTTTCGCCCGGATGGGGGCGCCCGACCGGGCCAGAAGATCTCCACGAGCACGTCGCGCGCCTGCGGAGCGTCCGCGTTGTAGGCGAGATAGGCCAGAAGTCCGGCGGTCTTTTGCGTGCTGAAGCGGACGATCTCGCGGTCGCCCTGCCGCACGCGCAACCCTCCGAGCATGTCAATCCGACACTGTGCGCCCATCGCCGTCAGCCCCGAACCGCGGGTGAGGGCAGGAGGGGACTTCGACGCGCCGGTGGCACAGGCGTCTCCCGCCCTCGATTACCCAGGCCCGCCTGCGAATGTAAAAGTATTATACCACACTATACATGTTTAAGTCACACGGAGGCATAACCTATTTAAGAGCAATCTCGTCCCGGGCCCGGTCCAGGGCCGGCGCCAGCGCCTGGCGCAGCGCGGCGTCGGCTTCCTCGAATCGCTGAGTCAATTCGCCGCCATCCGCGCCCACCACCTCAAGCGCGGCCAGATGCAGTTCCACGGCCAGTGCGAACCAGTTCCGTGAACAGCGGATAAGCCGAATGGCGGGGCTGCCCCTGTCCGCAAACTCCCCGGGCGTGTACCACAGACGGCTGCTTCGCGTCTCCGCGAACACCTCCCGACCACAGTTCGGGCAGCATGCCGACTCGATTGACTCCGTGCGCGGCGCCGACAGGGCCCTGCCGAACTCCAGCTCAACCGGCGCGCCACAATGTGGGCATTGTCCCTTCTCGAACTGCAACACCAAACGCGCCGCGGTCGCCATGCAACTCCCTCCTTCAGTGGACCCTGCTATGCGCCACTGTCTCTCAGGCCCCGCCTCCCACTGCGATAGAGCCTGTCGAGTGCCACATGTGTCCCTCACCTTCAGCTTCTCGTCCAACTCTTAATGAACTCTAAAAGCGGTCCAGAGCTGCAGTTCCATCTTTGCTGCTGCCGGCGATTTTAGAGTTCTTTTGGCCGCCCCGGATAAACTGGAGTGGCACGCGCACAAATGGCCGCTCACCAGGTCACCGGTGACGGACCAGGGCGATGGGAGGAGATCCGAATGCGCAGGACGGTCGTGGCAGGACTGCTGTGTGTAGCGACCATAGTGGCGACGGTGCTCGCCGCGTCAGGCGGATCCCGTCCGACCGCGACTCAGAAAAACGTCACGGATCCGCCGCGTGCCAGGGCCCTGCACTCGCCGCTCACTCATCGTACCACGGCCGGCACATCCGACGGACCTGCTGCCGGGGCCTGGCAGGTCCCATTGAGGAAGGAGGTGAGCTGGCGTATCGCCGGCCTTTGAAGCACAGGATGGGGCCGGCGTTAGAGACCTGCAGGCGTGATATTGAGACGCAGTGAGAGGAGAAGTGGTCATGAAGACTGGAACGTCGTCGACTGCAGGATGGACCTTGACGTGCCTGGTGGTTCTGCTTCTGCTGGTGTCAGTCGGAGTCGGTCAGGCCGCGGATCGTCTCCTCTTTCCTCAGGACATCGATCTGTTCCGCTACTGCGTAGGACTCGGTCATACGACCGATCCCCCGAACGAGTGGGTGGTGACGGCCTTCTACTATCCGGTGGAGACCATTCCGCCCAAGTATGACCTGTTCGACTGGCCCGTCTACGATTACCCCGTCGGCGAGGTCACGCCACTCGTCGAGGGGGCAATGACCTTTATGGAGGGCTCCAGCATTCCAAAGATTGTGGAAATGTGGAATGCTCCGGGGGCGCTGGTGCCGATATGGTTCACGCCTCGGGCGGAATGGAGCAAATGGACCATCAAGGCCATGGAGAAGGCAGGATCACTGGTTGGTTGGGCAGATTTCTATCGGGAGGTAGTACGGAACCCGGAGGAACCCGGGGACCCATCGGTCCATGAGACGGTGGCCTCCGGCGTCCTGGAGGACGGGCGGTCGTTCAAAGTGTGGGCGACTCATGTGAACGACCTCTACTCGGTCCGCGTCGAGCTCGGCGATTGAGACGACCTCGCGGGGACCAGGCACATCAGAAAGGGACGTGCGGGGCGCGAAGAGACCTGCAGGCTTGATCTTGAGACGCAGTGAGAGGAGAAATGGTCATGAAGACTGGAACGTCGTCTGCCACAGGATGCAAGTTGACGTGCGTGGTAGTGCTGCTTCTGCTGGTATCAGTCGGAGTCGGCCAGGCCGCGGAGCGAGTGACGATTCCCGATCAACTGTCGTTGCCGTACTACGTCCGGCCGCTCCATCTCGAAGTCGACGGAACCAACACCACCGTGGTGGCGTTCGTCTTCTACCGCTGGCCTGCGCCAGACAACTGGAACCTGTTGCGGCTCTTTGACTTCAGCGGCATTGACGAAAATGAGTATCTGCTTCAGGTGGAGGGATTCGCGATCCGGGATCCTGAAGCGCCCTCGCCACCAATGAAGCAGCATCTGCAGGAGGCCGCAGGCGGGGCGGTGCCGATCCTGTTCGCTGACAGGAGCGAGACGGATGAGTTCTACTATCTGGACCGAAATGGCGACGGCGCACCAGACCGTATCATCACCTTCGCGGAGCTGATGGGCATGGCGAGCCTCCGCGAGGGATTGGCTGCTCCGTTCATGGAAGAGCTCCACCCCGCGGGCGGGGCCGAGCGAACCCTCGTTTCTATACAGGCCTCTGGCATTCTCGATGACGGGGCCTCTTTCTCGCTGATCTACGAGCTCTTGAGCGGCGAACTGAAAGTGGCGAGTGTGAAGTTCAAGTGAGTGCGTGTACACCCCTCCCGGCCCGGCGTCTCCAACACCGGCCCGGGCGCACAGAAGCCTGATGAGCGCGTACATAGCTGCGTTGAGGAGGAGAGACGGATGCGCAGTGAAGTGGTCGTGCTGATGGGCGCCGCGGCGGTGGTCATGCTGATGGCCATCGGGCTCTGCGGCGAAGTCGCTGCTCAGACGGTGATGCCGGGCGAGACCGGCGTGGATGTGGCGGATGCGCGAGGCAGCACGGGGCTGAACGGCGCGGCAGAGATGAAGAAGAAAGAGTCGCCGCCCGATGAGCCCACTTACAGAATGATTGGTGCGACGATTGAGTGGAAGGTCACCGGCCAAGACCTCGTCGCGGACGTAACGGTGACACAATACTACGGGTACGTCGGCGAGAACTATCAGTGGACGGAGCCTCTGGAAGACGCGGAGGTGTGTCTCGAACTCACCCTGATGGAGACAGGCGAAACCTGGACCTATTTCGGCGTCACTGATCGCAAAGGAAAGGTCGAATTCGTGCACAGCGATGTGGTCAGTGGAACGTACTGTGGTCTCACAACCTACAGTTGGACGGAGTCGTATTACACAGTCGAATGATGGGCGAGATGCGGATGCTGCACAAGCCGCACCCGGGGCGCGGCGGGCGACAGCCTCGCGCGCCCCGGCAGCAACCTCCCGGGGCGGAGGACAGTGGACGTAAGGAGGAGAGAGGAATGCGCAGGATTGTCGTACTTGAACTGCTGTGCATCACAGCCCTCGCCGCCATGATATTTGCAGGATGCGGCGGCGACGGAGGCGGGCGGGAGATGGCGAGACCTGACAACATCGAGACTGAGTTGGCGCCGATCGAGACGGCAGCAGCCGATCAGGCCCGGGTGATCATCGGCTTCAAGCAGCCACCCGGTCGGGCTGAGCGACAGATGGTCGAAGGCCACGGTGGCAATGTTGCACATGTCTACACTCTGATCCCGGCGATCGCGGCGAAGATCCCGGAGCAGGCGGTCGAGGGTATTCGACACAACCCCAATGTGGCGTACGTCGAAGGGGATCCTGAGTTACGTGCGTGCCAGGATGAACTTGGCTGGGGCGCGGATCGAATAAACGCCGAGACTCTGTGGGGCAGCACTGAGGACGCAGTTGACATACAGGGGCGGAACGATCTCTCTCCCTACACTGGGGAGGGCTGCGTCGTCGCCATCCTCGATACGGGGATTGACTACACGCATCCGGACCTCGACGACAACTACAGGTCTGACCTCGGCTCTGACTATGTGAACGACGATGCAGATCCGATGGATGACAACGGACACGGGACGCATTGCGCCGGTGTAGTGGCGGCCGAAGACAACGAATTGGGCATGATCAATGTCGCGCCTCGTGCCAGTCTGGTCGCCCTCAAGGTACTCGACGCGAACGGTGTCGGCTACACGAGTGATGTGGTCGCAGCACTTGATGCAGCGGCGCAGCAGTCCTGGGGCACCGGATTCCGCGTCTGCTCAATGAGCTTCAGCGGCGAACATTCGGGATCGCTGAAGAAGGCATGCGGCGCCGCCTATAACTCCGGGAGAGGCATTCTGCTCGTTGCGGCCGCCGGCGATGATGCCGGTGCTGTAGGCTATCCGGCTGCGTACGACTCTGTGATTGCCGTTTCGGCGAC
>JBNJEK010000305.1:0-5001 GCA_051745855.1 Armatimonadota bacterium
GGCCCGACACAGGGGTTCAAGTGGATCGAGGGCGAGACGCCGGATGCGGAGGGCGGCCATCGGCAGGCGGAGGAGATCAACTGCCCGGTGGTGGACCCGAACGCGCCGGAGGACGCGAAGCACGGCGGCCACGGGACCAGCGAGTACTACATGATCCGCGACTTCCTCGACGCAGTGGAGAGTGGCGAGAAGCCGCCGATCGACGTGATGCGCTCGATGGACTTCACGATTCCGGGTATCATCGCACATGATTCGGCGATGGCCGACGGGAACTGGCGCGAGGTGCCGAGGTTCGACTGGTAGGGACGGCGGGTTTGTCCAGTCGTTGTGGAGGGGCCGGAGAGTGCCGCTGACGTGGTTTGTCAGCGGCCGATGCCGGCCCGGTCGTTGTCGTACGCCGTTCGTCGTTCCGGCCTGACGACAACGACGCAAACGGCCGGGCCGGCATCGGGCGAGGTAAACGACACCTCGCCCTCTCCGGCCCCTCCAGAAAGGCAACGTCCCTCGGGCCGCTCGACGTGATGAGCTCGATGGACTTCACGATTCCGGGTATCATCGCGCATGATTCGGCGATGGCCGACGGGAACTGGCGCGAGGTGCCGAGGTTCGACTGGTAGATCATGTCCAATCAAATGCGATATCCCAGTGCAATCCGGGGACTTTTCTCACAATGAATCCTGAAGAAGTCAGCAAACTCATGCAGCAGGTTCGCGACGGTGATGTGCATCCCGACGAGGCCTGCAGACGCCTGCGCGCACTCCCTTTCGAGGACCTCGGATTCGCGCGGGTGGACCATCACCGCGCCCTGCGGCGCGGATTCCCCGAGACGGTGCTTGCCGAGCCCAAGACGCCCGAGCAGGTCGCACGGATCATGGTCGCGCTGGCGGACAAAAGTGACCTCGTCATCGCCTCTCGCGCCTCGAAGGAGCACTTCGACGCGGTCAGCGCCGCGATCCCGGAGGCGACATATCACGAGGAGGCGCGGATGGTCGTGGTGGGGGCGATGCCTGAGCCTGACGAATCGCTCGCACCGGTGGTGGTCGTGACGGCGGGCACCTCCGATATCCCGGTGGCCGAGGAGGCGGTCGTCACCGCGCAGGTCGCGGGATGCCCGGTGGAGCGCGTCTACGACGTGGGCGTCGCGGGGATACACCGGCTGCTGGGACATGCCGAGCAGCTTCAGCAGGCCGGGGCGATCGTGGTGGCGGCGGGGATGGAGGGGGCGCTGGCGAGTGTGGTCGGCGGCCTTGTGAGCGCGCCGGTGATCGCGGTGCCGACGAGCGTGGGCTACGGCGCGGCCTTCGAGGGCCTCGCGGCGTTGCTGGGGATGCTCAACTCCTGCGCGTCCGGCGTGGTGGTCGTCAACATCGACAACGGCTTCGGAGCGGGGCGCTTCGCGTCGATGATCTGTCGCGGGCGCACGGCAACGGCGGCGCACGACGGCTAACCACGGCGAAAGTCTGCACACGGCGGGTGACGGCAGCAAGCTGGACGCCCGCCCCCACGGGTGGTTGCCGATATGTGCGAAGGGGCACGCCAGATGGCGTGCCCCTCATCGTCTCAGATCTTCGGCGAGGTCATTCGACGGGGACTTCGTAGTAGACCATCGCGTCATCCATGCCGGGGCGCGCGACGCGGACCGAGAGCATCCAGTCGCCGGCCTGCGAGATGTCCACGAGGCCGTAGAAGTGGCCGCCGCCGACTGCGTTCATCGGCACGCCCATCCCGGCGTTCACGTTCCCCTGCGGGTAGAGGTAGGCGGTGACTGTAGCGTCGCCGTCGCCCTCACCGGCAATGTCCTCCACCTGCACGTGGAAACGCGCGGGGCCGGCGGTCAGCAGGGCGGGGCGGTGCCACATCGCGACCGAGCCAGAATCGATGCCGCGCTCGTCAACGAGCCTGCCTGTCATCATGCGGCAGGTGGGGCATTCGGCCTTGCGCATCTGCCGACGCGCACACTGCACGGAGTCGTCCTTCGCGAGGCAGGCCTCCGAGACCGCGTCCCACGACTTCTGCTTGTTGAGATTGTGGTCGAACTTCGTGAACTTTCCGCCGCGCAGCAGATAGACGCCGTCCTCGTCGGCCTCAAGCTCGACCTTCGAGTGCATCGCTCCGCGCTGCATGCCGCGCATACCGCGCTCGGTGGCGTCATCGCCCATCATTCGGCCATCCATCCCCCGCATGCCACGACCCTCCATGCCGCCCATCATACCGCCGGGGCAGCCCTCACGGGCTTCCATGTCCTCGGGCATTCCGCACACCGGGCAGATGCCTTCCTCGTGCATCTGCTCCATCCGCTCTTCCATGTCGGTGAGTTGCACCGATTCCACGGTGTTGCCGTCCATGTCGCGCTTCTCAAGCATGTTACCCTGCAGCACGTACACGAAGTTGTCATGCACGGCCGTGTCCATCGCACCCATCATGCTGCCCATCGGGCCCTGCTGCATGCCCATGCGCATCGGCTGCGGAGAGGTCGCCGGGTCATCGGCACCATCCATCATCGGGCACTGCGCGAATGCGGCACCGGCCATCAGAACTGCGATCACCACGAATACGAGCGTTCGCTTCATCTTTCTTCTCCTCCTCAGTAATCCACCACATAGTACACTACTACTGTGAGACTTAGACGATGAAGCATCTTCTCCTGCAACCGCGCAGAAAAAAGGCCCGACGCGGTGCGACAGCCAACGGCAGCCAACGACGGCCAACGACGGCTAACGGCGGCTAACGGCGGCAACGAGACACTGCATGCGGGCATCCTGCCCAGTTCGGTCAACTGCCGCGAAGCTCGCGCACCTTCGCCTCCACCGGTCCGGGGGCGTCGGCGCCGTACTCGGCGATCACATCGACCACCGCGCTGCCCACGACCGCGCCGTCGGCCATCTCCAGGATCTCCTCGACCTGCTCCCCGGTGGAGAGGCCGAAGCCCACCGCGGCCGGCACGGTTGCCATCCCCTTCACCCGCTCCACGAGATCGCGCAGACCCTCGTAGATGTCCGCCCGCGCGCCGGTGGTGCCCGGCCGGGAGATGATGTACGAAAAGCCCGTCGTCGCGTCGAGCGCGTCCCGAATCTGCGCATCGGTGTTGCCGGGGGCGATCAGAAAGACCGTCCCAAGATCGTGCCGGGCCGCCGCGTCACACCACTCATCCGCCTCGGCTGGCGGCAGGTCGCTGATGAGCACGCCGTCGATCCCGGCGGCCCTCGCGTCGCGGGCAAAGCGATCGAGGCCGTGGACCAGCACCGGGTTGAAGCAGGTCATCGTGACGAGCGCGATCTCCGACCGCTCCCGGATGCGCCGGGCGGTGTCGAGCACGCGTAGCGTAGTGGAGCCTGCGTCCAGCGCGCGTTTGCAGGCCGCCTGGATGGTGGGGCCGTCGGCGGTCGGCGCGATGTAGGGGATCCCCAGTTCGATCAGGTCCGCGCCGCCACGCTCGGCCGCAAGGGCGATCTCCACCGTGGCGTCCATCGACGGATCGCCGGCGGTGAGGTAGATGATCAGGGCGCCCGGGTCGGGCGCATCCGCGAATGCATCATGTATGCGTTTCATTGCTGGCGGGCTCACTCGCTCGTGAGCCGCTCGACCTCCTCACAGTCCTTGTCTCCACGGCCGGAGACGTTGATGATGATGATCTCGTCCTCGCTCAACTCGTCGGCCATCGCCAGCACCTGCGCGACGGCGTGCGCGCTCTCCAGCGCCGGGATGATGCCCTCAAGCTCAGCCAGCATGCGGAAGGCCGCCAGCGCCTCGTCGTCGGTGACGTTGGCGTAGGTCGCGCGGCCGGTCTCGTGCATGTGCGCGTGTTCGGGGCCGACACCGGGGTAGTCGAGGCCGGCGGCGACTGAGTGCACCGGCAGCACCTGCCCGTCCTCATCCTGCAGCACCAGCGAGGCCATCCCGTCGAGCACGCCGTAGCTTCCGGCGGCGATGCTTGCCGAGTGCAGGCCGGTGTCGATGCCCGCGCCCGCGGCCTCCACGCCGATCAGCTTCACGCCCTCATCCCCGGCGAAGGCGTGGAAGAGGCCCATCGCGTTCGAGCCGCCGCCGACACATGCGACGAGGTGGTCGGGGAGGCGGCCCTCGGCCTGAAGGATCTGCTCGCGCGCCTCGTCGCCGATGACGCGCTGGAAGTCGCGCACCATCGTCGGGTAGGGGTGCGGGCCGGCGACCGATCCGAAGATGTAAAACGACTCCTCGTAGTCGCTCATCCAGTGGCGCATCGCGGCGTCGCAGGCGTCCTTGAGCGTGCCCTGCAGCCCCTCGACGGGCACGACCTCGCTGCCGAGCAGCCTCATGCGGTAGACGTTGAGCTTCTGCCGGCGGACGTCCTCGACGCCCATGAAGACCTTGCACGGGAGGCCGAGGCGCGCCGCGACGGTGGCCGTGGCAACGCCGTGCTGACCGGCGCCGGTCTCGCCGATGATGCGCGTCTTGCCCATGCGCCGGGCGAGGAGGCCCTGGCCGATGGTGTTGTTGATCTTATGAGCGCCGGTGTGATTGAGATCCTCGCGCTTGAGATAGATGCGCGCGCCGACCTCCTCGCTCAGCCGCGCCGCGAAGGTCAGCGGACTGGGGCGGCCGACGTAGTCGCGCAGGATCGCGTGGTACTCCTCGTGGAACTCAGGATCCTCGATGGCCTCGTCGAACGCGGCCTCAAGCTCCTCGAGCGCGTTGATGAGCGTTGCGGCGACGTATCTTCCGCCGAACCGGCCGAAGCGGCCGGGGGTTTGCTGTGTACTTTCGGTTGTCATTTCAGTGCCTCCGTGTCATCTGTCGTTCGGAGAGGCCGGCCCCCGCGCCGGCCTGTGCCGTTTGCTTATCGCGTCGCCTGACCTCCCCCGCACCTCGCGCCGCCAAACGACAGCGGGCACTCGGGCACCCCTCCGTTCCGGAGGGTGAATAGCAACTGAACGGCGGCGGGTCTCTTTGCTGTTCTCCCCCTCTCCGGAACGGAGAGGGGGCCGGGGGGTGAGGTCAGCCTTGCCGCCCCTTCCTGCCCAC
>JBNJEK010000306.1:0-4898 GCA_051745855.1 Armatimonadota bacterium
TGGAATCGCTTATATCGAATCTCGCTATCCTGCAACGAGTGCTGGGGAAGGTGATCTCACGGTGGAGCAGGCTATGTCTTACCTGTCCGCAACGAGGGAGGTCTGTGAATGGTTGCTGCGCAGGATCAGGTGACAAACAGCGTCGAAGCGGCCGTCGAATTTCTCAGGGAGCAGATAGACATCACAGCAGTGTACCTTTTCGGCTCCCAGGTCAGCGGCGACACGCACGAATTCAGCGACATTGACCTTGCGATCTTCTCAACCGATGCGAGTGAACTCGGCCTCCTTGGGCGCATGAAGTTGGGAGCCAGGATGCAGTTGGCATGCGGAGACGAACTAGAGCCGCATTTCTTTCCCGCCCGGGCGCTCGAGGACCCGCCGCGAGGAAGTTTTGCAGAGCACGTTCTTAAGGAAGGCAAACGTATCATCTGACCGACGCACTCTCTTGGCGCGAGGGCAGGAGGTGGCGTGGATGGTCGCACGGATGTCAGCCTCCCGTCTCTTCCGCGCGCTCGCACTCGCGGGGGCGCTCGTCACGGTGGCCGGCTGCGAGCATACCGAGGACACCGATGTCGAGTTCATCTACGAGATGGCCGACTACGAGATCGCCGAGGCCGCCGTCACCGGCCAGGTCCGCAACCGCCTCGACCAGCAGAACATGGAATTGCGCGGCCTGTGGCTGGGCCTGCGACCGGTCGATGACGGCCCGGCCATGCTCAACGCCGACGCGGACGTCTTCGCCCGCAGCGAACAGGCCGAGGAGATCTCGCGCCTCGTGGCCGAAACGTGCCTCGATGCGCTGCCGAAACACGAGACCGTTCGCGTCCGTGTATACTGGTGGAGCGACGCGCCCGGCCACAACTATCCACACCACGCCGGCACCTGGACATGGAACGCCGATGGTGAGATGATCGATCACACACAACCTGCCCCGACCGCGTAAAAAGCCGATTCGTTCGGCGTTTGGGACATATACAATTGAGTCACGCACTCGCAGAGGAGAGCTCCGATGGCACTTGACGAGCGACAGATAGCCGTTTCCGAGATGGACGACGACCAGCTTCAGGACGTCCTCCACGAGCACGGGGTCGGCCTCACCGTCGATGAGACCCGGCGGATCGCCGACCTCATCGGCCGCGACCCGACACTGGTCGAGCTGCACATATTCAACGTGGAGTGGAGCGAGCACTGCTCGTACAAGTCCTCGCAGGCCTCGCTCAAGCTCCTGCCCACCGACGGCCCGAACGTGATCCTCGGGCCGCAGGAGGATGCGGGCATCGTGTTCTTCACCGAGCACGAGGGACGGCGCTACGGCGTGGTCATGGCCCACGAGAGCCACAATCACCCCTCGCAGGTGCTGCCCAACGAGGGCGCGGCCACCGGCATCGGCGGCATCGTCCGCGACGTGGATTGCATGGGCGCGCGCGTCTTCGCCACCGCCGACCCGCTGCGCTTCGGCGACCCGGAGGGCGAGAACGCCGAGCGCACCCGCTGGATCGTCTCCGGCGTGGTGGACGGCATCTGGCAGTACGGCAACGCGCTCGGGGTCCCGAACCTCGGCGGCGACGTCTACTTCGACGAGACCTTCGACGACAACTGTCTCGTGAACGTCGTCGCCCTGGGCGTCGTGGCGGAGGATGAGATCATCCACTCGGCCGTCCCGCCCGAGGCGCATGACGAGCCCTACGTGATGATCCTGGTCGGCAAGCCCACCGACGACTCGGGCTTTGGCGGCTCGGCCTTCGCCTCCAAGATGCTCGACGAGGACGAGGAGTCCGATGACCGCGGCGCCGTGCAGGTCCCCGACCCGTTCCTCAAGAACGTGCTCGCCATGCGCAAGGCCAACGAGGCTGTGCGCGAGCACGCCCGGGAGAAGGGCATCGCCATCGGCATGAAAGACATCGGTGGCGGCGGCCTCGCCTGCGGCACCTCCGAGATCGCCGAGGCCGGCGGCTTCGGCGTGGACGTGAACCTCGAGGAGATACACACCGGCCTCGAGGGGCTGCTGCCCGAGACGGTCATGTGCGCGGAGACGCAGGAGCGCTACGTTCTCGCCGTGCCGGAGCACTTCGCCGACGAGGTGCTGGAGATCTACAACCGCGACTGGGACCTGCCCAACGTCTACGAGGGTGCCTGCGCCGTCGTCATCGGCCGCTTCACCGAGGATGCGAAGTACACCGTCCGCGCCGCCGACACCATCGTGACGCAGGCGCCGATCGAGGCGGTCACCTCCGGCATCAGCTACGATCGCGAGGAGCAGCCGCGCGAGTGGACCGAGACCGAGCCCGAATTCGACCGCCCCGAGGACCTCGCCGCCACGCTGCTGAAGGTCCTCGGCAGCCCCAACGTCTGCTCCCGCGAGTACATCTACCGCGCCTACGACTCGGAGGTGCAGGGCAACGCGGTCCTGCGGCCGGGCGAGGCCGGCGCGGGCGTCTCGCACCCCCTTGAGGGCTCCACCGCCGGAGTCGCGCTTTCCGTCGATGGCAATCCGCGCTACGGCCGGATCGACCCCTACTGGGGCGGAGCGACCGCCGTCGCCGAGGCGATGCGCAACGTGGCATGCGTCGGCGCGGTCCCGCAGGCGCTCACCGACTGCCTGAACTTCGGCAACCCCGAGAAGCCCGAGCAGTTCTGGGAGTTCCGGCAGGGCGTCAAAGGCGTGGCCGACGCCGCGAGTAAGCTGTGGCTGAAAGGATACGAGGACACCGCGACCCCCGTGATCTCGGGGAACGTGAGCCTCTACAACGAATCATCGAGCGGCAGCTCCGTCGCGCCGTCGCCGATCATCGCCTGCGTGGGCGTGATGGACGACTACTCGAAGGCCGTCACGATGCAGTTCAAGCAGCCCGGCAACGCGATCTACCTGCTGGGCGAGCGGAAGGACGAACTCGGCGGCTCGGCGTACTACCACGCGCTGGGGCTGGGCCTCGGCGCGAACGTGCCGAAGGTTGACTGGGAGACCGAGCGGGCGCGAATCTACGCCGTGACCGACGCGATCGACGAGGGGCTCGTGGCGGCCTGCCAGGACATCGCCGACGGCGGCCTCGCGGTCGCGCTGGCCGAGATGTGCATGGGCCCGTTCGGCCGCGGCGACGTGGGGGCCGACGTGGACATCGAGCCGGTGCTGGACGGACTGCGCCCGGACATGGCGCTCTTCAGCGAGTCCAGTGGCTTCGTGGTCGAGGTCCGCGAGGGCTCCGACGAGCGCTTTGAGGCGATCTGCGCCGAGCGCGGCGTGGATGCAGTCCGGCTGGGTGAGACCGATGAGGACGACGAGCTTGAGATCGAATGTGGTGACGAGGACCTCGTGATCCTTTCAGTCAGGAGCATGAGCGACGAGTGGCTCAACGCGCTGCCGAGGATGCTGCAGTCGTAAGCGCCAGCCGTTGTCCTCGGAGAGGCGGGACCCCGTTCCCGCCTGTGCCGTTGCGTCGGCACACGGCGTCGGGCGTGGGCACGCCCGACCTCCGGACGACAAAGGCGGACGGCGTGCTGCCGTTCGTCGTCAGCCGTTGTCGTTGTGGCCCCGGCGCCTCGCCGGGGGGCGTTGCCGTCGAACAACTTTGCCGCACAGGGAGGCGCATGACGATGGCCGATGCACAGATACCTGAGACCATGATGGCGTTGCAACTCACGGGCGTCGGGATGGACACCGTTGAGTTGCGCGAGGTGGACGTGCCGCGCCCCGAGGCCGATCAGGTGCTCTGCCGCGTGGAGTGTGCGGTCGCCTGCGCCTCCGACAGCAAGATCATCGACCAGGGGCCCGAGCACTCGCTCATGCACGGGTGGGATCCGGCGAAGTGGCCGGTGACGCTCGGCCATGAGGGCTGCGTGACGGCCGTCGAGGTCGGGAAGAACTGGGAGGACAAGATCGAGGTCGGCCGCCGCTACGCCATCCAGCCGGCCGTCCCCTCAGCGCCCTCGCGCTACCGCGACCGCTACGCCAACGGCGGTCGGGGGATCCGCAAGATCGCGGTTGGATACACGCTTCCGGGCCTCTTCGCCGAGTACGTAATCATTGACCCTGAGGTGATCGGCTGCTCGTGCATGATCCCGCTGCCCTCGGAGGACCTCGCGCACTACGCGGCGGCGCTCTCGGAGCCGATCTCGTGCGTGGTCGCGGCGCAGCAGCACAGCTTCCACATTACAAAGGATGCCCCCGACACGCCCCGCACGCCGCACATCGGCCTGCTGCCCGGCGGCACCACGCTGGTGCTGGGTGCGGGCCCGATGGGCCTGTGGCACGTCGAGATCGCGATGAGCTACGCGCCCGAGACGATCATCGTCTCCGAGCCGAACCAGGCGCGGCGCGAGACCGCCCACGACTTCTTCGCCGCTCGAGCGCGCGACGCAGGTGTCTCGCTGGTGCTGACCACGCCGGAGATGCTCGACGATACCATCGCGGACGTGACCGGCGGCCGCGGAGTTGACGACTGCATCGTGGCCCTCGGGATCCGCGCGGTGCAGGAGAAGTCGTTCGACTACCTCGGCGAGGGCGGCGTGACGAACCTCTTCGGCGGCGTGAAGGCCGGTGACGAGATGATCGAGGTGGACGCGCGGCGCATTCACTACGAATCAATCTCGGTCGTCGGCTCGTCCGGCTCCGACCCCTCGGACATGTCGCTGGCGATGGAGATGATCGCGGAGGACAGGATCCAGCCGGGCAAGTACGTCTCGGCGGTGGGCGGGCTTGATGCGGCTCGCGACCTGCTTGAGGCTGTCCGGGCGCAGAAGATGGAGGGTAAGGGCGTCATCTACCCGAGCCTGCGTAAGCCCCTCGAGGAGATCGACGGCTGGTCGGACGATGACGAGGAGGCGCTGCTGGGCACGCAGTAATCCGGGTCTTCAGTCGCAGGAGGGTCAGGCGCGAAGGCTGTACGTCGTTGGAGGGGCCG
>JBNJEK010000307.1:0-4896 GCA_051745855.1 Armatimonadota bacterium
CCGACAGGAGATGCCGCTCTACGACGCCGCCGGGGAGTTGCTCCACACCTTCGACATGACCGAGACCGGCGTCTACGATGACTTTGAGGTATCCGAGGACCTCGGCGACCGCAGCGGCCCGTGGTACTTCGACTGCGCGAAGATGGACATCCGCTGCGAAATCCCGGGGATGGAGTACTTCACCATCAACGAGGAAAGCTTCTTCAACGCCCCCGCCTTCCAGCACATGCTCTACCCCTACACGCAGACTCGCTATCTCATGCCCGGCGAAACCGCATCGCTGACGTACGATCTGCGCAACCAGACCGATGCTGACGACGCATTCGCCCTTCAGGCCACAGGCGACTCCGCGCTCTCCGCCACGGTCGCGGAGCCGGCATCACCGCTTGAGTTGTCGGCCGAGAGATACGCCAACATCGCCCCCATCACCGTCCAGGCGAGCCTCGCGGAGGACGCGGAGATCGGCGCGGAGTACATCGGCACGCTGACCGCCATCTCACAGGCCGACCCGACCGTCACCGAAAGCGCGGGCATCCGGATCATCTGCGGCGAAGCGCCGGTCTCCGAGCCCCTGGAGATGCCGATCGTGCTCCAGCCTTACCAGCATGAGAACTACCAGTTCGGCTACGCGCCGGAGTACATCGAGAACGAAGTGTACTTCGACCTCGACAACCGCCCCTGCATCCGCCACCGCACCGAGCACAGGTATCCGAGCACCTTCCTGCAGACGCTGGATGACGGGAGCTGGGTGGAGCGGTCGTTCATCCCGACGCTTGAGGAGAAGTTCCCGGCCTTCCGGGGATTTTACATGGGCGGCGGCTTCCTCGGGGCGAAGTGGGCGTTCGACGGCGACAACGGCGCCTACACCACCGCGCACATGCTGCGCGGCGAGGAGCCGCGGATGAACGTGCTGCTCTTCACGCCGGACGCGGGCCGCACCTTCAGCGCCCACGAGTTCGACGGTGACCGGCATGACATCGAGCAGTTCACCGGCCACAACGCCCTGCCGCACCCGCCGCCGGTGCTCAGCTACGAGCAGATCGCGCCGCACGAGGCGAGGTTCTGCGCCTACCACAACCTGTGGCTCTACATGCCCGAGCGCGACGGCGACACACTGGAACTCGGTGAGCCGGTCCTCGTCTCCGACCGCTGCCTCGGCTCCTGCCAGCACTCCGGTGGCCCGGCCTCGACCGTCACCCGCGACGGAAAGACGCACGTGGTCTGGGGCGAGGTCACCGAGGAGGACGTTCCCGGCGTGCCGAGCTTCATCGCCACCTACGACCACGAGAGCGGCGAGTTGAGCAACCCGATCTTCATGGCCTACGCCCCGCCGGTCAATGACGTGCACAATGTCCCGGCGGTGACGATGGACAGCGAGGGATACATCCACGTGGTGACCGGCGCGCACGGCGACAACTTCAAGTACCTCCGCTCGCTTGAGCCCAACGACACGCAGTCGGGCTGGACCGAACCGACCAACGTGCTCGAAGCCGGGCGCGTGGAGGAGGACACGGGCCCGGAGGGCCGCGGCGCGCAGACGTACATCTCGCTGGTCTGCGATCAGGATGACAACCTGCACATCGCCTTCCGTCAGTGGCGCCGGGGCGTGGATGACTATCACGGCGACAGTATCTACGCGGCACTCTCCACCCAGACGAAGCCGAAGGACGGCGAGTGGGGCCCGGCGCGGCCGCTCGTGATCCCGGCGGTGGACGGATACTCGATCTACTACCACAAGCTCACCACCGACCGGCTGGGCAATCTCTATCTCTCGTACAACTACTACACGAGCGATCACACCTACCAGCCGGACTTCCCCCAGCACTTCCACAACCGCGCGGTCATCGTCTCGAAGGACGGTGGAGAGACGTGGAAGCTCGCGCAGACCGAAGACTTCGCGGAGGAGATCATCGCGAACCAGTGATGGCGCAGCCCTCCGCGAGCGCAGTGGATCCGAAATGAGAGTCGGGAGGATGGACCAAATGACGACGATCGGCCTGCTCGGCGCAGGCAGCCACAGCCGCGCGAACCACGCGGCTGCGCTGCGATACATCAAGGAGAACAACCCTGACGGTCTCCGACTCGCCGCCGTCTGCGACCTCGACGAGCAGAAGGCGCGCAAATGTGCCGGCGAATTCGGCTTCGAAGCCACGTACATCGACCTCGAGACGATGCTTGACCAGGAGGACCTCGACGGGCTGATCCTGATTACGCCCGTCGAAGTGACCGAAGAACTCGCAACGAGGCTGCTCCCGCGCGGGATTCCGCTCGTCATCGAGAAGCCACCGGGCGTCGATGCCGACGCCGCATGGCGGCTCGCGGTGCTTGCGCGCGAGACCGGCACACCACACATGGTCTCCATGAACCGCCGCTTCAGCCCGGCCCTCGCGAGAGCCCGCCAGTGGCTCGCCGCGAACGCCTCCGACCGCCTGCCGCGCGTGTGCATCGCGCGGATGCTCCGACACAACCGCACGGAGGAGGAGTTCCGCGTCTGGACGGGCATCCACCTCGTCGATGCCGCGCTGTCGGTGATGGGACGCCCCTGTCGCGTCCACGCCACCAACGCACCCACCCGCCACGACGGGGTCTTCTACACGCGCGCAGAGGTCGAGACCGAACTCGGCGCGGTGCACTACTTCCTCTCGCCCGCGGTCGGTGTCGTCGAAGAGACCTACGAATTCCACGGCGCCGACTACACGGTCCACGTCGATGCACAGGTCTGCGCCCTCCGCGTCTTCGACGGCAATCAGGAGGTGCTCACCTGGCAGGCCGAGCGCAACCGACCGCCGGCCTGGCTCAACGGTACCGTCGGCGAGACACAGGCGTTCATCGACGCCATCGAGGGGCGGCGCGAATTCGGACCGACGCTCGACGATGCGCTGCTTTCGACACTCACCGCCGAGGCCCTCACTTTCAACGGCGAGACCGCGATCGCCGACTGACAACCACAGATACGCCCGCGCCGGCGTGAGCGAGCGCCGACGATCATGAAGGTCCCACGGGCGCCGGGCAGGAATGCTCGGGCGCCCGCTGTCATATCTGCCATCGACGCAGACGTCCTGGAGGTCGAAGCCGATGTCGCGAGCCGACTGGTTCACTGACCACATGCGCCAGGTCCACATGGACTTTCACATGCCCGAATTCCCCGCCGAGGCGATCGTCAACTTCGACGCCGAGCAGTTCGTCGGCCACCTTCGCCGCGGCAAAATCAACATGGTCGCGCTCTTCGCGAAGTGCCACTTCGGGAACTCGTTCTACAACACCGAGGTCGGGCACAAGCACTCCGGCCTCGCGGAGGACTTCCTCTACGAAGCCGCTGCCGAGTGCAGAGAGCACGACATCCGCACGATCGCCTACTACTCGCTCTGCTGTGACCGGCGGGCGTACGACACGCACCCGCACTGGCGCGCGATCCGCAAGGACGGTGAGCCATTCCCCATCTCCGGCTGCTGGGGGCGCGTGTGCATCAACACGCCCTACCGCGAGGAACTGGTGCTCCCTCAGCTTGAGGAGATCGCCGAGGGTTACCCGGTGGACGGCTTCTTCATCGACATCCCGGTCGTCCCCGAGTGCCACTGCGAGTACTGCCGGCGCAAGTTCGAGCAGATGTACGGTCGTGAACTGATCCCGGAGATCTCGCAGCGCGAGATGGACGCATTCCTCTACGCATCGACCGCGCGGGTGCTGCGCGAGCTTCGCGCGATCTGCAATCGGCACAACCCGGAGCTTATCATCGTGACCAACCGCTCGGGCAGGATCGACGCGCCGGAGAGCTTCCGGAAGATGAACGATGTCGGCGTCTGGGAGAGCCAGCCGCACAACAACTACCTGTCCCACAGCTTCGCCACCCGCACCACGCGCACGTTCGACTACCCGGTGCAGGTCATGTCCGTGCGCTTCTACCAGGGCTGGGGCGACCTGACGCTTAAGCCCACCGCGCAAATGACGACCGAGTTCGCGGCGATGACCGGCAACGGCGGCGTCGCAAGCTCCGGCGACCAGGTGCAGGTGGACGGGACGCTGCAGCCGGCGGTCTACGACATGTTCGCGCAGGCATTCGGGTTCGTGGAGGAGCGCGAGGAGATCCTGCAGCGCGCCAGGACCGTCGAGCACGCCGCGCTGCTGGCCCCGGTCCTCGACCCGGACCTGCCCGCCGACGAGGCGCTCGGCAAGTCGATGCGCGGGGCGCACAAGGCGCTGGTGGAGAGCCACGTGCAGTTCGACATCCTCAGTTCGCTGGACCTCGATAAGCTGGCGCGCTACCGCTACCTCGTACTGCCCGACTGTGAGGACTACGCGCCCGAGGTCTTCGGGATGCTGCGCGAGTGGGTGGACGCGGGCGGGACGCTCGTGGCCTGCGGCCAGAGCCTGCTTCGCGAGGGCAACAGCTTCGAGCTTGAGGACGTCTTCGGGATCGAGTACCTCGAACCGTCCGTCTTCTCGGTGAGTCACTTCCGCCCGCACGATGAGGTGCGCGGCGAGACCGCCGACCTCGAACTGCAGCTTCGCGGCGGATCGGTGAAGGTCATGCCGGCGGGCGCGGAGGTGCTCGCGGATTACATCTACCCGCAGATCGAGAGCACCCGCACCTACGCCTTCCGCCACACCTGCGCTCCGCCCGCGCTGCACGCCTCGCCCTACCCCTTCGCCACCATCAATGAGTTCGGCGATGGGCGCGCGGTCTACATGGCCGGATCGATCTTCCGCGTTTACTGGGAGACGAACCACCACTGGCTGCGGCAGTTCGTGGAGGGCCTGTGGAACCACATCGACCCCGATCCGCCCTCTCGCGTGGACATCTCCGGCATCGTCGAATCGAACCTGATGGCACTCGACGACGGCGACCTGCTGCTGAACCTCATCCACTACCAGGTCGGCCACCAGGGTGCGCAGACT
>JBNJEK010000308.1:0-4833 GCA_051745855.1 Armatimonadota bacterium
CATCTCGCGGTTGCCCGTGCGGGCGAAGTTTACCGCGAGCGCCCAGGCGGTGTCATACTCGTTATTCCCCCAGTTCCACGTGCGCTCGCCGAACCAGTCCCCGTAGTTCATGAAGCCAAACTCGCGCTCGCTCTCACGCCGCACCACGAAATGTGCAAACGCGTCGTCAAGGCTGCGCTCGTAGCGCTCGAAGCGATCGGGGTGGCGCGGGATGAGCGTATCCAGCGCGCCCGTCTCACAGTAGTGCTCCGGCGCGCAGGCGGCGAAGAGAGGCTCGCCCCACCAGTCAGCGGCCTCGTACTCCGCCGGCGTGGCGTCTAAGATATGCGGGGCGTAGTCCACCGCGAATTCGGTGCTGAGGCGCACGCCGGTGCGGATCTTGTAGTCTCCCTCGTCCGCCCAGAAGTACCACTGCGTCAGCGCATCATCGTCCGCGTCGGCGTAGGTATCCTCGGGCAGCGCGGGCAGAAGCTCCAGCGTCACGCCGTCTTCGCTCGCGCTGAAGCCCTTCGGATAGCGCTGCCAGAACTCGCGGACTGCGACCGCCAGCGAACTCTCGCCCGCGGAGGCAAGCAGCCAGCCGTCAGCGCGATCGCCCTCGTGGTCCCCGAGCGTGAAGCGGAAGTCCTCGTCCTGCAGAAGGCGCCCATCCGGCGCCATCGCCAGCGCCTCACCGTCGGCGCCGACGCTCAGATCCGCCCCCGCCACCTCAGCAGGCACGGTCAGTCGCAGGCTCTCGATCAGGTTCATCTCAGGATCAAGCGCATCGTTCTCCAGCGTGAAGACGGTGCGCACCGCCGGGCTTCCCGCGTGGAAGTGCATGCGGCAGAGGTAGCGCATGAACCCGTCGCCGTCCTCGTTCACGAGGCGTCCGGTGATCCGCAGCGTGGCGCGCTGCGGGCCGCTTGCCTCGACCACGATCTCCTCAGGCGCCTCCAGCGCGGAGGTGAAGAGCCGCCCCTCCGCATCAGTCAACTCGAAGCCACCCTCTCCCGCAGCCGGCCGCGGGCCCTGGCGACCGTTCACCGTCACGTCCGCGAAGGGCACAAAGCCGCCGTCACTCATCCGCCACGTCAGCGGCCCGGTGTCCACCTCGACGGGCGTTCGCACGACACCGACGGCTACGTGCGGCGCGATCTCCTCGGCGTCCACGCTCACTGACTGCTCAGGTGCAGCGTCCGGCCGGGCGTTGACTTCCAGCGTGTACTGCGTCGGCCCGGTGGCAGAGGTATCCGCGGCGAAGTCCAGCAGCAGCCAGCGCACCGAGAGCCCGTCCGGCCACCACGAGGTCGCCCGCGTCTGCACCGGCACTTCGTCTCCCGACGAGTCCAGCAGGCGCACCGCCGACGGATCGCCCAGGAGGCCCTCCGGCAGCGGCACGCCGGAGCGCACCGGCCACGCCTCGCGCCCGGCGTCCGTCGGCTCCGCGACGGTCAGGTCGATGCTCACGCGTTCGCCGCTGATACCCCGCAGCATGTCGTGCGCCCGCAGGTGCTCAGAACGCACGCGGTGCACCGTGTACTCCGCGCTGACCTCCTGCGCCTCGAAGTCTTCCTGCTCAGCCTCGGCGCAGTCGATCTCAAGCTCCCAGCGGTCACCTTTGACCTGCGTCGGCAGCATCACGGAGTGATTGTTGACCAGCCCCCGCCCCTCAAGTTCGCCGGATTCCCCATCGGGCTCCGTGCGGTAGCGCACAACCGCGTCGGTCGGCCGATTCGTCGTCCACGCGACCATCATCCGCCCCGGCGCCTCACCGGGCTCGTCCGGAAGATGCCACGTTGTGAGGTTCTCAATGCGCAGCGACGGGACCGTGGGGGGCGCGGTGGCGAGATGCACGTCGCTGAAGACAACCGCTCCGCTGTGTTCAGCACTGTGGACCTCGATCGGCATGCCCCGCTCCAGCGCGACCGGCTCCTCGGTGAAGTGCACGACATCCCCGGAGCTGCCATGCCCGACGACCGTGCCGACCGGTTCGCCATCGACCAGCACGTCGAGGCCGGAGACACCGAAGATCGATCGCGGAACATCACCGGACTCCTCGCGGGCAATCAGCGTGCGACGCGTCCGCTGCAGACCCTCCGGATTGCCGCTCATCACAAGTCCGACGTGGTAGCTGCCCGCGACGGGCGAGCGCCACCGCACCGACTCGTCCTCAGCGCCGACCCCGTCGAAGTCGTCGTTCATCAGCGGGATGAACCCGCTGACCTCGGCGTCATCAGGGCGAAGACGCACCGTGTCCTCGTTCTGCCAGATGCTGTGCGACAGCTCCGCGAAGTTCGGCATCGTGAGCGCTGAGAAGTTTGCCGCCTCGGGCATCGGCAGCTTCGGCAACTCGCGATCCTCCGACAGCGGCACGTTCACCCGCGCCCAGTCGGTCGAGTGCGACACCCCCGCCTCACTGCGCAGGTGGCTCAGCAGCCGCAGCCGGAAGTCCGTCGCACCATCGGTGATGTTTGGATGGATGTCGTCGCACACGTAGACGGAGTCGCCCAACACCGCGCCGCGCACCGGGTAATGCTGATGAGCGCGCACCTCACGGTTGAAAAAGCGCGGATCGTTGCGGGCATCGACGAAGGAGTACATCATGTCCGTGCCGTTGTACGCGGTCGATCCCTCACGACCGGTCGTCTCGTCATCATCTATGTCCGCGTAGATATGCAGGACAACGTCCTCGCGAGGATACTCCTCGTCGAACTGCACCTGGATGACGAAGCGCTCTTCGGCGACATGTCCCACCAGCACACGTCGTGGGTGAGGCGATTCGTTTTTGCGCTCACCGACCTCAATGTCCACCTCATGCAGGTAGTCCTCGAAGTCGGTGTGTACTCCGAGGTATTCAACCAGTTCATCGTGCGTCATCTGCCCGTCATCCTGCGCCAGGAGCGCTCCCGGCAGGGCGGTGATGAACACGGCGGTCGCGATCAGCATCAGTGTGCGCTTCATCAGCAATCATCCTCCGTGCAAGAGTACCAGCACCGGTCATTCCGCCCGTGGCCCTGACCGGCACAGCGTTCAGCGTTCTTCCGGATTGAACCACTCGTCGGGGGTCGTCGAGAGGTAGGGCGGTATGCCCTCCACCCGCACCCGCAGATCCAGCCGCGCCTGCAGCACCGCGTCCAGCATCGTGCCCTCCGGATTCTCTCCGAGGTCGAACTTCAACGCGGCACTCTGCGCTCCTTCACCGGCGTTTGTGAAGAACTCCGATGCGAGCGTCCTACCATCAGGCCCCAGGAGCATCCCGCCCCAGCGGCCGCTGTGCCACGCGCCGATGTCGAGCACACCACGGGTTACGCCGGGAGGCGCGTAGAGCGTCCAGCGCGAGGTGCCGAGGCCGCCGAAGGTAATGTCCTCGTCCACCTTCACGACACGCCTGCCGTGCGAGGAGTACGCGTCCCAGACCGCGCGCATGTCGTCGGATATTCGCACGGTGTACACGCCCCGTGGGCCGTCGGCCGGCGCCTCCGCGGTGAACTCGAAGTCCTGGCCGGTGTCATATTCATCCGCCGCCACGATCTCGCCGTCAGGCGCGATCAACTGCACCGTGCCGGTCTCGTCGGCCCGGCGCCTCGCGCCGTAGGGGCTGCGCGTTGCGGTCACGATGAACGGCTCGTCACCCTCGCGCAGCAGCAGCACTTCTTTCACCAGCGGCGCGCGTATCTGCAGACGCTTTGCGGGCGCCGCGGTGCGCAGCATTTCCACCACCAGTTGATCGGGATCCGCGTGAAGGGCCGTCCGCACCGCCGGTGACTCGGGGTCCGCGCGGTCGATCGCCGCCATGATGTTCGAGGCGAAGAAGAGCGACTGCGCGAGATTCTTGCCGACTCCGCTTCCGCCATCGCGCACCACCGCCGCGAATGCGTGCGCGGCCAGTTCCGTCAGGTCATCATCGCCCGTCCGCTCGGCGACGTAGAGCACCGGGCTGATGACAAGCATCGACAGCCCCGAACCCGCAAGCTGCGGATTCTGCAGGTAGTGCGGCGAAGAGGTGTAATGAAAGGCCCAGCGATCCGGGATGAACATGCTGCTGACCCAGCGCATCGCTGCCTCCATTGACTCCAGCACCCGCGGATCATCCGTCTCCCGATGGTAGGCCTCCATCCCCCCGAGCAACACGCCGATCAGGAAGGTGGTGTTCCCCACCGTGCCGGGGTAGCCGGCCGCGTGATCGGAGGGCAGGGGGTGAGGCCACGCGCCGGTGTCCTCAATATCCTGCTCACTGAGCGCCACCTCGACGATCTCCTCGGCGGCCCGCAGATAGACCGGATCCCCAGTGGCGCGGTAGATCGCCATGATCGCCGCCAGCGACCACCCCGCCGAGCGCTCGTGCGTCCCCAGCTTCTCAAAAGTCGGAGCCATCGCGTAGGCGACGTGCTCGCCGAGGCCGATCCCGGCCTCCATCACCCGCGCGTCACCGGTGAGATACCAGCCATCCATCAACCCGTCGGCCCACGTGTGTCCGTTGGCCGCCGTTGTGTGATAGCCGTATGCGTAACTCCATCCCGGCCTGGCCAGATGTTGCGACCACTCGCCCGTGTGCCCGACCGAGTGGAGTTGCATCGCGCCGACATGTAGCGGGTCCGGGTGCGCGTGGACGCAGTCCACGTCTGCCATGTGCCGCGCGCCCGCCAGCGCGAGGCGGAAGTAATCACGATCGCCGGTGCGCGCGTACTGCATGAAGAGTCCGTGCGGCAGGTCATACTCGTTGTTGCCCCAGTTGGTGCCGCGCTCGCCCCACCAGTCGCCCCAGTTGAAGAAGCCGTATTCGCGCTGGCTCTCCTTCAACTGCAGGTGCTGCTCGAAGCGCTCAGCAACGAGCGCATCCCACGCCTCGAA
>JBNJEK010000309.1:0-4822 GCA_051745855.1 Armatimonadota bacterium
TCATCGCCTCAGGCGTCTCGTCGAGTTCGAAGTGATGCGTCACCAGCGACTCCACATCCACGCGCCCGGCCTCGACCAGCGAGATCGCGGGCGGGTAGCAGTTCGCGTAGCGGAAGAGCCCGCGCAGGTCGATTTCGCGGTTGATCATCTCGTAAAGCGGGATCTGCGGGTGCTGCTCGGCGGGCATCCCGACGATCTGCGTGGTGCCGCCGTTGCGCGTCACGCGAAGTGCCATCTGCAGCGCAGGCACCGCCCCGGCGCACTCGAAGGCTACGTCCACCCCGCGCCCGCCTGTCATCTCCATGATCGCGGCTTCGGCGTCGTCCTCGGACGCGTCGATCGTGTCCGTCGCGCCGAGCTTCGCAGCAAGCTCAAGCCGCCCGGACTCGAGGTCGCTTACGATCGCGCGCGTGGCGCCGGCCGCGATCGCCGACTGCATCGTGAGCAGGCCGATCGGCCCCGCGCCGAGCACCGCGACGGAGTCTCCGGGTTTCGCACCGCCGCGCGTCGCCGCCCACAGGCCGACCGCGAGTGGCTCCATCATCGCGCCATCATCCATCGACAGCGAATCCGGGAGTTTGAAGAGGAAGTCAGAGGGCCATGCGAGGTACTCGGCGAAGGCACCGTGGATCGGAGGGGCCGCGAGGAAGACCACGTCCGGGCAGACGTTGTACTGCCCGGACTTGCAGAATTCGCAGCGGCGACAGGTGTATCCCGGCTCGATCGCCACCCTGTCCCCGGGGCTCAGGCCGCAGCCCTCATCGAGGACCTCGACGACCTCTCCCGCCGCTTCGTGGCCCATGATCGTCGGCTCGGTCAGCGGATACTTGCCGATGACTCCTCGCTCGTGGAAATGCACGTCAGAGCCGCAGACGCCCACCGAGCGGATGCGCACCAGCACATCGCGCTCCCGGGATATCTCCGGCATCGGCACATTCTCCACGCGCATATCATGCACACCATGGAGCACCGCAGCTTTCATTGTGTCGGGCATGGAAACACTTCCTCGATAGGGCGCCACGTCATTATTGCGGCCGTGTTCGAATACCTCGACAACTGTCATTGGCCGTTCGTAGGACAGGCTTTCCAGCCTGTCAGCCGTTCGAAACGGCACGATGTCTAACGGCGTTTGACAGGCAGGAATGCCTGTCCCACGTGAACGACAGATAAAGCGAAATCTTGTTCGCACGAAGCGAACGATCGTACGCAATCTGCGAACAATTTCCTCCGTCTCAACCCGTCTTCGGCCCGACGATCTCCCAGACCTGCCGCGCGGTGTCGGCCATCGCGTGCAGATTCTCGCGCCTCGCCTCCCGCGGGACGCACTCGCCGGAGTTGAGGATGCACCCGCCGCCGGCCATCAGGCGCACCTGCCGACCCGTCTCCGCCGCCACCTCCGACGCCCAGCTTTCCGTGAGCATCGCGATCGGGTCCACGTTCCCCATGATCGCCTGCCGGCCGCTGAACGCCTCGATGGCCAGCGCGATGTCAAGGCCCGGGCCCACCGACAGCAGATCCGGATTCGTCTCCGATTGCATCGCCAGGCCCTCGAGCGTCTCCTCGGAGTTGTGCAGAAACACGAACGCTCCCGCGTCCTGCAGCGCCTCGGTCACGCGCCGGCAAGGCTCCAGCGCCCAGTCGCGGTAGTGCCCGGGAGAGATCAGGTGCAGCGACGCGTTGCAGTCGCCCAGCCAGATGGCGTGGCAGCCCGCCTCAATCTGCGCCAGACCCCAACTGATCGCCTGTTCCTCGGCAAACCTCAGCGCATCGCCGAAGAGATCGGGATCATCGAGCATCGTCATCATCGCCTGCTGCATACCGAAGATCAACGTGACCGCCGAGAAGGGCGCCGCGACCCGACCGGTGATGCACTTTTCGTCTCCCAACTCCGAGCTCAGGCCCGCCGCCGCGTCCAGCAGCAGCGGCATTCGCGCCGACCGCGGATCGGGCACCTCCAGCGAGTCGATCGTCGCCCGGTCGAACTCGAGGTAGTCCGCGGTGCAGGGGACGACGTTCTCGCCACCCTCGGCCACGCCGACGCCCAGCGCCTCAAACTCCAGCGTGTCATCGAGGTGCAGCCACGCCCAGTCCCACCCGAACGCCTCGATCACCTCAAGCTGGACCTCGACCACCTGCTCGGGGGATGAGATGTATTCATGGTAGGTCAGGTCGGCATACTTTGCGTCGAATTCCTGCGACAGGCAGAAGACGGGCAGGTTCTGCGGCGCGCGCAGCTCAGCGACCGCCGCGATATCATCGAGAAGAGCCATCAGGAGCCTCCGGACTGACAGGGAACCGGTGCGCGTGGCATGCGCGCCACTCGTCGGCTCTCAGTTCGCCACGAATCGCGGAAGACCTTCGCAGCAACACCCCGAAGACCGGCGGGAGGCCGCCGCAACCCAACCGCCGAAATCTGTTGTGCGCCCAGGCGACGACCGGGGCTCTGCGCGTCGGCTCGCGGCGCCTGCCGCCTATCACGCCCGACAGGAGCGATCCCGATGCCCGTCCGCGCCCTCCGCGACGATGAATTCGACGAGCATGCCGAGTTGGTCTACGTATCATACACCCATGAGCGCCAGATCCCGCCAGAGTCGATGCTCGCGCACCCGGACTGGTGGCTGCGCGGCATCGACCGCGACCCCTGGTACCAGCCTGAGCAGACGCGGGTCGTGGAGGTCGATGGGAAGCTGGTCGCCAGCGTTACCTGCTACCACCGCCCCAGCTACGTGACCGGGCGCAAGGTGAAGGCCGCCTGCATCGGCAGCGTCTGCACCCACCCGGACTACCGGCGGCAGGGCCACGCGCGCGCCGCGCTCGACGACTCCGTGGAGTGGATGACCGCCGAGGGCTACGAGTGGTCGTTTCTCTACGGCAAAGCCGAGGTCTACGGCGGCAGCGGCTGGGAGAACCTCTCCACGTGGAACGTCTCCGCCGACCTGCCGCTCCGGGACGACCTCGCAGCCGACCTCGCCGACCGGCCGGCCGACCCGGACGCCGATGCCCCACTGCTGGCCGATCTCCACGCGCGCTTCAACCGCAACCTGACCGGCCCGACCGTGCGCACCGAGGAGTACTGGCGCAGCCGCGTGCTCACGGCGAAGGTCGCCGGGGACGCTCCCGACGTCCGCATCGTGGAGCGTGGCAATGAGCCGCTCGGGTACTACCACGTGGAGGGACAGGCCGTGCGCGAGATCGCGTGGGTTGACTGCCCGCGCGATGTGCTCGCGCACGTCATGCGCCAGGCCGGTGGCCAGCCCGTCAACTTCGGCTTCTGCACGGTGGAGTTGCTCGCACTCCTGCGCGACATCTCGGCGATCCCGACGCAGAAGCAGTGCCGCGAGGAGCCCGGTGGCGTCGAGTTGACGGAGGCATACCGCGGGCTGTGGCGGCTTAACGGCGGCGACTTCTGCGAGGAGCGCGGGATCGCGGAGACGCGCGACCTGCTGCGCCTGCTCCGCGAGGAGGATTACGTGATGTGGCCGAGCGATCGCGCGTGATGCCCCCGCGAATCCCGCGATTGACGCAACGACGGGTAACCTGCCGTCCGCCTTTTGCCGTTGGAGAGGCCGGGCCGCCCGCCCACGGGCAGGGCCTGTGCCGTCCGCCTTTGTCGTCCGGAGGTCGGGCGTGCCCACGTCCGACGTCGGGGCAACGGCCCCCGGCGAGGGCGCCGTGAGCTCTCCGAGCTCCCCCACAACGACAACGGCTGACGACGAACGGCAGCGGTGGCTGTCCGTCTTTGTCGTTGGAGAGGCCGGCGTACCCGCGCCCGACGTCGTCTGCGACAATCGGCGGACGCCGAAAACTCGCCCCGCGCAAAGGACCTTCGGCGCAGGGAGGGAACTACAAGGTTACCGCATCGCTCACGACGCACTGTCGCGACACACCGATGAAGGATGGAGAGTCATGGAAAAGCTCGTCATGATCGGCGCAGGGAACATCGGCCGCAGCTTCGTTGGACAGATCTTCTCTCGCGCCGGCTATGAGGTCGTCTTCGTGGACGTCAGCCAGGAGATCGTCAATGCGCTCAATGAGCGCGGGAAATACACCGTCGAGATCAAGGACCGCGAGCCGAAGGAGATCGTCGTCGAAAACGTCCGCGGCGTGGACGGGCGCGACATGCGCGCGGTCGCGAGAGAACTCGCGACCTGCCGCGTCGCCGCCACGGCCGTCGGCCCGGCCGCGCTGCCTTACATCTACCCGAACCTCGCCGCCGGCCTCGTCCGCAGGCGCGAGGCCGAGAACGGTCCGCTCGATGTGATCATCTGCGAGAACATGCGCAACGCGGCCGAGGCGATGTACAACGGCGTCGCCGACCACCTGCCCCGTGACTTCCCCGTCCGCGAGATGCTCGGCGCGGTCGAAACCTCCATCGGCAAGATGGTCCCGATCATGGATGAGGAGATACGCGAGAAAGACCCGTTGCTCGTCTACGCGGAGGCGTACAATACTCTCATCTGCGACGCTGAGGGCTTTCTCAACCCGATCCCCGATGTCCCCGAGCTTGCGCCCAAGGAGAACATGAAGGCCTACGTGGATCGCAAGCTCTTCGTGCACAACCTCGGCCACGCGCTCTGCGCGTACTTCGCCCACCTCGAGGCGCCCGACCTCGTGTACACGTGGGAGGCCGTGCAGCACCCGACGGTGGGCCCGGCCACCCGCGCGGGGATGATGGAGTCGGCCCGCGCGCTGATCGAGGCCTACCCCGACGAGTTCGACGAAGAGAACCAGCGCGAGCACGTCGACGACCTGCTCCAGCGCTTCGAGAACAAGGCGCTCGGCGACACGATCTACCGTGTCGGGCGCGACGTGCGGCGAAAGC
>JBNJEK010000310.1:0-4813 GCA_051745855.1 Armatimonadota bacterium
GCCTGCAGCGCCTCGATCTCCTCCGCGCTCTCCGCCCGCGCTGCCTCCCCCGCCTCCTCTGCCCGCGCCTCCGCGGCCTCAAGCTGCTCTCGCAGCCGCACAAGCTCTTCCTCTTTCGCGGGAGGGGCGGTGTCTGCCGCGATCCGACCGCAACTGACAGCAGTAAGATCGCGCACGATCGCGAACGCTCCAGCGGCCTCGTCATGCCCACTGTCCAGCGGCTGAAGCGCAATCTGCACGGGCATCTGAGTGTCCACGGTTCCCGCGATGAACTCCTCGTTCACCGTCGCCTTCTGCGCATTCACGCGAGAAAGACCGTCCCGGAGCCGCTCTCGGTCATGCTCGAACACCAACTGCTCCAGCCGCTGACCGATCAGCACCTCCCTCTCCTCACCGAGCATCTCCGCCAGCGACAGGCTCACCCAGGTCAGGATGCCGTCGGCGTCGATCGCCGCCATCCCGTCACCCATCACGCTCTCCGCCAGTGGCCGCCACGGCTCGCGACTGAGAAGCAACTCCGCATCGGTCAGGCGGTACTCCGTCACATCTTGCGCCACGATCACCACGCCGACGATCTCCCCGCCCTCGTCGAGCACCGGAGACAGGTGCGAATTCACCACGATCTCCGGCCCGCTCCTGGTAAGCCACGCCGTCTCACGCCTCAGTGTCGTCCCGTTCTCGAGCACCGAGTGGAAGGCCGGCAGTATGTTCGGAAGCGCGCGGGAGGGCAGCAGATGATCGAAGAAGCTCGTCCCGACCACGGCCTCAGCGTCGTGTCCCGTCACCTCTTCGCAGCGGCGGTTGAAGAGCGTGATACTCCCCGCCCTGTCCAGCCCGATCATCATGATCTGCGCCGCATATGCAAACTGCCCGGTGTCCGTCTCGTCACTTTCCGGTTCGTCGGTGCTGACCGCTTCCTCATCGGACGGCTCTGCCAGGAGAGCTCCGACGACTCCGAAGAGCACCAACACCCCGATCCGCCGAACCCAGTCGGCGGCGGAAAGGCCAAGGATGAGACAGTCCACCAGCGCTCCGCTGTCCAGGATCACGCACATGATCAGTGCATCAAGCAGCCAGGCAACGACGCCGAATCCCAGCGCCAACGCCACTGCGTAGCGTCTCAGTCTCATCGACTGCCTCACCTCCCTTCATCCGACCGGGCCACGTTGTACATATGCGAACCCTGCCACGCAGCATGAGTTTCACTGCGAAGCCCCGTGCGGCGATCAAGTGGCGGGCGCCAAAAACCCACGATGGCGACTCATACACGAGCACTGCTCCGCCGGCTCTCACAACTATATATCTTAGGATAGGCACGAAATGTGACACTCAAACCTCGAGGATTTGACCGCGCTCAACGAAAAATTCATCTGACACCGGCGCAGACCACTTCACGTGGCGCCTGTGGAGGTAGCGAATGCGTCAAACTGCTCCAGGGCGTCCCGCAGGTCAAATACGCAGATGTCGGCGCCGATCTCCGCGCAGATGGTCGGCCGAAGCCGGAAAGCAGCGCCTCCAACGACAATACGCAGGTCCTCGCCGAACCGATCGCGTGCCTCCTCGACCATGTCCACCACCCGGCCTGCGTTGAACAACACCGTCGCCGAGATGCCCAGGATCCCCGCTTCATGCTCCTCCACCATCATCAGCACGTCGCGCTGCGGAAGATTCGAGCCGAGGAACCTCACGTTCCAACCCCTCAGATCAAGCGCATCAGCCACCAGGTGCGGCCCGATCTGATGCAACTCGCCCTCCACCCCCGCCAGCACCACGTTCCCCTTTCCCTCCTCGCTCCACGGAATCCGCTGATAGACCTCAGCCATCACCGACTGTGTGATCGCAGTGGCCATGTGCTCGTCTGCAACGCTGATCCGATTCGTCTCCCACAGTTCACCCACCGTGTACATGCACTCCTGGAGAACGTCCACGTAGAACTCCTCCAGGCTCAGCCCCGAATCGATCGCCTCCAGCGCAATCTGACGCGCGGCGCGTCGCTCACCGGCGAGGATCGCCTGAAGATACGTGTTCTGCAGATCGCTCAGTTTCTCACGTGGGTCAACATCCGTGACCGCGTCCGCCCTCGCCTCAGCCGCGCCTGCTTCAACAAGCTCGCGAACCACGCACCCAGCCTCGTCATCCAACTTCGCCGCCAGAATCTCCGAGATCGCGCGCAGACTCTCTGCCAGCAGCTTCGGCTCGATGCCCCGGGCCGCCAGCACGCGTGCCGTCCATCTCACGTATTCATTGAACGCCTCGGGCGAGCCCGTCTCGATGGCGGATGCGAGAAACTCGATGTGATACTCGGCGTCCTCCACACCTCGTTCGCGTGCAGCCTCACCGAAACGCTCCAGCCAGACAGGATTCGCGCGCAGAAGGTCCTCGGTGATCTTCTCCGCCTGAGACCGCTTCAGCTTGCGAAGGCGAGCCGCAAGCCGGCGACGTTCGCCCAGCTCATTCAGCACTCTCTTTCCCTCCCGTCACATGATAGCGATCGATCATGCTCTGTGCACAATCCGGGCAGTAACCATGACTCAAAAAGAGCGCGTTCTGCTGAAGATAGTCAACAACATCCTCCCACGTGGCGTCCGAGGTCTTGACCTTTTCGCACCCCATGCAGATCGGCAGCACCTCCTGAATCTTCTTGAGGTGCCAGTAGGAATTCTCAAGCTCCTCCACCGCGGCCTGCAGGCGCTCGCGAGCATGCTCAAGCTCCCGAGTCCTCCGCGTCAGTTCCCGTGAGTTCACGACATGTTCGTTATTCGTCTCAATCAGCTTCTGACGCAACTCCAGCGCCTCCGAACGATCGCTCTCCCCGAGTATCGCCACCCGCCCGTCATGCATCCACATCCTGCACTCCAGCGTCTCCGGGAGCCCTCCGGCGCAGACGAAGTTGATCGATCGCAGCTTCATTCCATCGATGCCCTCTGCGATCACCTCCCTGATTCGATCAACCTCGGCTTCGGTGAGCAGATCCCACAGCTTGCGGACCTCCTCACTGTCGTCCGCGATCCCAAGCAACTCACGCGCTCCGAGATTCGCGTACTCCAGTGAACCATCAGTCCTCGCGACCACCAAAAGCGTCCGCCCACTCTCACGGATATGCTCTGAAACGACCGGCATAAGTATTTCCAGCAAACGATCCGATCTCATCTGGATTCCCTTCGAATAATCTCTTCGTCTCTCGCGGACAACTGCGCGCCGTCACCGACGCGTATGAATATGAACTTTAATCACAGCAGTGGCGAGGCAAGCGTACCGACGCGCTCAGGAACTGTCAACACGCCGCCGCCGGAGCACTGCAGTCGCCCCTTTCATGAAGGGGTTCATACTGCAGGCGCGAAATACTTTGCCCGGGTCCCCACCGCCCGTCACCCGGATCCTGCAACCATCGAGAGGATGCTGACATGAGCGCCCGCAATGTCGTGCTTTTCATGACCGACGGACATCCGAAAGACATCCTCGGATGCTACGACAACGACCTTCTCTCCACCCCTGCGATTGACGGACTCGCCTCCGACGGGGTTCGCTTCGAGCGTGCATTCGCCGCGCACTCAGTCTGCATGCCCACGCGCGCCTCCGTGTACACCGGCCGCTACCCGCACATCCACGGCGTCTGGGCCAACGGCTGTCGCCTCGCCGAGAGCGAGGTTACGATGCCCCAGGTACTCTCCGAAGCAGGCTGGACGACCGGGGCGGCCGGCAAAGTCCACTTTGAGCCCCAGCAGGCCTGCGACACCCTCATACCTCGCGTCGAGGGCGAGTACTACGGCTTCGACGAGGTCCACCTGTCCGAGAACCGCCTCGGCGAGGAGTACCTCGCATGGGTTGATCAGCAGCACCCCGAACTGTCCGACATTGCGCGCTCCCGCCGGGATGTCCCCGAGGAGATCCACGAACTGCAGTGGATCACCTCACAGGCCATCGACTTCATCCAGCGCCAGGCCGAGGCGCATACGCCCTTCTTCTGCCACTGCTCCTTCCACGAACTCTCGCCTCCCTGCACCCCGCCGGAGGGCTGGGGCGGTCACTACGATCCGGCCGACGTGCCGATCCCGGAACTGCATGCCGATGACCTTGACCGCAAGCCCGACTTCTACCGCGAGTGCTACGAAGGCTACCTCGCAAACGGCCGCCAGCCTGACGAGCCCACACTGCGGCGTTCGGTCGCAAGCTGCTACGATCAGATGCGCTTCATCGACCACCAGTTCGATCGAATGATGAGAACGCTCGATGACCTTGGCATCGCCGACGACACCATCGTCCTCTTCATGGCTGACCACGGCCTGTCGCTCAACGATCACTTCCAGTGGCGCCACGGCCCCTTCCTCTTCGACGAGGTCACGAACATTCCGATGATCTGGCGGCTTCCGGGCGGAGCGTCAGGCGAAGTCACGCACGAGATGATCGAGCAGGTGGACGTGATGCCCACGATCCTTGACGCCCTCGGCGTGGACGTCCCCGCCGGCGTGCAGGGCCGCTCGATGCTGCCGCTGCTGTGCGACGATCAGGACGCTTCCGGCCGGGACTCGGTCCTCATGCAGGAGCGCCAGGCTCCCGACCTCGCCGCCCGCGGCCTCGAACCCGAGCGTATCACGCAGTGGGCCGTCCGAACGCATGAGTGGAAGCTCGTGCATTACCCGGGCGAGGACTTCGGGGAGTTGTACGACCTGCGCGAGGATCCCGGCGAGTTCCGCAACGTCTGGGGCGAACCGGGCTACGCTGCACCGCGCGCGCAGATGGAGCGCCTGCTGCTCGACCGCATAGCGCAGTCTCGTGACCCCCTTCCCGAGCGTCACTACGCCTGGTGAACCGC
>JBNJEK010000311.1:0-4802 GCA_051745855.1 Armatimonadota bacterium
CGGGCGCCTCGCCCGGACGTCGTTTCCCGCCACCCGGAACCACCTGCGCGGCGTGACACGCCTTTCCTGACCCTATCCTTAACCGTTGATACGAAGCCTCCGCCGGCAACGGAACGAGGCGAGGGCCATGGGGCGGACCCTCGCCTCGATTTGAGTCCCCGCGTTGGGGAACGCCTCGGCGCTAACGTCCGGCGTTGATCTTTGCCATCGCCTGAAGCAGCGGCTTGAGCTCGCGGCGCTGCTCGGGAGTCAGTCGCTCGCTGTAGTTCATCATCTGCGTGAGCCTGCGCTCCATCCCGCGCTGCATCCGCCCCTGCCACCGCTGGGCCCGCTCCGGGTTCTCCGCCGCGCGCTCCTGCATCCGCTCGGCCATGCGCTCCATCCGCTCGATGCGCTCCTGGATCTCCGAGGTCCGTTCGTGGGCGGGCTGCTGCCAGAACTCGCCCCATCGCTCGTTGAAACGCTCCTCACGGCGCTCCTCCCGCGTCGCTTCACGGTCTGTGATCTCCTGCTGTGTGAGTTCGCGCGGGGCGGACACGAGATAGACCGGGCGCCACTGCGAACCCGCCGCCTCGGCGATCGCGTCGAGCGCCTCCGACGGCGACACATCCTCAAGCTGCAGCGACACCTCGCCGGTCAGGTCCTCATCGGCGACGACGAGGAACCGGCTCTTGATCATAAGCTCCGTCAGAGCGTCCGCGACCGAGACATCGGTCAGGTCAAGCGTGATCTCATCGGTCCGGCCGGCAAGCAGCAGGCCGCGGAGCGGGTCCTCGTAGTTGTTCATGCGGGCAAAGCGCGCTCTGCCACCCTCTTCTTCCTGCCCCGCGCCCTCAGGCGCCGGAGGAGGGGCGATCGCGCCACCCGGTCCCTCGAACATGTTTCCGAAGTCGCGTTCGCCACGTTCGCCCCGCTCACGGGGCGCTCCATCCTCAGCTTCGGGCCTCTGCCCGTCCTGGCCTTCCGCCCGGGGGCCACCGGGCCCCTGGCCGTCTTCAGCGCGACGCCCGCGCATGCCGCCGAAAAGCTCCTGCCGCTGCTCTTCGGTAAGGCTCTGCATCCACGCGGAACGTGCTTGTGTGAGCTTCGCGATCAGTTCAGACGCCGAATACGGCTCGTCAGGCGGGGCGCTTTCGAGCACATAAAAGCGCATCCACGAGGTCCTCGCCGCCTGACCCATGGACTTCACCGCTTCCTCGACCGTGAAGTTCTCCAGTGTCCCGGTGATAGAACCCTCGGTCCACTCCGTGACCGCCACCTGGCCTCCCGTCTGCTCCTCGATCACGGCCGCCACCTCGGCTGCAGTGTTGTGGTCGGCGGTCATGTTAACCAGCGGTTCCTCGGTTGCCTCGTCCTCCTGTGCGAACACAGGCACGAGTGCCAGCATCATTGCAAGTACGACGACCACGCCTTTGCTCCTGACCATCACGATCCCTCCAGTGAACCGCAGATCACTGAATGAGCGCTTCACCGCGCTCATTCAGATTCACCTGAGCCTCGGCCTGCCGGTCCGCTCTGCCGCCGGGCGGACCACGTCTCTCGCGCCTGCTGCAACTCTTCGACGCTCAGCACCCCATCCCCGTTCGCGTCGGCCCCGGAGAACCTCTCGCGAAGACGCTCCGGAAGTTCATCGATGGTAACTCTTCCGTCGCCGTCGGCATCAAGTCGCGCAATCATCCTCGCTCGGCGCTCTTCAGGCGAGACGACTTCGCCTTCGGGCCTCCGCTGACGCTGGGGCATCGCCGCGCGGAGTTCCTCCCGGCTGACCGCACCATCGCCGTTGGCGTCCAGCGCCATGATACGCTCGCGGAAACCCTCGGGGATCTCGCTCCGCTGCAGGAGCCCGTCGCCGTTGGCGTCGTGTTGCTCGAGGAGGTTGAAGCGGCCTCCCGCGCGCTGTACATCCGCGCGGTCGTCACTTCGCTCAAAGCCGCCCTCGCGCTCCCGGCGGTCTGCCCGCTCCTGAGGTGCAGATCGCTCACGGGCGGGCGGCGTTGCGCTCGATGATGCCGCGGAGGCCGCTTCTGCGGACGTGTCAGGAGCAGCAGGGGCGACTTCCGTTTCGCGCCTTGACGGAGCAGGCTGCTGCGACGCCTCACGCGAGGCGGCGCGACTCGCCGGTGCGGCCTCCGATGAGGCATTCGGCTCCGCCTCCTCCGGCTCGCCGACCTGGGAGCCATCGCTCGCATCGTCCTCGATCATCTCGCCCGGCGCGTCCTCGACGGCGAGATCAAGTCTGTCGTCTCCGGGATCCTCATCCGGCACATTCAGTGGTGTGGCGTCAATAAGATCATCACGACACCCGCCCGCCAGAGCAAGCGAACCACCAAGCAGCGTCGCGACCAGTGCCGTCCTGATCCAGCGGGGCATTGTCCCGCTCACCTCACGTGCGCAGCATGACGCTCGTTACTCGTTGCATATGCAATGATGTATCCGCGCCCGAGGTGATTCCATGAGTTTTCAGAAAATGCGACTTTTCTCCGGGGCGATCGCGTACAAGCTCCCAACCGGGCCGCGAAGGCCTGTCACTTCAGCAGGAGGGGATTGACCCAGACGGCGAGGCAGCCGCTGCCGGACACATCGGCGGGCGTTCGCGTCTGCAAGGTCAACTCGACGGCATCACCCTCGTCGGGCAGAGCGACCTCAAGCAGTTGCGGCTCGTCCCCCGCCCCGATCGCCTCTGTGCTGGCGATCTCCACCCCATCGACGAGCACTACGAAGATCGCGGCGGTCCCATCGGCGGAGTCGGGGTGCAGACCGACCGTCGCGGCGAATTGTGAATACGCGCCCGCCGGACCGAACGTCCACCTCAACGCAAAGGGCGCTCCCATCCCCACGCCGCGCTCGAAGGGGGCGCCGTCCCCGATCTGCAGCGGGACCACGTTACGCCGCTGATCGTAGCAGGCGTCGATCAGGAAGGGCACCCACCGCCACGGAGGAGATGACTTGCCACCGCGGTAGTCCGAGACGAAGTCGGTCAGCGGCACCGCGTCGAGGTGCGAGGTGTCGGCGTCAACTCGGTCGGTGGCGAGGCACAGTGCGGTGAAGATGAGATCTGCGTCGGTGTGCGCCGCACGCGTCACAAGCTCACCCCGAAGCCGGGCGGCGGTCGAGCCGTCACCGTGCATCTCATCCATCACGAAGGGGATGATGACCTGCCGGGCCGCCCGTGCCTGCAGGCGCTGGCGTCGCTGCATGTGCAGCACGGCCTCGTCGATCGTCCTTCCCAGCAGCACAGGCGTGTACTCATCGTCCTCCGGGAGGTCGTATTCACCGGTGTCCGAGATCCCGCTGGCGGCGTAGAGGTAGTGACGCTTGCGCTTTTCATCGGGGGGCGGGATCAACTCGCGCAGGCTGGTCTCGTCGATGAAGCCCTCGGTGCAATGAACGCTCATCGACCCGATGTCCTCAAACCAGTGGCAGAGGACACCAAGGTAACGCGAGGCGTCATCTATCTCACCGGCCTGCACGGCCTCGCGGATGCGCTCGAGGTACCAGCGCATCGCGACCGTCGTGGCGGAGACTGAGTTAATGTCGTGGAGGGAGACCTTCGCGCCCTCGGGCCTGCAGTATGCGTCAAGGTCGGGGCGCTTTCCGCCGGCATGCTCATCCTGGAGGGCGAGGCAGTCGCGATCGAGCGCCGCATCAGCCTGAGCCAGCAGTTGCTGCTGCCACGCGGGCAGGTGTGAGATGGCCTGCTCGCGGATAACCTGGTGGCCGCCGCCCCAGCCGTGAGCCGCCACCGACAGCGTCAGTGCGATCGAGATTCCGTGCATGAGCGTGTCCTCCTGCTCCTCGGGCGGGCTTGATTGTCAGCCGCTCAGTTGAAGGTTCATCAGTTCCTCGGAGAAGATGATCTCGCCATCGTAGATCTGCGCCATCTCCGCGGCGGCGACGGCACGTTCGTCAAAAAGACCGGGGGTCAGGTGCGCCAGCACCAGGCGCTCTGCGCCCGAATCGCGGGCAACCCTGGCGGCGTCGAGCGTCCCGAGGATGCAGGTGCCCATCACTTCACTGAGGCGCTCCTGCCGCAACACCACGTTCGCGACGAGCGTGTCCGCGCCGGAGATAAGCTCCATCAGCGGCTCGCCACGCGTTGCATCACCGGTGAATGCGCAGCTTCCGCCATCCCAGTCAAAGCGCCACCCGAGGCAGGTCATGTAAGGCTGCATGTGCTCGACTTCGGCGCACGCGGCCGCCCAGGCGCCGCCATCGACGCGTTCGCCGGGCGTGACTTCACGCACCTCATAATCCGGACCCGGGCGAGGCAACTCTCCGCCCCGACGGGTGTGCGAGTGCTGACTGGCAGGGTGGCTGATGCGCGCGCGGATATCCTCGGCGAAGACGCCCGCCTCACCGAAAAGCTGCTCCGTCATTCGCTCGATCGGGGCAGGCCCGAAGATGCGCAGCGACGGCTCCGCGCCCATGCATTGATTCCACCGTGAGAGGAAGAGGCAGGGGTAGTCCACCACGTGATCGGAGTGGTGATGGGTGATGAAGAGGTGGCTGACGTCCTTCGGCTGCCTCCCCGAGTCAACGAGCCGCTGCGTCGCGCCATGGCCGCAGTCAAGCATGATCAGGTCATCACCGATCTCCAGCAGGAACGCAGTCGCCCAGCGCTCTGCCGACGGTCCGGGTGTGCCCGCTCGAAGGACCTGCAGCGTCGCCATCGTCATCACTCCGGTCGGAACATCTGAAAGTCCCCGCCATCAAGCTCGAGCAGTTCGTAGTGATCGAGGCGGAAGGTGTGCCAGTAGCAGTTCCAGCGCGGATCGGCCTGCAAAAATGCGCCGAGGCGCCGG
>JBNJEK010000312.1:0-4797 GCA_051745855.1 Armatimonadota bacterium
GCTGTCACGGCGGTGCGGAGCCCTACCCGGCTCCGTACCGCTCCACCGCCCCGTCATCGCGCAGGCGGTAGACCCGCGCCTCCAGCGGCTCGAAGTGCGTCAGCGCCACCCCGTCCTCGATCTGCGCGGTCTCCTCTCGGAAGGGCATCTCCAGCGTGGCCGTGCGTACGCCCGGGATGACCAGCGAGGCCTCGGTCGGCGTGCGCTCGTAGTTGCAGGCGATCAGCCACGTGTCCTCGCCATCGCTCTTGACCATCGACACCACGCGGTCCCGCTGCCGGATGATTTCCCGCTCGGTACTGGTCAGCACTGGCATCAGTTCATGCAGTTCGGCCACCACCTGCACCAGCGCGTTCCAGCGCTCGACCCGCGACAGCGAATCCCGGTGCCAGTCGGTTCCCATCGCCCGTGACAGTGACCAGTAGAGCACGCCGCGCGCGCCTGAGGCGACGGCCATGTAGGTCATCGCGCGAATCTCGGTGGGCGTGGGTCCGCGTTGCCACTCCTCGGGGATCTCGTGGCTCTGCTCCTTTGAGACCGAGTAGTCGAAGAACTGGGCCACGTACCAGAACGGCGCCTCGCCCCCGGAGACGTCGCGCGTGATGTCCGCGTACTGCTTGATTCCCCGCAGGCCGGTCCCGGAGAACCAGTTCGCGGGAATCGGCGGGATCGGGTAGTAGTCGGCCTGGACGATGTCCACCGTGTCGATGAAGAGCTTCGGGTCCGCGAAGTGGCAGAACACGGCCGTCACCGGGTGATCCGGATCATGCTCGCGGCAGACCTCGTAGGCCGCGGGCATGTAGAGGTCCCCCCGGTCGCCCTCCTTCTCCCATCCCGGCTCATCCATCGTGTGCCACGCCAGCAGCGCCGGGTGATCGCGGAACTGCTCTATCCGGCGGATCGCGCCCTCGAACCTGCTCTCCTTCACTGGTGGACGGTAGAGTCCCACCAGCGCCTTCATGCCGTGGTCGTGGCAGGTGTCGAGCCACTCCCGACCGCCGTCGAACGTGCTCTGGCCCTCCCATCCGTAAGTGTGAACGAGGTTGAATCCGGCCTCGGCGACGGCGGGCAGGTCGCGCGTTCCCACTGAGTACATGCCGATGGCGAAGAAAGGCTCGCCATCGACCAGCAGGTAACCGTCCCGCACGGCGACCGGTTCGCCTGTTGCCATCGTTGCCATGATCAGCAGCAGGGCCGTCACTGGTGCGGCCTTTCGCATCATGGTGCCCCTCCGTTCGCGCCGCGTTGCCGTGCGGCGCCTACCCGCCGCTCTGCCGAATCCGCTCTACCTTCTCGCCAAGGACCTCGCTGATCGGGTCGGCGTCATGGGCTGAGAGGCCAACGTGCAGGTGCTGGCGCCAGCCCTCGGCGTACTCGACCGATGATTCGCTCATGTCCGCGACGTCCTCGGCCATCTCTTTCATCGCGTCGATGTACGCGTCCTTGCCCTGCGAGACGTCCAGCCAGTTCTTCTGCGACTTGTGCTCGCGGAGCATCGCTTCCTTCACGTCCATCTTCTCGGTCACATCCACCAGCAGCGACGGGATGATGGGATTGCGCATCGGGTCGAGGTTCCCGAGCGGCTGCGCGTGATAGAGGTAGACGTCCTCGAAGACGCGATCCTCGCGGGGCATGGAGATCCAGTTGCGCATCCCGCGGGTGAAGCAGGCGCTGACCATCAGCCTGCTGGTGTTTGTATGGTCCTCCATGTAATCCTGCGGTGACTGCGTGAGGACGATGTTCGGGCGGATCTGCCGCACCCGCGCGGTCACCCGCCGCAGCAGCTGTTCCTCGTAGAAGATCTCGATGTCATTGACGAGACCACGGTGGTACTCGGCGCCGATCAGCGCCGCGGCGTTGCGGGCCTCGCGCCCGCGGATGCGGATGATTTCCTCGTGGGTGTGCTCGGCGGTGCCGCAGTTCCCGTTGCCGATGGTCATGATGTGAAGCTCATACCCGGCGTCGCCGAGCATCGCCAGCGTCCCGGCCATCAGGAACTCGACGTCGTCAGGGTGCGCGCCAACCGCGAGTGCGACTTTCTTTTCGGACATGGCTATCGTCTCCAGGGATATCAGTGGTTGCGCCGCGGAGTGTATTCGCGCGAGGGGGCGGCGTCTCCTCCCTCGGACGGCGAACGGCAAAAGCATCACACGATGGACAGGATAAAGGAGAGGAGACGGACGGAAATGTCGTTGTGCTGCCGTCGGACGTTGTCGTTGTGGCCCCGGCGCCCTCGCCGGGGTGGAAGCACACTGCAGGGCCACTCTTGAGGTACGACAAAGGACCGCCCGCCCTCGCGGCGAATTTATCGTCTGGCCAGCAGGTCGTGTTGGGACCTTCTCTGCCGCGAAAGGAGACGCATCACCATGCAGATCGGCTTCGCAGCCGCCAACATCACTCCCAGCTTCGGGATGGAGGTCCCGGGCGGGATGAACAAGCGCTTCACAAAGGGCGTTCACGACGAGCTTCAGGCCACCGCCGCCGTCTTCGATGATGGTGAGGAGACCGTCGCCCTCGTCGGCGTGGACGCGCTCTCCATCAAGCGCTCGGTCGTCGAGCATGCGCGCGAGATCATCTTCGACGCCATCGGCATCGTGCCCGAACACGTGATGTGCGGGGCATCGCACACCCACGCCGGCGGCCCCGCCGCGGATATCTTCGACTCCGTCTCGGATCGCGAGTACCTGCACCACATGTCGCGGCAGATCGCGACCGCCGTCATCGACGCGAACCACCTCAAAGAGGACCTGCGGGTCGGTGTCGGCATCGGCGAGGTGGCCGGAGTGGCGCACCCGCGCCGCTGGCTCATGAAGGACGGCGAGCAGCGTTCCCATCCGCGCGCCGACGCGGAGGGCATGGATCGGCCGCACGGTGAACTTGATGAGGCGTGCAACGTGGTGGGCGTCGCGGACGAGGACGGTATCCCGCGCGGCTGCGTGGTCAACTTCACCTGCCACGGGACCACCGGCTGGGGCGCCGGCTACGCATCCGCCGACTGGATCGGCTACCTCCGCCAGTGCCTCAAGGGCGTCTTCGGCGAGGACTTCGGCGTAGTCTTCCTGCAGGGCGCCTGCGGCGACATCACGCAGGTGGACAACACCGCCGATGATGACTTCGTGCAGTCCGGGCCCGTCGCCGCCCGGCGCGTTGGCGGGTCGGTCGCCGGCGAGACCCTCAAGCAACTCGTGCAGATGCCCTTCACCGAGCGCATGGAGGTCGGCGGGAAGCGCGTTGTGATAGAGCTTGAGCCGCGCCGCCCGACCGAGGAGCAGCTTGAGTGGGCGCGCGAGCATGTGGGCGGCACGGAGCGCAACACGAACCGCTGGGGCACGGACGGCATCTGGGCGCGCGAGTGGCTGAACCTCGCCGCGATCAACGAAGAGGAGCCGCGAGTTCCCTGCGAACTGCAGGCCATCCGCATAGGCGAGAGCACGTTCGCCAGCAATCCCGGGGAGTTCTTCTGCGCGCTGGGGATGGACATCAAGCGCGGGAGCCCCTGGGAGAACACGTTCATCGTGGAGCTTGCGAACGGCTCGATCGGTTACGTGGTGACCGAGGATGCCTACGAGGGCGGCTACGAGTCGCAGATGGCGCCGTCGAGCAAGCTGGTGCCGGGCGCCGGTGAGACGATCGTTGCGGAGACGATTGAGCTGCTGAGAGACCTGCATCGTGGATGATCGAGGCGGAGCGGCAGGCGTTGCGTTGTTGGAGGAGGCTCATGCTGCCCGCGGCCATGCTGTGCTCACGATTTCCGCAAGCTTGAGAAACTTGGAGGAGAGTGTGGGCGCAGACGGGAAATGTCATCTGGCATTGAACGCTTATCCGTCCAGGGGAGTGAGTTCCTTGAAACAGCGCGCAGGGTTCACGCTCATCGAGTTGCTCGTGGTGATCGCGATCATCGCGATCCTTGCGGCGATCCTCTTCCCGGTGTTCGCGCGAGCACGGGAGAAGGCGCGGCAATCAAGCTGTCTCTCGAACGTGAAGCAGCTCAACCTCGGCGTGATGATGTACGTGCAGGATTACGACGAGACCTTCCCGCAGGGCTACGTCAACAGCCGCCCGTCAGTTGAGAGGTGGACGTGGTCGGGGGCGATCTATCCCTACGTCAACAACCTCCAGGTCTACGACTGCCCCAGCCAGCGCCTGAAGACGAGGACGCACCCCGACTTCGGTGTGTACTACAAGGGCGAACGCAGCTACGGGATGAACGCCTATCTCTGCCCGCACGGCAGCACGATTCCCCCGGGGCTCCCGGATATTGACAAGCCCGCTGAAGTCGTCACCATCGGAGACATCACGCCCAACACCGCGTGGCTGACGTGGCGGATGTTCCCGCCGTCGAACGGTATGCGGCAGGATGCGCTGGACGGCAGCGAGAACAAGAACTGGGACCACGATACTCCCGGCGAATACGCGTTCAACTTCTGCCAGCGCCACAACGATCAGGGGAACGTGGGCTTCGCCGACGGGCACGCGAAGACGATGAGCTACTCAGCTCTTTATGACGGCGGCAACGACACGCATTTCCGGCCGTGAACCGCCATTGAGACGCGATCCGACACAGCGGAGGCCCGGCACACAACGGCGCCTCCGCTTTTTTCGTGCGCCCCTGCGGGAGCAAGCAGGGCTGTGGAGAGGCAGAGTGGAACATGGCGCGAGGGCATGAAGCATCGATGTGAGGCGCAAACGCGGGAAAAGGGAGACGAGTATCATGCAGATCGGCTTCAGCGCAGCCAACATCACCCCAAGCTACGGGATGGAACGACCGGGCGGCACCGGCAAAGCGTACATCCAGGG
>JBNJEK010000313.1:0-4790 GCA_051745855.1 Armatimonadota bacterium
ATCCCCGCGCGCGATGCTCCAGCCGTGTAACGTCAGGACCTTCAGGGGCCGATCTGGCGCCCCTGTCGGTCCCCTCGACTGGCCGCGTTGAGCCGAAAACAATCTGCCTCTGTCGTGGCGTCAGAAGCTCCTGTTGTAGAGCATAACTGAGTGAACAGATTCCGCATAGTGATACTCTACTTCTTTACCCGGTCCAAGACGATGTGAAACAATTGTGTGGGCGGCACAGGACCAGATGCTGTGCAGCGTGATCCGTTGAGTGGAAGAGCGCGCGAACTACTATCTCCGCCCTGCCCAAAGGAGTTGTGCTGCGCCTCGAGGAATTGCGAAGGTGGTGGATGTCTATTGAAGTCAAGTGGCGCCCTGGCAAATGCAGGGGATCGGCCTCGGTGCTGAAAACGTAGACGAGCACGCCACGCCCCCTGGCGAACAGGACCGCACTCGTGCGTGGTGTATTCCTAATGTAGAGGAGCAGAACACCAGATGGCTGAGAGGTTCACGCCGCGCGAGCGCTGCAGGCGCGCGGTGCGATTCGAAGACGTTGATCACGTTCCGCTGACCATCTACGAGCGGAAGATTCCGCAGTGTAAGGCCGAGCGCGAGTTGCGCAATGACGGCCTGTGCATCGTCCAGCGCGGACCGAACCCCTACTCGGTGCGCAGAAAGAACGTGTTGGGCACGGAGACACATACCTACGCCGAGGACGGGAGGCAACGCACGCGGAGAGTGATACACACAACCGAGGGCGACCTCAGCACGGTGGACGAGCCCGCGGGCTTCACAAGCTGGCACCTGGAGAAGATGTTCAAGGGGCCGGATGACTACGCGCCGCTGCTGGCGTACGCGTCGGATGTCGAGGTGGTGGCGAACTACGAGCCCTTTGTGCGCATGAGCGAACTTAAGGGCGGGGATGCAATCATGCGCGGCGCGGTCGGGCTTGAGCCGATGCAGCTTATCATCCACCACTGGATGGGCGTGGAGACCTTTGCGATCGAGTGGATGGAGCGGCGGGACGAGGTGCTGAGGCTCTACGACGCACTGGTGGAAGAGCGACGGAAGACCTACCCGGTGCTCGCCGAGTCGCCGTGCGAGCAGTTCAACTACGGGGGGAACGTGACGCCCGAGATCATCGGCGAGGCGCGATTCCGGGAGTACTACGTGCCGAACTACGAGGAGTGCTGCGAGGTGCTCCAGCCCGCGGGGAAGCTGGTCGGCTGTCACTTCGACGCGAACACGCGGGTGATCGCGGATGCGATCGCCGAGACCTCGCTGGATTACATCGAGGCGTTCACACCCGCGCCGGACACCGACATGACACTCGCCGAGGCGCGGCAGGCATGGCCTGACAAGGCGCTGTGGATCAACTATCCGTCGTCGGTCTGGCTGCGCGGCGACGACGAGATGGAGGACGTGACGGTGGACCTGCTGAGGCAGGCGGCGCCGGGGAACGGCCTGCTCATCGGTGTGACCGAGGACGTGCCCGAGGGCCGGCTTTTCCCTGGTCTGGGGGCGATCAACAAAGCAATTCACGAACATGGGCGACTGCCTATCACCACGAACTGAATGATCTGGAGGGAAAGCTGATGGTCTTTCTGCTGCTGACGCCGTGGCTTGCGATGGCGGGCGATGTGCGCGAGGAGTTTCTGCCGATCGAGGACAATCCCAATCTGCCGCGCGTGCTGCTCATCGGGGACTCGATCTCGATGGGGTACACGCTGCCGGTGCGCAAGAAACTCGAGGACGAAGCGAACATACACCGGCCGGCGATGAACTGTGGCCCCACGTCGCGTGGTGTGAAGCACCTCGACGAGTGGCTCGGCGATGGCGACTGGGACGTCATTCACTTCAATTTCGGCCTGCACGACCTGAAGATCATGGAGGAAACCGGAAACCACCAGGTTCCGATTGATGAGTACGAGGAGAACCTTGAGCAGATGGTGGCGCGGATGAAGCAGACCGGCGCCGAGCTTGTGTGGGCGTCCACCACGCCGGTGCCGAATCCGGTGAACGGCCCGGAGCGGCGCTCGGAGGACGTCGTGAGGTACAATGAGGTCGCGGAGGCGGTGATGCGCGAGCACTCAGTGGCGATCGACGATCTCTACGAGTTCGCGCTTCCTCAGCTTCGAGTGATTCAGTTGCCGGAGAACGTGCACTTCTCGCCGGAGGGCTCCGAGGTTCTCGCGAGGCAGGTTGCCGAGAGCATCCGCCAGGCGCTGGTGGGGCCGAAGACCACCGGGGCCGGGTAGATGGGTCGGACGCATTGCGGCGGCGCGCATAATGAGCGGAGGCCGGCTGAGGAGCCGGCCTCCGCTCGGATGTGTATGAGGGGCGCGTGTTCACGCATCTGCGTGGCGCCTGAGGTATGTGTATGTGAGGATGGGCGCGGCGGAGACCTGGCGCAAAGGACCGGTGCGCCGCGGTGCAATGGATGGGATGGTCATGATATCAACACGATCTCGTGGTCGTCGATGCGCGGGACGGTGATGACCGGCTCTCCCGCGGCATTCCAACTGATCTCAAGCTCGTCCCCCGCCACTGCCGTCCGCGCGGAGGTGACGTGCTCCCCCGGCAGAGTTATTTCGACACCGAACACCGGAAGGACCTCCTCGATCGTCGCCATCGCATGGCGATTCATCATCCGGTTGGTTGCGAAGGGCATGTTGAGCAGATGCACGCGCAACTGGTCGTCCGCGCGAAATGCGTTCATGTGCAGCACCGACGGGCCGTCCACCTCGATCGGTGGCCGCCGCCGAAGGACCATCCCGGTGAAGAGGTCGCGTGTCCACTGGTAGGGCCGGCTCCAGTAGCCGGTGCCGATATCCTCGGCGAAGTAGGCGGCCTCGCCCTCACCGAAGGCGTTGATAACGACCGCCGGCACGTCCTCGGGATTGCCGCCGTAGCCCGCCGAGCGCGCGAGGACCTCCGCGTCCTCCGCGGCCTCGACGAGGCAGTGGGCCGCGCCGATCGAGATGTGCGCGATGCCCGATGTCAGACCCTCATCGGCGACGAGCAGGCCACGCCGGGCGTCGGAGTCGTCGCGACCGACCGTCTCGCGCCAGGTCGCGCCAAACACGTCGGCGAGTGCGAAGTCCTCGCGTTGAGCGCCGTGCTCGTCGAAGAGCGTTGATTCGAAGCTGGCCACGAGAAGGCCGCCGCCGGCTACGAACTCGCGTACGCGGTCGCAGGCGCGCTCGGAGAGGCAGGCGGTGTTCGGCAGGATCAGGGCGGCGTACCTCGAGAGATCGTCCTGCAAGAGGTGGTCCTCGTAGAGGATGCTGTGCAGGATCTGCTCCTCCGAGAGCATTGCGTGCGTTCCGAAGATGGTGGCGGAGTAGCGTTCGTAGTCGCGTGAGCCGTCGCGGCGTCGGTCGTAGAAGTCGCGCGTGTGCTCGCTGACCACCACGCCCGCGAAGATCACCTCATCGCCGCCGAACCACTCCACGCGCGCCGCGACCGCCTGGTTGGCGCGCTTGAGCGGCGCCCAGCGGTAGCTCGGCTGCTCCTCGGCGAGCGATCGGTCCGAGCCGTGGGCCATGCCCCACCACGGCCAGACGCCCTCGGTGATCGCCCCGAGGCCGTGGTAGGTGAGCATGCGCTCGCGCGGGGCCCCGAAGCGGAGTTCGCGGCCCGTCCACATGGGCGTCCAGACGTCCGCTTCGCCACCGGAGTGGGCCTTCGCCAGCTTGGCGTTGATCGGCAGCAGGTTCGGCCCGTTGAAGTCGTAGGTGCCTGAGTGGTGTGAGGCGTAGACGCCCTCGAATTTGCGGATCGGCGCACCCCACTCCCACTCCTGCTTCCACCCCGGCGCATCCCACGGATGGTTCGCCGGGTTGATGGTGATCGGCACATCCGGCTCGACCGTCCGCACGCGCTCGACGATGCCGCCGAGATTCTCCAGCAGCTTCTCCGCGCGCCAGTCGAGCCACCGGATGAAGCGCTCGTCGTGCCAGTCCTCGCGCTCGGGCAGGTCGAGGCCGGTGGCCTCGCCGAAAGCCTCCGCGCAGCATTCGCAGATGCAGCCGGGGCGGAACTCGCCGGGCATCCCGCGCAGTGAGAAGCCGTCGAACCACAGGCCGTCCACGCCGAGACCGAGCACCTCGCACTGAAAGTCCGCGAGGATCTGCCAGTAGGGCGAGCCGAGCAGGCACATGCCCACGGTATCGGGATACTCCGTGCCGTCGTAGGCCGGGAGGAACTTCATCGCGTACTCCGGCCACTTCCTGGCGGGCGCATACTCGTCGGCATCGCGGACATCCTGAATGTTGAAGACTACCCAGCTTGTGACCGCGATGTCGCGCTCGTGGCAGGCCCCGATGAGCCGCGGCACGTAGTCGGGGTCCATCTCCGGGTGATGGGGCATGATCTTCGAGGGGAAGAGCGCGTGGCCGGTGCCGATGGTCGCGCTCATGACGATCATGTCGCACTCGGCGAACTCGAGCATGTCGACGAGTTGCTCGACGTCGTATTTGACTGGTCGGAACTCCACGCGGCGCAGTCGGCTATGGTGGTCCTTGAGCATGGGATGCCCCTCCGGATGGTGATTTGCGGTGTGCGGTTCGCCGCGGGCAGAGCAGAGACCTTCCATGGCCGTATCAGAAGGTCCGGCGGACGGTGGGCCGGAAGAACCGGCAGTCGCCTCGCGGAGAGCATCCGCTCAGCTTGACGGTCGTCAAGTTGTGAGTTAACATTTGCACAAGGGCGGGCAATACACGAGATGGTGAGCTACGCTGTACTGGCCGACACGTCTCAGGTACCGAACGCGAAGTTCGAGATTCGCATGATCAGAAGAC
>JBNJEK010000314.1:0-4790 GCA_051745855.1 Armatimonadota bacterium
GCGCTTTTTCGGCGGCGACCGCCCCGCCGATCTGCACTGCAGCGAGTGCCCGGAGGCCGATGACTGCCCGCATTCGCGTGAACCCACCGGCGGCCTCGCGAACCCCCCGATCACGATCCAGCATGGCGACGACTTCTGCGTCTGGTCGGAGGCCTGCGACGTCGAGGACGTGACCTTCGCGAACATCAACTACGAGTCCGGCGCGGTCGCCTCATACTCCGAGGTGCACTTCGCGCCGTGGTACGGCATCCACTTCACGATCTACGGCAGCAAGGCGCAGATGGACGTGGAGGCCAATCACGACACGGGGCAGGCGTGGATCGAGATCACGGAGCGCTACACCCGCAACCAGCGCCGCGAGCGACCGACGAAGACCACCGGCCATGGCGGCGCGGATCCGGCCCTGATCGTGGACTTCGTGAACGCGATCCGCGAGGACCGCGAGCCGGTCTCGGGCTTCCGCGCGGGCTACGAGAGCGCCGCAATCGGCATCGCCTGCCGCGAGTCCATCGACAGCGGCCAGGCGGTGGATATTCCGGACGTGGATGAACTCTGATCATCGGAGGCCAGCGCCATGAGCCAGAAACTACACGTCGGCGTCGCGGCGACCACGATCAACCCGCGGATGGGGATGCAGATCGATGGGAACATCGGCGTGCAGCGCCCCGCGCGCTTCGTGCTGAACGACCTGCACGCGCGCGCGATAGCGTTTCGACAGGGCGAGGAGCGCTTCCTGTTGATCGGGCTCGAGTTGCTCGCGGTGACGCAGGAATGGACGGATGCGATCCGCGATTTCGCCGCCGACGAACTCGGCTTCCCGCACGACTGCGTGGCCGTGCACGCTGTGCAGTGCCACTCCGCGCCCTCGCTCGGGCAGATCATGCTCACCGAGCGCCTCGCGCCGGCGCGGGAGCGCCCGTGGATGCGCGGGTCGGACCCGGACTACGGGCCGCTGGTGATGTCGCGCATCAAGCCGATGTTGCGCGAGGCCGCCGCGAACATGCGCCCGGTTCACGTGCGCTTCGGCACCGCGCTTGAGTCGGGCGTGTCGTTCAACCGACGCATCGCCATGCGCGACGGCACTTCGGAGATGGGCTTGGCGGGCCGTCCGCAGGACGCGCTCTACCGCGAGGGGCCGAGCGACCCGGAGGTCGGCGTCGCGCTCTTCACCACCGAGGACCTTGACACCCCCGCCGCGCTGCTGCACCACACCTGCCACCCGGTGCACTGGAACCCGCATGACGCGGTGCACAGCGACTGGCCCGGGGCGTGGGCGGAGCGGGTGCGTGAGGAGATGCTGCCCGGCGTAACGCCGCTGGTGCTCAACGGTTGCTGCGGAAATGTCCATCACGCGGATGTCTTCAACCCGGGCCGCGAGGACACCCCGCAGAGCATGGCCCGCCTGCTCACCGACGCGGTCAGACGCGCGCTGGAGGGCCCGTGTGTGACCGATGAGGCGCCGGTACTGGCCTCGCGGACGGAGCGCTTCGGCATTCCGTGGCGCAAATTCCCGGAGGGGATGTTCGAGGACGCGCATCGGTTCATCGAGGAGCACCCCGAGCCGACGTGGACCGATGAGACGAAGACGCGCTTCGGGCGCGACTGGGCCTACGCCGCGTCGCAACTGGACCTCGAGCAGATGATGGCCGAGAGCGACACCTTCGAATACGAGATCCAGGTGGTGCGCATCGGCGACCTCGCGATCGTGGTGCTGCCGGGCGAGCCATTCGTGGAGGGCCAGCTTGAGATCAAGGAGCAAAGCCCCTTCGGGCGGACCTTTGTGGCGCACATGTCGAACCGCTACGTGGGCTACATCCCGACACCCGAGGCGATCGAGCGCGGCGGCTATGAGGTCGGCCCATGGGGCGCCTCGAAGCTTGCTGAGGGCGCGCTCCAGACGATCGTGGATCTGTCGGTGGCGATGCTGGAGGGGTTGCGGTAGGGCGGGGACCTGTGCCCCGCCACGACAACCGGGCAGAGGAGCACCGGCCGCCCCAAACCGAGAACGGCACAGGCCGCGAGATGTCGTCCATCTCCCGGGGGCCGTCCTCTCCCACGATAAGGGCAACCACACGCTGTCCCTGAAGGACCTCCCGGACCCCACGTGGAAACACTGGTTTCCGCATGGCCGTCACCCGGACGCTTAGGGAGTTGGGTCCCGTGAATATCGTCGCCATCTGCCTCGATACTTTCCGCAATGACATCGTCGGGCCGGGGTCTGGTAAAAAACTCAGCGACGTGCGCACCCCCTACCTCGACGACTTCTACTCGCGCTCGATCGCGTTCGAGGGCGCATACGGGGAGGGGCAGCCCACGCTGCAGATGCGCCGCGCGTTCTACACCGGCTGCCGCAGCTTCCCGTGGAGCTACAACTTCGACCGCCGCGGGCACTGGCACCATCAGCCCGGCTGGCATAAGATTCCGCCGCATCAGGATACGCTCGCCGAGATACTCCTTGAGCGCGGCTACTACACCGGCATGTGCTCGGACGTCTACCACATGTTCAAGCCCACTATGAACTACTGGCGCGGGTTCGCCACGCTCGACTTCATCCGCGGCCAGGAGTCAGACAACTACAAGCCGGTGCGCCCCGAACTGATCGAGGACGAGATGAAGCGCTTCGTCCCTGAGCCGATCAACTGGAACAAGCACGCGACACTCTCGCAGTACCTCGCGAACATGGTCGGCCGCGAGAGTGAGGACGATTACCTCTGCGCGAAAGTCGTCGCGAGCGCCTGTGACTGGCTTGATGCGGCTCACCGAAACTCGCCGTTCATGCTCTGGGTGGAGATGTTCGATCCGCATGAGCCGTGGGACCCGCCGACGGAGTATGCCGACGAGTACGCCGACCCCACCGAATTCGACCCGGTCTTCCCCGGCGCGGCGTGGGAGCACGGGGAACCTTCCGAGGCCATGATCGAGCGCATAAAGGCGCTCTACAAGGGCGAGACGACCTTCGTGGACAAGCAGGTCGGGCGGATCTTTGAGAAGCTTGACGAACTGAACCTGTGGGATGACACGATCGTGGTGGTGCTCAGCGACCACGGGACGGAGATCCTCGACCACACGAAGTTCGGCAAGGGCGGCGGCAACATGCGCACGTACAACACGGGGTTCGTGTGGTACATGCGCCACCCGGACGGCCCGAACGGACGCGTCGTCGGCGACTACGTGCAGAGCCACGACGTGATGCCGACGCTGCTGACGATGCTGGACGTGCCGCACGAGTGCGAGGGGATCGATGTGTGGCCGCTGGCGACCGACGAGGCCGACGAACTGCGCCCGTATATCGTCAACGGCTGGGCCGGCGGCTCCAACGGCCCGGCATCCGGGTGGGCCTCGGTGATGGACGGTGAGTGGCTGTACTCGTGTCCGGTCGGCCGCGAGGATGACACCGAGGCGCTGTTCGCGCTGCCGGATGAGGATGAGAACGTGGTCGATGAGCACCCGGACGTGGTCGCGACCGCGCGCAGACGCATCGAGGAAGTCGTCAAGCAGCCGCTGGAGGGTCTGCGCTTTAACGAGGTCTGCGACCCGGCGCCGGCGCCCTACATCCGGTGGCGAAATGCAGGCGGGGGAGACTGGGAGTAGGCCGATCGCTTTCATCTGCCCGCCGACAAACGACTGACAGGCAGGAATGCCTGTCCTACAAACGGCGGCGAATGACAACAGTTGGACAGGTCGATTTTTTTCATCTGCCTTTACGTAGGACAGGATTTCCATCCTGTGAATGCCGTGAGACGTCGTGCCGTGTCCGTCCGCCGACAAACGACTGACAGGCAGGAATGCCTGTCCTACAAACGGCGGCGAATGAAAGTGGAGGTTTCACCGATGAGCTACAAAGTCGCGTTCCTTGGCTGTGGCGGGCGTTCGCAGGCTCACGCGCGGGTTTACCCCAACATCGCGGACGGTACACCGGTCGCGTGCTGCGACCTCGTCGAGGAGAAAGCCGTCAGCTACGCCGAGCAGTTCGACATCCCGAACTGGTACCTCGACCTTGACGAGATGATCGAGAAGGAGCAGCCTGATCTCGTCCACATGTCGATGCCCCCGACCATCCGCTACTCGCTGATGAACCGGCTGTCCGAGCATGGCGTCCCGGCGGTCATCGTGGAGAAGCCGATCGCGGTCGGCGCGGATGATTACTGGCAGCTTCGCGAGCTTGAGGCCGCGAGTGACACAAAGTTCACCGTCAACCACCAGCTTCGTTACCACGAGAAGACGCTGGAGCTTGTCGACCGAGTGCACAACGGCGAGATCGGCGACGTGCGCTGCCTCGACGCCTCGGCGAAGCTGCCGATGAACGGACAGGGCGTCCACGTGCTGGACCTGATGTTCGCGTATGCGAACTACATCGACGTCCGGTCGGTCCACGCGGCCTGTTCGGGCTTTGACGACATCAACGGGACGCATCCCAGTCCGAACACCGCATCGGCGCTGATCACCTTCGTGGATGAGACGCGCGGCGTGCTGCAGTCCGGCGAGGGCGTGCCGGAGATCGCGCTGGACGTGCCGCGGCACATGCACAAGCGCATCGCGGTGTACGGGACGACGGGCTTCGTGCACTGGAAGATGAACGGGTGGGAGATGGGCATCGACGGGGAGTACTCCAGTGGCGAACACGTCTACGGCGAGGTCGATGACGTCGGCCAGGCGAACCTCGTGCGGGCGGTCTTCAACTGGCTCGAGACGGGCGAGCCCACGCCGACGAACCTCGCCACCGCGCTGGACGAGTGGCTGGTGATCCTCGCCTGCTACGCAAGCGAGGTCGAGCAGGCGCCGATCGAGTT
>JBNJEK010000315.1:0-4750 GCA_051745855.1 Armatimonadota bacterium
CTCCTCCGGCGGCGTCTCCCACGCCAGAGAGTAGTCGCGCTCCTCGGGGTCGGGGTGGCCGCCGGGGCCGAAGCCCTCGTCTGATGCCGACTCGTGCTCCAGCGGCACGAAGGTCTCGCTGATGCCCTCGTCGCTGACCTCGAAGCGGTGGTAGCCGAGGCGCGGATCGCCGTCCGGCCAGTGGTCCTGCCACTGGGGAAAAGCAATCCCCGCACACTTGAAGAAGCGCACACCATCGAAGACCTGCTCGGGCTTGCGGCAGTGAATGTGGCCGCTGAGCACGATCTCCACGCCGGAGGCCTTCATCGCGTCGAAGATGCGCAGGCGGTCTTCCCTGTCGATCGAGAAGTACCACGAGTGATAGCAGTCGGGGTCGGTGAGATCCCACGTGGCCTCGTTCACGTCGTCGATGAAGAGCGCGTAGTGCATGATCATCACGTGGTGATCGGCGCGGGGGAGATTCGGCAGTTCCTCCTCCAGCCACTGCCACATGCGCTCCTCATGCGGGAGGCCCGACCCGGCGAGGGCCGCGTACATGCCGCTGAAGCGCACGTTCTTATGCACGACACTCCACGGGAACTCGCCGAACGCAGCCGCGAAGCGATCAAGTTGCTCGGGCGTCACCTCGGCGTGCGAGCGCTTGTGCTCGATCTCCGAATGCTTGTTGCCGGTGTCCATGTTGCCCGGCACCGCGTAGAAGGGGTAGGGCAGGCTGTCGAGTTCGGCCCGGACCTGCTCGTACTCGAAGTCGTGGATCGAGCCGTCCCGGGTAAGGTCGCCGGGCACGAGGAGAAGGTCTGCCTCCTCGGTGCGGAGCTTTTCCAGCACGCGCTCCCAGTTCTCGCGATGCTGCTTGCGGAAGCGGAATGAACGCGGCGATCCGGGCTGCATGTCACACGCGCAGAGAAAGGTCCAGGGTTTCATCAGTTGGCCCTCCAGCGAACGGCATTGACGGGCCGGCGGCCCGTCGTGCAAACGCGAGTACGGTTCACATCGTCAGCGCAGGCGTGCCACCTCCCGGACGGCGAACGGCGTCGGGTGTGGGCACATCCGACCTCCGGACGGCAACGGCGAAGGCGCCCCGGGCGAATCCCCCACGCGACGGCGACGGCAAACGGCGTCGGGCGTGGGCACGCCCGACCTCCGGACGGCAACGGCGAAGGCGCCTCGTCGATCCGTCACCTGCGCAGCGTCCTCGTCGCGCGCAGCGGTATCGTGAACTCGTTCGTCCCCTCGATCGTGCGCTGCGGGAAGTAGACCTCCTCGGTGGTGTCTCCGTCGATCCGCAGGCCGTGATCGTCGGTGAGAATGATCGCGGTCGCTTTGTTGATCTCCTCCACGCGGTCGATCTCATAGCCGTGGCGGAAGCCGTTGCCATGCGTCATGATGAGCCAGCTTCCATGCAATTCGTCGCCATGGGGCAGATCTGCGTTCGTGAGCAGCGCGTCATACTCCGCGCCGTCGGCGATCCGGGTTGCGCCCTCGATGCTGCCGGTCAAGTTCGCCGCGTCGGCCGAGATGCCTTCACCAGCGACGGTGAGTTCGCGTCCCTCGAAGAGCCACATCGCGGCGACCTCACCATCGACCCGGCGCACGACACCGAGTCGCCCGCGAATCGTCACGTCGCCGATCGTGCGCTTGGGGAAGGGCGCCTCGTCGAGGGTGCTGATGATCGTGTCGATGGTGGCCCCGGAGCTCACCTGCAGGACAATGCAATTTTCGTCATCCGGCGCGACGTCAAGTGGCGTCACGTTGTCGATGAACGTGGCGCCGAGGAAGGGCTCGAGGACCGCGGCAAAGGTCGATCGCAGCGGCGCCTCGCCGCTCAGCCGCGCGGCGAGATGCGGCATCCAGTAGTCGAGCGTCGTGCGATTGTCGCCCTGAGAGCCACGCCCGGCGCGGCGGACGGAGGGCGTCTCCCCGAGGTAGACGTCAATCGGTGCGCTCGCGAGCAGGTGTGTCCGTACGCCGCGCTCGGGCTCATCCGCATACGCGAAGGTCGCGGCGAGGCTCTTTTCCGCTCGCGCATGGCGGACATTGCGCCAGACATCGTAGCTCTGCGACGGCTCCTCGCCCGCGAACTCAGCGCCGGCTTCGGTGAAGGGCAGGTCGCATTCGGCGGCCATGTCCTCGTCGGCGCTGCCGTGAAGCAGCCAGTCATGCAGCGAGCCGCCGGTGGTGCGGGAGATGTCCACGACGTAGGCGTCTTCGTCAGACACCGGTACGAGCACAAGCAGCCTGCGGTACATCTCGAGGTCTTCGATGTTCCCGTAGGCGCGTCGGCCATCTGCTTCCACCACGCTGATGTCATGATCACCCTCACCGGGGAAGAATGCGAGCAGATCGCCGTCCGACGGGCGGCCCTGCTGCTCGGCGCGGTCGATCGCAACGAGGTTGTGACTGATGGTGGAGGTCGTCCACCAGCGGATGTCGGTCCAGGTGTACCCGATGTCCGAGAGCATCTCGCGCTCCTGCGCCCACAGCGTCATCGCGAGCGTGTCACGGTGCGCGTGACCGTGGCTGCCGGAGAAGTGCAGTTGCGCCTGCATTTGATCGGGGCCGAAGCCGCGGCCCAGTGAAGCGTGGCCGTAGCCCGGCAGGAGGGCGGAGACGGTCTGCTCGCGCGGGTCGGCCCGCCTCTCTCCGGGCCACGTGTCATGCACGACCGCGGAGGCGCCGTCGGGGTGCCCGATGGCTTTGAACGCGTCCTGCACTGTCGCCCAGAACGGCGCGACGGAGACCGGGTCGAGGTCGTCGAAGCGCTGTCCCGTCTCCTCATGGACGTATCCGGGAGGATCGGAGTAGCCCTCTATCACTGAGAACGCGCGCCGCAGTCCGCCCAGTGTCATGTAATGATAGCTCGGCGACTCATGCCAGGTGCCATCGTAGAAGAAGCCTTCGTCGAGATTCTTGAGCATCCAGCCGAAGGCCTTGTGGACCATCGCTGGCTCCTCGAGGACCCGTCCCATCATCGCGGCGCTGGTGATGTCGTAGCCGACGACGTTGCTGACCTTGTAGGGGCTCAGTTCCGCCGCGCGGTAGGTCTCGCGGAAGAGATCGTCCTCGATCCGGGCGCGGACGTCGTAGCCACGCTCCTGCGAAAGTGTCTCGAAGGCGTCGCTGTCGTGGATGAGATCGTAGGCGGTGAGCAGTACCCGGGGGATCTCGTTGTGAAAGTTTCCCCAGCGTCCGGCGTCCCAGGCGTAGGGCGGCTCCTGCGAGTCGCAGAAGCGCACGCGGTTGACGCTGCGATTGTGAATCGCTGGCCAGTGCGGGTAGAGAGTGGCGACTTTGTCCAGCACCAGCGCCACCCGCCGGGCGTACTCCGGCTTGCGCGTTGCCTGCCACGCCTCCGCCAATGCGGTCACCTGACGGGTGAGCCACCGTCGATGGTACATCCAGAGGTTGCCGGTGAGGAAGTGCCGCTCACCGGTCTCTTCGTTGAGATAGTAGGGGAATGCGACCTCCTCCCCGAGCGCGTTCTCGCCGATGAGGCGCTCGGTCTCCGGGAACCGCTCGTCGGGGAGGTCGATCACGAGGTCGCAGTGCCGGCAGATGAGTTGGTGGGGGCGATCGACGCTCCAGGAGAAGATGTTGCGGCCCTGCGCGCCGCCGTAGCAGCGCGGGCAGTTGCACATGCCGATGTAGGGGAGATCAGGCATGAACCTGAGCATCTCGTCTTCGCTCATCGCCATGACGCGCTCGACCACTGTCTCGTACTCATCGGCTTTTGCCGGATCGACGCTGGCGTAAATCGGGTGCTCCTCGGCAGGCGCGAGTGTCGCGCAGAGGAGCATCGCCGTGCACATGGCGAGTGTCTGAGCGTTCATATGACTGCCTCCCCTCACGCGTCCTCTGTCAGCCACGCCTCGTTGAAGCGAGCGAGCAGGATGTGCTCGAAGCCCGGAGTATCCGCCTCAGGCCCTTTGTGCTCGTAGAGAAGCCCCACCGACCCGTCCGGCAGTGCGGCCATGCATGAGTAAGCGCAGAAGTCGCCGTTGACCAGCCGCGCGACCGGCCACGTCTCGCCCTCATCGTAGCTGAGACGCACGGTCATATCCGTCCGCTCCTCGGCACTGGCCGGGTTTGAGAAGAGCAGACGGTTTCGGTCATCCCCTTCGGCCTCGCTGGTCCAGCGTATGAAGCTTGCCTGACAGGCCGGTTCGACAAGCACCGGTTCATCCCTCGGTTCGGACCACGTCTCGCCGCCGTCCTCGGAAATCGAGACGCGACGGCGGCCGTGCTCGCGGGGCATTCGGATGTTCATCATCAGCCGACCGTCCGCCAGTTCCACCACCTGCGCCTCGTTCCCGCAGCCGGGTGTGGCGCCAACCTGCCACGTCTCCCCGCGATCGTCACTGTAGTAGACGTGCGCGCCATCCTGCCCAAAATCGGTGCTCGGGCGGCGGTATCCGGGGCAGATGAGCCGCCCGGTGCTCATAGTGATGCCCATGCCCGGGCCGGCCATCGCTGAAAGCCAGTCGCCGGCCTTCACCATCGGCGTGAGATCTACCGGCTCGGACCAGGTGCGGCCGTCGTCATCGCTGCGGATGGCGTGGAGGAAGATCACGCGACCCTTCCACTCCTCCCGGGCGTGCTCGACACGGTGCGGATCGCGGCGGCGAAGCTCGTCCATGGTGGGGTAGACGTGGTCATAGACGATCCAGACGGTCCCGGTCTCGCGGTCCACGACCATGCACGGATCGCCCGCGGCCATCTCGCCGCCGTCATCGATGAGGATCTCGACCTC
>JBNJEK010000316.1:0-4724 GCA_051745855.1 Armatimonadota bacterium
ATCCTCGTACTCCCTCTGCGAAGTCTCCATCAGCGCCTCCCGTGTCCAGTTCGTGGGTCAAACCGTGTTCGAAATACCTATGCGCATACGAATATACATGTGCTATGTTAGCCATCACTAACTTATCTGTCAAGGTGGATTCAGACAGAAGCCTTTGCGCAAAAGGTTAGAACCCCGGATCGGATGACCTCAAGAAGTTCGTGTCCGCACGAGAACGAGATCCCCTTCGCCGCTGTCAATCCCACGCGCCTGCGCGAACTTGCTCATGGACTCGGTTGGATTGCCGGGACTGACAGATCGACGGCGGGGTTCATCGGGGGCGGCCGATGACCTCCCGGTGAGGGCGACAGGAGACCCGAGGGCCCGGTCACACCCGCACGCGCTGCACGCGATTGCGCTCCTTCTCGTGCGTGTGATGCGTCAGGCCGATCAGGCGCGTCAGGAGCGCCTCGGTCAGGCGCTGCTCGACCGGCTCATAGCCCGGAACGCCCGCGAGATTCGTCAATTCCTCCGGGTCGCGGCGCAGGTCGAAGAGCTGCACCACGCCGCCCTGCTCCGCATCATAGACCAGCTTGTGCGAGGCGTCGCGCACCATCATCGCCGTGCCCAGTTCGCTGAAGACGCGCTCGCGGCGCGGGCCACGGTCGGCAGCGGCCTCCAGCAGGCTCAGACCCTCGCGCGAATCGTCGCGCCAGTCAAGGCCCGCCGCCTGCAGGAATGTGGGGTAGAGGTCCGCGCTGCTGGTCAGGTTGCGGCAGGTGATCCCGCCAAGGCGCGGGTCCGGCGCCACGCCCGGCCCGGCCATCACGAGAGGAACCCGAGCGGACTCCTCGTGGAACCACCGCTTGTCCATGATGCCGAAGTCGCCGAGCATGTCGCCGTGGTCAGCGGTGAAGACGATGAGCGTGTCGTCGAGGATCCCGCTCTCTTCGAGCGCTTCCACCAGTCTCCCGACATAGTCATCGATCAGCGCGACTGAGGCCGCGTAGAGCGCCCGCCGCTGTTTCACCCGCGGGATCTCGTCCGGGTCGGTAACGCCCTTCGGTGCGGGCATCTCTTCCGGATCGAAGCGATCGGCGTACTCGGCCGGCGCCCAGTAAGGCGGGTGCGGACCGACGAAGCCCACGTTCAGGTAGAAGGGCCCGTCCTCCTCGTGGCCGCGGATGTACTCCAGCGCGCACTCGCCGATGAAGCCGTCCACGGTCTCCCCGGGCTTGAGGCGCTGGTAGAACTGCTGCCCCTGCGACTGCGCAAGCTCCCGCCAGCGCTCAAGCCGGCCACGCTCGCGCAGCCAGGCGGTCAAGCGGTCCTCGTTGTGAAAGCTCTCGTAGATGTCCACGACCTGCCAGACATCATCAAAGCCGAAGCCGGCGACCTCGTCATCGTCTTCGGTGACGTCCATCCCGGCGTTGAAGCGGTCGATGAAGTGATGCTTGCCGATCAGAGCGGTGCGATAGCCGGCCTCCTGCAGCCGCGACATGTAGGTGTCCTCGCGCATCGTCTCGGGCACGGGGTCATTCATGTTGCCGCAGACTCCGTGCTCGGTGGGAAAGCGGCCGGTGGCGATGCTCGCGCGGGCAGGCTGACACAGCGGCGCGGCGCAGTAGCAGTTGGTGAAGGTGGCGCCGCGGTCGGTCAGCGCGCGGAGGCTGGGAGCGTGCTGCAGCGCGTCGGCGCGCATCTGATCGCAGAGGATCAAAAGAACGTTGGTCGCCATGGCAGTGCTCCTCATAGTGGTCAGTAACGCCTCTCAATGTTGGCGTAGAACTCCGCGGCCAGGTACCACCACGCCGAACTGAACACCACCGCCGCGAGGCCGAAGAGCGGACCGCCCATCTCACGCAGCGACGCCCACCATCGGGCCCCCTCGAAACGCTGATGCAGTCGCTCGATGATCGGGCGCATCCCGGCAAAGAGGCAGATCAGCCACGGGACGGCGTTGATCAGGTAGCGACCATGCATGTGCGCCCGCCAGTCGGCGTGTATGCAGTAGTGCATGATGCCGAGAAACAGCGCCGCCATCGCAACGACCGACAGCGCCCTGAGGCGGTAGTGAAAGCGGTCCCGCCGCACGACCAGCCCCCACACCGCGACGCCCACGATGACGGCGAGGATCACCGCCCCGATGATCTGCACCGGCAGGCGCAGGATCAACTCCCAGTACCACGCCGGCAGCAGCGCCGTCTCAAGCAGCGCAATCGCCCACGAGGCGACCATATCCAGATTCCACATGAGCACTTCGAGGCTCGGCTGATTCTCCGGGATCGTCGAGGAGCCGAGCAGGCCGCCTGTCAGGTGTGCGGTGTGCAGCGGCCACCAGATGCCAGTCGCGATGGCGCCCAGAGTAAATGCGCCGAACCGCTGCAGCCGCTGCGAGCGCCCCCCGACGCTCCACAGCACCCACAGCGCGACCGGCGCGACGAAGAGCCCCGGGCGCTTGATCAGCAGTGTTCCGCCCACCAGCAGCCCGAGAACGGCGGCGTCGCGCACCGAGCAGTGATCCTCCTTGAGCCGCCGCACGATGAACAGACAGATGATCGTCGCGTAGAGAATCGACGCCATCTCGTTGTTGACGACCCCGCCGAGGTACTGCATCACCGGGTTCCCCGCCGCCAGTACCAAAAGCCACGGCCGCCAGCTCCACGGCGTCTCCAGCACCGCCATGATACGCATCAGCAGCATCAGCACTATGCAGCCGAGCAGTGCGGTCCCGCCGCGGACCACGCGTCTGCCGATCTTCGCGGTCTCAGTCATCGCCTCGAGGCCGTGAATGTCCCTTGGCACCGTCATCGGCGCCTGCTCCACGCCGACGGCCCGCCACAGGCCCGCCATCAACCCGTAGTAGATCGGGCCGTGCTGCACCTGGTGAGTCTGCTCGAGGGTGGGCATCCGGCCCTGCGAAAGCACATGGATGTACTCCAGATGGTCGGGCTCATCGGGCCCCCAGTCGAGGCGCACGATGAACTGCACCGCGATCGCCGTGGCGAAGAATGCCGCGATCACCACCCAGCAGAGAATCTTCGCGCCGCGCGGTGAAAGCGTCGGTTGCTCCGGCTCTGTGTCCATGCGTTCCGCACCCTGTGCGTCCGTCATCTCGGACCTGCCTTCTATCCGACCGTCATCTGGATGACGAAGCAGCTATTCGCCACCGCCCCGATCTGCTCCTGCGTTTCCATCGGCGCCACATCACCCGCGCCGTCTCCCGCACTCGCAGGGCATCTCTCCGCACTTCGGGCAGCCCCCGGCGAAGCGCTCCGCCGCCTCGGCCATATCCACGCCGGCCAGCGACGCTGTGGTCGTCAGCCACGCGAGCACGTCCGAGAACTCCTCCACCTTCCGCTCGTGACTCTCGCTCCGCAGCGCCCTCGCAAGCTCCCCGACCTCCTCCACCAGCCACATGAACGTGCGTTCCATCCCCCGCTGCGCGTCACGCTCCCCGTAGGTCTCGTCGATGATCCGCTGGAACTGCTCGATCGTCATGGCGCCTCCGATTCGGCCTCAAACTGTTGCGACAGATCCGCTTTCGGCATACAATGGCCCCCGGCCTCCTCCCGGCGCACGCGAAGAGGAATCGAGCCCGGAGAGGCGAACGTAAGTCACAACGGGGGAGATACCGTGCAGCAGCGCCGAGCGGACCTGAGTGGCAGCAATCCGGGCTTCACACTCGTGGAGCTTCTGGTCGTGATAGCGATCGTGGCGATCTTCGCGGCAATTCTGCTCGCGGTGTTCCCGCAGGGGCGCGCGAGGGCCCGGCAGGCGGCCTGCGCGGCCGGCGTGAAGCAGATCGTGGCCGCCGCGACGATGTACGCGCATGATCACGACCGCCGGTTCATCCCCGCCATGACCCGCGGCGCGCCCGGTGACGACCGCGGATACACATGGTGTGCGATCATCCAGCCGTACCTTGAAAACGAGCAGATCCTCATCTGCCCCGATGATCCCGACCCGAGGGCGACCGATCAGTTCGTCTGCCTGCCTCACAGCTACGGGCTGAACTACCGCTACACCTTCAACACGGGATTCGGCTGGAGCCCCGGTTCGCTCACATCGAAGCTGACGAACGTCGATCAGCACAGCAAGCGGATCCTGGTCTTCGAGATGGACAGTTCGGCGCGGGACCCGGGCGCAAGCTACCTCGCGCACAGGCTCTCGCGGGTGGCGCCCCGGCACGGCGACCGCGCGGTCTTCGGCTTCATCGACGGCCACGCGAAGGCGCTGCTGCCCGAGGAGACCGTGAAGCCCTTCAATATGTGGGAATAAGGCAGCGACGAAAGCAACGGCAGCAAAGGCAGCAACGACAGCGGCGGCAACGATGGCAACAACACAGAGTCTTTCGAGGGTGCTCGGATTGATTCTATGAGCGACGGCAATCACGAGGAAACAACCGGCGCCAACGAATGGCTGAAGTTCGCCAAGCGTGATCTCGACGCGGCACGCAGCTTATTCGCGGGCGGCGATTATGCATGGATGCTTGTTACGTGCCAGCAGGCTGTCGAAAAACTATTGAAGGGCGCCATCATCACTCGCACGCAACAGAAGCCGCCGCGGACACACAATCTGGTGCAACTGGCCAAGCGAACCGGGCTTGAGTTCGAAGAGAAGCAGATGGAACTCATGAGGGAGCTTGGAATCGCTTATATCGAATCTCGCTATCCTGCAACGAGTGCTGGGGAAGGTGATCTCACGGTGGAGCAGGCTATGTCTTACCTGTCCGCAACGAGGGA
>JBNJEK010000317.1:0-4693 GCA_051745855.1 Armatimonadota bacterium
TTGCAGCGGGAGGGTTCGCTGGCCCCCGCCAGCGAAGCTTCCCTGCCCGCCCGCCGTTGTCGTACGCCGTCCGGGAAACGTGAGACCGTGAGCTGGCATGGAAGCTGTCGCCCCTTCGGACGCCCCACGACCGCCTCCCTCAGTCCACCCGCGGGTTCTCCGGGATCGGCACCCGGTCGCCGAAGATGATCACCCGGTAGCGCTCCGGCTCGATCTCCAGCGTCACCGTGTCCCCATCCACCGGCATCGGCTCGTCGAACATCGCGTCCACCGGCAACGCGTCCTCAGCGATGCCCAGCGCCTGCCGATCGAAGGTCACGCTCCCGCTCCACGGCTCAGAGGGCAGGTTGCTCACCACCATCAGCGCGCGGCCGGCCTCACGGTCCACCCACGCGCTCGCCAGCAGGCCCTCGGGCTGCTCGTCGATCAGATCCGCCTCCCAGTAGGGCACGAACTCCGCCTCGGCGAAGGCGTCGCGCAGCTTCCGCAGGTGCACCCACGGCCGCGTCATCTCCCCGTAGCCGATCTGATTGCCGTAGTGGCGCACGATCCCCCCGCCCACCACCATCGGCACGTCGTGCAGCAGGAACATCGAGCGCATCTCGTTGCGCGTGACCGGCAGCTTCTGCCAGTTCCACCACAGTCCGTTGGTCGCCACGCCGTTGAGGTGTGTCATGAAGTTCGCGCGGAACTCGCCGGTGGAGTGCACGCCCAGCACCGTGTCACCCGCGTGATACTGCGCCTCCCCGGTGACACGCGCATCGGTGAACGCGCCGATGCAGTACGTCTCGAGGTTGTAATGATTCCGCACCACCGCCGGCTTCGGCGCTTCCACGTGCGTGTACACGTAGAGCCGCTCGATGAAGTCGCGGATCGCCCAGATGCCGTAGCTCCCGCGCTGGTTGCCGTCGCGGTCGGTCCACGCGTAGCCGTCAAGCTCATTCTGCATCAGCCGCGGCATCGCCATCCCGTCCATGTACACCCCGTCGAGGCCCGTCTCCTCGATCAGGATCCGCGCCCCCCACAGCCACCAGTCCGGGAACGTGCTCGCGTGATTATGCAGAAAACTCCCCCATCCGATGTTCTTGACCGGTTCGGCGAGCATCTCCTGGCCGAAGGTGTCGAACTGCGGGATGTTCGCGTTCACTCCCCACCCGGTGTAAGGCGTGTACTTCAGGCCGAGGTCGTGCAGCATCTCGGCATACTCCCGCGCCGCCTGCTCATACTCCGGATTGTATATCTGCGGAGTGCCGAAGTGCTCCTCGTCGGTGATGTACGTGGACACGTAGTTCGCGCCCGCATCGATGATCGCCTGATGCGTCTTCGCGAGGTCCTCGTAGTCCACGTCCTCCTCGCGCTGGCCGGGCGGGCGGCCCATCGCCACCCGGATCATCGAGCGCCCCGGCCCCGAGTCCTTCACCGGCGTCACCGTCAGCCCGAACGTCACTCGCAGCGGCTCCTCGATCGCGATCGGCTCATCAACGATGTTCACGCGCAGCACCACCGCGCCGTCCTCGCGGCTGAGCGCGATCACCGCGTCCTCATCGGCGTTCGACCACCCCCGGTCGGCCTCGCAGAACCACTGCACGCCTCGGTCCTCTGCGCCGAGGTAGACCGCCCAACTGAACGGAATCGCGCCATCAGGATACTGCTCGAACCACTCGTCCAGCGTCCCGGCAAACGTCTCATTCGACGCCGTCCGCGGGTCGGTCCGCGTCGCCTGATGATACGCGAGGCGCGCAAACTCCTCGCTCACCGGGATCTCCAGCGCGATTCGCTCGACTGTCTTCGCGCCCTCGCCGGGGCTGACAGTCAGGTCCATCCGGCCCGTCCCGTCGTAGTGCCACGCGCTCCGCAGGTGCAGACCAACCCCGTCCACCATCCCCGTCGCCTCGTAGACCGCGTCCCGCTCGTCAAGTGACGTGCGACGCGCGGCCCAACGGGGGTCCTCGTCACCGATCTCCAGCGTCACCGGCCGCGCGAGCAACTCCGCCCCCCGCGCCCTGATCGATCTCGGCAGGCCGTCCACACCCACTTCCACGCGCCGCTTCCACAGGAAAAGCGCGTCCGCGCCATCCGCGAGCAGCGGCTCGAAGGGCGGCGGGACCACCTCCGACCGGCCGATCTCATTCGGCCACCACTCCGGGTCCGCCGGCCGCTCGATGCTCGCGGTGCTCGCGATGACCTCCTCGCCGCCCTCGCGCACCAGCCGCGCCATCACCGTCGCCTCGCTCTCCGGCTCGATGGCGCTCGACTCAAGGTAAACGTGCACACTCTCCGCGAGCGGGTTGACCTCGGCGACGGCGGTGTGGGCATCCTCACCGCCCGCGCTCAGCGTGAACTCCACGCGGTCGCCCTCGCGCAGTTCGAGATTCGCAAGCGACGCCTCCGCCCGCAGCTTCTCGTACTTCAGAAAGAACGGCCGCAACGTAACGTTGAGCCCGGGCTGAATCGCGTAGGGCACCACCTGGGCCGAGACGACATCGCCGCTCTCCGCGTCCGCGAACCGCCACGCAACGACGTACTCGCCGTTCTCCACCGGCTGCTCGAGCGCGAAGTACCCCGCGCCCTGCGAGCCGTCCTCGTCCCGCGCCGGAACCTCCATCCGCCCCTGTCGCTCCTCGACGAACTCGAAGCGCTCGTTCAACTCGCCGAGGATGTCCTCCTCGCTCCGGAATGCCTGGATCTCCTGCTCCGGATCAATGTCCCGCCCGCCCGCGCGGATACGCCGCACGCGATCCCACGCATCGTAAAGCTCCAGCGCCCCCTCTGCCCGCTCCGCCGGCGCGCGAAAGATCTGCGCCCGCCCGTCAAGCTCGATCGGCTCATCGCCGAGGTTGTACACGACCATCCGCATCCCCGAATTCTCCTGCTGCCCCTCGCGGAAGGACAGCCGCCCGACGCCATGCGGGCGCAGGATCGGCCCGTTCTCACCGACGAAGACGAACTTCGGCGTCACCGGCGAGCGGTAGCCGTGCATGTCGAGGTTCCAGACGAGCCCGAGGTCGATGATCCGCTTGCGCGGCGTCACCTGCTGGGCCATCAGGTCCATCAGCCAGACCGAACCCGGCTGCGGTGGCTCGTGCTCGCCGAGTTCGGCGATGGGGATCGCCACCTCACCCGACCACGCCGTCCTCCCCGCCGGCCCGGCCGCGTAGCTCCAGTCCGCCTCGATCGAGGTGTCGCCGCCGGAGCCCTCAAGCACGCCGCGCATGATGCTCCACGCGCCGACCGAGTTGCCCACGAAGGCGAAGAAATGCTCGACGCCGCTCTCCTCGCGCCCGGGCCGGACGACGAGTTCGAACGCGTCATCCTGCCACCAGATATGATCGTGCCGGCCTGCGGGGAAGGTCGAGCGCGCGGTCGGATGCATCGGCGGGCGTTCGATCTTCACCGCCACGTACACATGCTCCTCATCGTAGCACACGAACATCGCCACCGGCAGGTCGGCGAGGTTCCCGGTGTCCGAGTCGATGAAGCCGTCCACGCGCGAGGCGTAGAACCACTCCTCGTAGCCGATCTTCCCGTCGATCACCGGCGCCTCCGGGCGCGCGGGAGGGATAGTCACGACGGCCTGCCGCTCCCACCAGTCCGGGATGAGCGTGGGCGTCTCGGCAGGCTCCTCGGCGTCCTGCGCGAAACCCGCACAGGCGGTGATCAGTATGAGTGCGACGATGGAGATTCTACGCATGTCATACGCTCCCTGGCGACGGTTGCATGTTCAGGACGAGGCATTCGCCGGCGACACGGCGGTCTCCTTGCGCGGCCTGCCCGGGCCCGACACGTTGCCGTGCTGTGTCGTCCGGAGGTCGGGCCTGTCCGGGCCCGACGCCGTTTGTCGTCCGGCGCACGACAACGGCACAGGCTGGCGCGGGGGCCAGCCTCTCCAACGGCAACGGCGCCGCCTCCGCCGTTCGCAGGACGGGCTTCCACTCATATTCAAGCAATTCGTGTTTGGTCAAAGTGATCCGAGTCGGAGTGCAATGAGTGAGCGCGCTACTTGTTGTTAGGAGGGGCGGCCCTGACGCTGCGTCGTGTGCAGCGTCAGGGTTCGCTGGCCCCCGCCAGCGAAGCTTCCTTGCCCGCCCGCTGTTGTCCGCGCTGTGTTTGGCAGGCCGAACGACGGGCTGGCATGGAAGCTGCCGCCCTCATGCCGCTAAACGACAGCGGACATTCGGGCGTCACTTCTCCTCAGCGCAAGAATTGCGCACGCCGTGGGCGGCGTCGGGAAAAGCAGCCCCTCCGTACGACCTTACGGCACTACACCTTCTTTGATGCCTTCGCGATTTCTCGAATGTGAGTTCCAGCCCGTCTGCCGTTCACCAGGCCCGATGGCGCCCGACACGCAAACGGGGCGCGGAAGCTCTCGCCTCCGCGCCCCGTGGTGTTCACGTCTCCTCGCGTCGCCCGTCAGCGCAGGATGTCGTCCATGTTCCCGCGCACTTCCGCGGCGAAGCGGTCGATGTGCTCCTGCACAAGATCCCGCGGATCGAGCGAGTCATCCTCGATCAGCGGCGTGAGATCCATCGCGAAGATCATCGACTCCGTCACGTCCGTCTCGTGCGACGCGGCGTAGGTCGCGTGCGCGCGCCGCCGCCCGAGCGTCGCCAGGTCGTAGCGCTTGCCGCCGATGTCCTGCGAGTCGAACACGCCCAGCAGCGCCATCTCGAGGTTCTCATGCCCCGCGACGTCG
>JBNJEK010000318.1:0-4676 GCA_051745855.1 Armatimonadota bacterium
CGGAGTCCGCGCCACCCACGGGCGGGGACGTAGCCCCGCGCCCTCCAAACGGCTGGGCAAAGGCCGTCGCCGTTTCCCGTTTCCGTTTCCCGTTTCCCGCCGTTCGCCGTCCCTACGAACTCTCCAGTCCGCGCTCTTGCAGGATCACGTGACACGCCTTCATGCAGGGCTCCAGAATGCAGTCGAGGTGGCGCTGCACCGGATCGCGCTGGCGTGTCGCCTCGGCGATGTCCTCGGCCGTGATCTCGCCCTCCGGTGGTTCCACGTCCGTGGTCGAGCCCATCCACTTGATGCCCTCGTCAGCGACCAGCGCGTAGCGCTTCGCCCAGTCGCAGCGCAGAAGGTCCCGCGCGGCCCAGCAGCGGTCGCCGGCGCACTCCTCGTCGTCCTCCGACAGCGCGCTCACCGGGCAGGCCGGGATGCAGGGCGCCGCACAGCCATCACACGGATCGAAGGCAGTGGCGGCGCCCGTCTCCGCAACGGTCGCGTCCGTCACGACCGCCACCCAGCGCATGCGCACGCCGTGCTCGGGGCTGATGGAAAAGCCCCCCCTCCCGATGGTCGCCAGGCCCGCCGCGGCCGCCTCGAAGCGCCCGGAGAAGATGTCCGGCGTCTCAAAGCGCGGATTCTCCGTCTTGCTGCCCACGCCCGTCACGTCGAAGGTGACCGCGGCGCGGTAGCCGCGGTGGTCAAGCTCGCGAGCGATGTTCAGCGCGTCGATGCACACGTCCCGCGTCACCTGGTAGTTCGCAAACGCCCACGGGCCGACCGCATCGGCGGGCGACTCGCCCGCGCGCTCGAGCGTCTTCGCCGGAATCGCCATCCCGAGCACGATCACCGACTTCGCGCCCTCCAGCCAGTCCCCGGCGTCGAAGACGCGCGCGTCCTCACGGTTCGCGATCGTCGGCTCCAGCGGACCGTGAGTCGGGCCGGTCTTGAGCACGTTGACCTTCAGCGCGTCCTCGTCGATCTGCCCGCGAAGCTCCTCCGCGATCGCCGCGATCTCCTCCGCCGAGGCCACGCCGATGACGTCCGCGCCGTCCTCGGCCACGATCGCCTCCAGCTCTTCGAGCGTCGGGGCGATCTGCGGCGCATCCATCACGAGGTCTGCGGCGGTCTCCGCCAGTGGCGCCTGTGTCAGGACCGCCCGCCAGCTCAGCCGCTGGCCGAAGCGCGCGCTGAAAAGCTCGCCGTTGACGCGCCCCAGCAGGCCCGCCTTCTCCGCCGCATCCTGCGGCTGAAGCTTCGTGTTGCACACCGAGTAGTAGTCCCAGCGCTCAAGCTGGCGCGTCATGTCGAGTTCGAGATGATCCAGTTGCAGGCGCGCGCCCCAGTTTGACGCCTCGCACGTCTCGTTAAGCGGCCCGCACTCATGCACATCCGCATCCGCCGGCCAGTCCATCGCGAAGACGATCACGGAGTTGCAGCCCGGCAGGATCTCCCGCGGATCGCCCTCCTCCCCCTCGGCCCACTCCGACGCGGGGACGATTCCGATCGCGGCCATCCCGCGCTCGCCGGCCATCCGCTTGACGCGCTCAGTCAGGCGCCGATCCGGCGGCGTGTCCTCGCCAACCTCCCTGTGCAGATACTTCCCGCGCAGGTGCGGCGGCCGGCAGTACTTCAGGCAGGGGCCCTCGGTGCCGCCGCGCCGCCCGTGCTCCTCAAGCTGCTCGAGAATGACCTCCTCGGTCACTACGTCGGGGATGTCAAGGTAGGCGTCAAGGCCAAAGTGTTCGCTCCACGCGCAGCGCCACAGGTTCTTCTCCGCGTAACGAATCTCTTTGCCCGCGATGTCCAGCACGACCTCGCCGGTCACCTCATGCGCCAGCGCTCCGCCGCACTGTTCGTCACACTTGACGATGCACTTCGCGCAGCGGTCGCACAGCGGATCGCCGTCGTACATCGGGTCGGCCGCAAGCGGCGCGTCGGTGATCATGCAGCAGAAGCGCTGCCAGGTGCCGAACTCCGGCGTCATCAGCAGCCCGTGGTAGCCGATCTCGCCGAGCCCCACGCAGGCCGCCGCATGGATGTCGGAAAGGTCCGGGCCGAAGGGCCGCTCGACCTCGCCGTAGGGGCGGTAGCGCCAGACATTCGTCGCCGGGATCGGCATCGCGTGATGGCCCTGCCGCTCCAGCCAGCGACCGAGGTGAAACTGGATGTACTCCAGGCGCTCGTTCATCTTGCCCTGCACGTTGTAAGGCCCGATGTCATGCGCCGTCGGCACGCCGCCAAGCTCCACGCAGGCATCCGGGTGGTGGATCGCCACCACCACGACGTTCGTCGCGTCAGGCCAGTGGCCGAGCGGATGCATCTGGATCGGCGCACCCTCCCAGCGCGAGCACGGGCCGACGCCCACGAGGTCCGCCCCAAGATCCAGTGCCTTCGACTTCATCGCCGCCGTCAGAGCGTCATCAGCCACGTCCATCTGCTGCTCATCGCGCATCTCAGTGCTCATTTGTCCGCTCCTCCGAAGAATTCGTTCGCTTTATCAAGATCCGACAGCCGGCCCACGTCGAGCCAGTATGCGTCCTCGTCGATGAATCCGCGGACATCCGCTCCGTCCGCGATCAACTCGGGGAAGATGTCATGTGAGAAATCTCTGCCGGGCGCGCATCGCTCGATCGCCTCTGCGCCCAGCACGAAGATTGCCGCGTTGGTGGGCACCTCCAGCGGCGGCTTCTCGACGAATCGGCTCACCCGCCCGTCCGCCTCCACGTCGGCGACACCCGCGTGGATCTCCACGCCCGTCACCAGGCCGATCGTCAGGTCCGCCTCGTTCGCCAGGTGCTCATCGGCCATCGCCCGCGCGTCGAGGTCGCTCAGGATATCCCCGTAGTGCACCAGCAGGTCCGTTTCACCGGCCAGCAGCGGCTGCATCTGCGCGATCTCACCCGCGGTGCCACTCGGTTCGGTGTTGATCGAGTACTCGATCTTTGCGCCGAAGCGCGAGCCGTCGCCGAAGTAGTGCCGCACCTGCTCGGAGAACGCCGACAGTGCGATGATCTGCTCCTCGAAGCCCTGCTCGACGAGTCGGCGGACGATGTGTTCGAGGATCGGCATCCCGGCGACCGGCACCATCGCCTTGGAGATGTAATGTGTCAGCGGGCGCAGGCGCGTGCCATGCCCCGCGCAGAGTATGACGGCTTTCATCGGCAACTCTCCGGCGTGTACGCTCGGATCTGTGCGTGGGTCAGGATTCTTTCCCTGTCCGCGGGCCGGGACCTCCCCCGTGGCCTTCGCCGTGGCGGTTCGCCTCCGAAGCCGTGGTCGTTGTGGGGGAGCTCGCAGAGCTCACGGCGCCCTCGCCGGGGGACGTTCGCCCCGAAGCCGTTGTCGCTGTGGGGGAGCTCGGAGAGCTCACGGCGCCCTCGCCGGGGGGTGAGGCCCCGGCGAACGACGCACGGGCGAGACGCCCGTGCCACGTAACGGCAAAGGCAACGACAACGGCCCGGCCGCCCGCCCCTCTCGCCAATGTTGAAGGACTCGCCCGCGAGAGAGCGAAGAGTCCCTCTCGGTACGCCGTCACACCGACAGTTGGCTCGAAAGGACATCAGACCCGATGATCGCTCTCACCGGTGGCGCCGGCTTCCTCGGCTACCACGTCGTCAATTACTTCCACGACCAGGATGACCAGAGCCGGTTCGCGCTCATCGACATCGCGGACTACATCGAGTCGGACTACCCTGAGGGCACCGAGTTCCTCACCGGCGACATCCGCGATCGGGATCGTCTCATCGAACTGCTGGTCGACCGCGAGGTTGACACGCTCATCCACGCGGCCGCGGCCCTGCCGCTGTGGAAGGTCGAGGACATCTTCTCCACCAACGTCGAGGGCACCCGGAATGTCATGTCCGTCTGCAGGGAGCTTGGAATCCCGCGCGTGGTGTACATCTCGTCCACTGCCGTCTACGGCGTCCCGGACGTCCACCCGCTCCACGAGGACCACCCGATGGTCGGCGTCGGGCCCTACGGCGAGAGCAAGGTGCAGGCCGAGGAGGTCTGCCACGAGTTTCAGGACGGCGACATGACCGTGTCGATCATCCGGCCGAAGACCTTCATCGGCACCGCACGCCTGGGCGTCTTTCAGATCCTTTACGACTGGGTCGAGAGCGGCTGCAAGATCCCGGTCATCGGCGACGGGACCAACCTTTATCAGCTTCTCGAAGTGGACGACCTCGCGCAGGCCATCTGGCTGTGCGCCACCGAGGACCCGGAACTGTGCAATGACACCTTCAACGTGGGCGCGGAGGAGTTTCACACCGTTAACGAGGACGTCGGCGCGCTGTGCGAGTATGCCGGCAGTGGGGCGCGCGTAATGCGCACACCCGCGTGGCTGGTCAAGCCCGCGCTCGCCACGCTCGAGGCCCTGCATCTCTCGCCGCTTTACAAGTGGGTCTACGGCACCGCCGACACCGACAGCTACGTCGCCGTGGATAAGATCAAGGAAACGCTTGGCTGGTCGGCGCAGTACTCCAACGCCGAGGCGCTGATCCGCTCGTACCAGTGGTATCTCGATCACAAGGACGAGCTTGGATCGGGCACCGGCGTGACCCACCGCGTCGCGTGGAACCAGGGCGCGCTGAAGGTCGTAAAGTTCTTCATGAGGTGACCTTGCTCGTGCGCAACCCTGGCGGGAAATGGCTCCGCCTCGACTTGTGGGTAAAGGTAAGCCCCAC
>JBNJEK010000319.1:0-4659 GCA_051745855.1 Armatimonadota bacterium
GCGATCTCCACCGGGCGGCCCGCCTCCACGGCCAGCAGCATGACGTTGTCGCGCCGCATGCGCAGGCGTGGGAACTCGAAGCGCTCCCCCGTGACCGGGGGCAGCACCAGCTCGGCGCCGTCCGCGTTTAACGGACCCAGCAGTTGCGCCAGCCACTCCTCAGGCGTCTCGCGCGGCTCCCGCCATGCGTCGAACCGCCCCTCGTCCATCGCCCGATTCGCCCACGCGAACCACTCCATGTACGCCGCATGCGAGGGCTCGGTGTAGACGGGCCCCTCGTAGAAGATCCAGTAGCCGTGCGAGATCTCGGACATCATCAGCGCGTTCTTGCCGGAGAACTCCGGATCGGCCCCGCGCACCACCGGATCTATCCCGCCGAGGTAGAAGAACGGGATTCCGAGTTCGCGCGGAATCTCGATCTCCCGAAGGACGGTCTCGCGGTTGGCCTCAAGCGCGGCCGCGTGGGGGAGAAACTCTCCGGGGCGGCCGTAGGTGTGCGGGGTGGCGATGATTATCGGCGCCTCGTCGGTGGACCACTCGAGGTAGGCCGCCTCGCGCATGAAGCGGGAGCCGACGGAGGGGTACATGAGGAACTGGAACTGCGGATTGATGCGATCGACGGCCTCGCGCAGCTCGCGGCAGCGCTCCCGCCAGGAGGCGATCTGGAACTCCTCGAACGCCTCGTGCAGCCCCTGGTCCTCGAGCCACTCCGCGCGGGCATCGAGCGCCAGCTCGGGTAGCTCAATATCCCTGGCCTCGGCGAAGCGCGCGAGTATGACATCGTCGTACATCAGATCGTAGAGCATCCAGCCGCCGCGGGTGCCGGAGGCGTAGTTCTCGTAGTCGAGGAACACGCCCATCAGATGGGGTATCTCGGCGCTGATCTGGGCGTACTGAAGGATCAGCTCGGTGGTCCACTCCCAGAACTCGTCGGAGTTGACGCTCCACAGCGGCTGCTCGCCGCCGTTGCGCCAGACCACACGCTTGCCGTCGGCCTCCGGGCCCTCCGGGGCGGCGAGGGTCCCGCGCATCCACGGCACGTGGTACATCCCCCAGTCGGCGCACCACTGCGTCATCTGCCGCACCCGGTCCATGTCATCCCCGCCGATGCGCGGCGAGAAGACGTTAAAGCCCGCCTCGCTGGTCTCGCGGACGGCCTGCTCGCCCCAGCCGAGGCCGCCCTCACCACCTGCGCCGATGACCTTGTCCACGAAGACCTTGAGCTTGACGGTGTTGCCGAGGTCCTCGCGAGGCACCGCCTCCTGCGCCGGGGAACACACAACGACACCCAGTAGAGCAATCACGACGGTTGCGGAGAGTACCGTGATTCTCGCCCGTGCGGACATCGCGCTTCCTCCCTGTCACTCGCGGCTGCTTGTCTCGGATCAGATGCGATTGGCGCGCCGTTGCCCAACCAGACTTGCCTTCCCCGTTCGCACCGGTTCCGCCTTCTCGGGCAGCCCTGCCGTCATCGGTTGCCGTCTGAGAGGTGAGACCCCGCTCGGACCCGCTCCCGCCTGTGCCGTTGCCGTCGCTGCCAACGGCCAACAACCGGGGGGGATGTAACCCTGCCTCTCCAAACGACGGGACAAGGACGTCCGGTTGCTCCCCCATGAAGCGTCTCCGGTTTCTGCGGTCGGCGCGCCTCCGCTCGTGAGCACCGTCGCAGGATGCCGACTGTCATTGAAACTTAACTCGGCGCGAAGGAGTATTTCCCTCCTGCGCCGGGGAAGAATTTGGACAGTGGTTCTCGTCATCTCGTCCGAGCGGGGGCTGTGTGACATGACGAGCTTCTGGTACGCCATCGACGACGCATCCGATCGCCGGCGCATCGAGGCGGAGAACCTCCCGCAGGCATTGCTTCGGCTGAGGGCGGCAGATGTGCAGGTCTCCGCCGCCGGGGCAATCTCCAGTGAGGAGACTGACCTGCCGCGAGTGTCATGGCGCACGCTAATCGCCATCTACGAGCAGCTCGCGGCGATGGCCGAGCAGGGCGCGCCGCTGCACGGGGGACTGCGCTCGATCGCCGCGGAGACCTCCGATCGCAGACTTGCCGCCGCGCTTCGCGCGCTCGCCGGCGAGGTTGAGCAGGGTCACTCGCTCTCCGAGGCGATGTCGCTGCAGCCGGGCGTCTGGCCGCCGGTGGCGGTCTCGGCGCTCCGTGCCGGGGAGGAGGCTGGGGATCTTCCCACGGCGCTTCGAGCACTCGCCGAGCAGCAGCGCCGAGTGGCGCAGATTGCCTCGGGGATGGCCTTCCCGCTCGTCTACCCGGTCATCATCGCCCTCATCGGCCTCGGCATCTTCGGCTTCGTCGCGACGTTCATCTTCCCGAAGTTCATGGAGTTGTTCTACGAGCTGGGGATGGAGCGCGCTGACTTCCCCGCGGCCACCCGGTTCCTCACCTCGGTGCTGGGGAGCGTGCCGCTTGTGCTTCTGATTCTCGCGATCCTCGTCGCTTTCTTCGTCGGGATGTGGTTGTGGATGCGGCGGACCGAGCAGGGGCGCTTCAACCTCGGCCTGACACGTCTGCGCATCCCGATCTTCGGCGAGGTGGCAATGTACACCGATCTGGCGCGAGTCGCGCAGACGCTCTCTCTGCTGCTGCGCGGCGGCGTGGACACCGTCCGGGCCCTGCGCCTGTCGCGCGACGCCGCCCAAGAGCCGGCGCTGGCGCTGGCACTGCGGCGCGCGGGGCTGGTGGTCGAGGAGGGCGGGACGATCACCGAGGGTCTGCGGGAGACACAGCTTCTTCCCGACGAGTTCATCTTCCGCATGGGCGCGGCCGAACGCAGCGGCGCGCTGGCAGATGTGCTGGAGCGTATCTCGGAAGAGTACGTCGAGTACGCCGATCGCCTCGCCCGCAAGTGGGTGGTCGTCTCCGGCCCCGTCGTCGTCATCATCCTCGCGATCGTTCTCGGCTTCATCGGCATCGCCATGTTCCTCCCCCTGACCGGCGTTATCTCGCATCTAAGCATGTGACGGGCGAGGGGTGCCCGCTGCCGACCGTCACACAGAAGGTAGTTCGCGAAGTGGAGGCGCCATCATGCAGCAAAGCGCTCAGACCAGCAGTTCGGGCAACGCGGAAGTGCTTCGCGGAGGGGGCGTCGAGTTGCACATCGCGCCCGACGGCGTCGCGCTGGTTCCGATGAGCATCACCGATGAACGGCGCCCCGACGCCGCGGAGTGGTCGGAGGTCGAGTCGGTGGAGGCGGAGGCGGGGCGCGGGCGGCTGACGCTGACCTTCCGGGGCCCGCGCGACCCGTGGACGATCACCGGCGCGGCGCGGCCGGAGGTACTCTGGGCGCAGGACGGGATTGAGCGCGAGCTTGACCGCGCCCGCGCGCGGGAGCACGAGGCCTTCAGAGGCCGCGCGTCGCTCGAGAAGATCGCCGCCGCGCTCAAGCAGTTCGGCGACGACGTGTCGCCGCAGCCGACGGTGATCGCGGAACTGCTCTGCGTGCAGGCCGCGCGCAACCGCGCCACCGACGTGCACCTGCAGCCGGTGCGCGGGCAGATGAAGGCGCGAATGCGCATCGACGGGCAGCTCATGGAGGCGGGTGAGATTCCGCGTGAGGTGGGCGCTCGTGTGATCGCACGGCTGAAGGTCCTCGCGCAGATGCGCTCTTACACCGCCGACGGCCCGCAGACCGGGCGGCTGATCATGCCGGTGGACGAGCGCACCATCGACGTACGCCTGACCACCATGCCGACGATCCACGGGGAGAAGCTCACGCTGCGCATCTTCGACCCGGCGACCCAGTGGATCGACCTCGACGGCCTCGGGATGGACGAGGAGACGCTCACGCGTTACCGGCGGATCGTCGACAGTCCGACCGGCTGCGTCATCACCACCGGCCCCGCGGGCGCGGGCAAGACCACCACCACCTACGCGAGCCTCGCCGCCCTGCGTGACGCCGAATCAGCCCGGGCGATCTCGACGGTCGAGGAGCCCGTCGAGCTGGACATTCCCGGCGTCGATCAGACGGAGATTGACCGCGCGCGGGGGTTGGACTTCGCGGCCGCGCTGCGCACGGTGCTGCGACAGGACCCGCAGGTGTTGATGGTCGGCGAGGTGCGCGACCCCGAGACCGCCCGCATCGCCATGCAGGCGGCGCTGACCGGACACATGATCTTCACGACCGTGCACGCGCCCGACGCCGCCGGGGTCTTCGCGCGGCTGATGGACCTCGGGCTCGAGCCCTACCTCGTCGCCTCCTCGATCAGCGCCGTCGTCGCACAGCGGCTGGTGCGCACGGTCTGCGACGAGTGCGCGGGAGACGCCGCGCCGGACGCGGGCGACCTCGAGGCCGCCGGTCTGACCGCAGCGGACGTGGCCGGATGGGAGCTTCGGCGCGGCGCTGGCTGCGGGGAGTGCGCCGACACCGGCTACCGGGGCCGCACCGGGCTCTTCGAGTTGCTGCCGATGGCCGACGTGCTGCGCGAGGCGATCCTTGAGCGGCGGCCCGTCCCGGAGATCGAGCGCATCGCGCAAAGCGAGGGCGTCGGCGACCTCTGGGAGGCGGGGCTCGCGAAGGTTCGCGCCGGGGAGACGACGCTCGCGGAGCTTGTGCGCGTGCTGGGGAGGCGCGAGGAGCGATGAGGCGCCTGCGCGCCATGGCGAGGCCACCGAGGACCGTCCTCGGGGCGTTGCTTCGGCTG
>JBNJEK010000320.1:0-4655 GCA_051745855.1 Armatimonadota bacterium
CGGGCGAACGGCGGGAGCATAGATGACCGAGTTGTGTGAGGAATTCGACCAGCAGAAGCAAAAGGATGCGGCCGAGGATCTGCCCGATCATCCCTGGTCGATTCCTCCCGAGGAGATCACGGGCACACTTGACGTGGACCCCGAGCAGGGTCTCAGCCCCGAAGAGGTCGACGACCGCAGAGAGCACTTCGGTCCGAACTGCATCAGTACCCCCGGCGTGGCAAGTCCCCTCGAAGTGCTGCTCAACCAGGCCAGGAACTCGATCTTCTGGGTGCTCACCGGTGCGGCCATCGTGGCGGCGGCGACCGGCAAAGTCGTCGAGGCCATCGCCATCATGGTGGCGGTGGTGGTTAACGTGGCCATCGGCTTCTTCACCGAGATGAAGGCCGTCCGCTCGATGGAAGCGCTCGAGCAGATGGGTGCGGCCACCGCGAATGTTCTGCGGGGCGGAGAAGCGGAGGAGCTTGACGCTGAGGCTCTCGTTCCCGGCGACATCGTCAAACTCACCTCCGGGCGGATGATCAACGCCGATCTGCGCCTCCTCGAGAGCGAGAACCTGGAGGCGAACGAGTCAGCGCTCACCGGAGAATCCGTGCCGGTGGCGAAGTCTGCTGAACCGGTGGAGGACGGCGCGGAACTCGCCGAGCGCGCCTCGATGCTCTACAAGGGCACCGCGATCACCCGCGGCGAGGGTCGCGCCGTCGTGGTCGCCACCGGGATGAACACCGAACTCGGACTCATCTCATCCCTCACTGAGGAAGCCCGGGAGAGCGCGACGCCACTCGAAAAGCGACTCGACATCCTCGGCCGACGGCTCGTCTATGCAACACTCGTCATCGCGGCCGGCGTCGCGATCGCAGGCATCGCCGCCGGTCGGGAAACCCAGCTTATGCTCGAAACCACGATTGCGCTGGCGGTCGCAACCGTCCCCGAGGCCCTGCCGATCGTCGCCACGGTCGCCCTCGGGCGCGGGATGCTGCGCATGGCACGGCGCAACGCGCTCGTAAAGGAACTACCCGCAGTCGAGACACTCGGCGCCACCAGCGTCATTGCCGTGGACAAGACCGGCACCCTCACCGAGGACCGCATGACCGTCCGGCGCATTCTGCTCGAAGCGGATGAGGTGCAGGTTTCGGGCGGGCCGCTGACCGATGAGGGCGAACTGCAATCCAGTGACGAGACCGTCGGCCCCGACGACATCCCGGGCCTGCGAGAGCTGCTGGAAGTGGGCGCGCTGTGCACGAACGCTTCGCTTGAGGAGAACGATGGCGAGGACAAGGAGGCGAAGTTCGAGGGCACCGGCGATCCGACCGAGGTGGCGCTGCTCATCGTTGCGAGAAAGGCCGGCATCGAGCGAGATACGTTGCTGGAGCGCATGCCCGAGGTCGAGGAGAAGTCATTCTCCCGCGAAACGAAGATGATGGCCACGATTCACGAGGCAGAGGGCGAGTACCGGGTGGCGATCAAGGGCGCGCCCGAGGCAGTGCTGGAGATCTCCACGACGATTCTTACGCCGGACGGAGAGCAGGACCTGTCCGATGACCGGCGGCAGGAGTGGCTGGATCAGACCGAGGACCTCGCCGGTGAGGGCCTTCGGTTGCTGGCCATGGCGCAGAAGCAGATGCAGGACCGCGAGGGTGAAGTATACGAAGCGGCGACCTTCCTCGGCCTCGTCGGCATGATCGATCCGGCGCGCGAGGGGGTCGCGGATGCCATCCAGCGCTGTCAGGATGCGGGCATACGGTTTGTCATGATGACCGGCGACCAGGCACAGACGGCCTACGCGGTCGCCCGAGAGGTCGGCCTCATCGTCGATGAGGGCGACGATCATCAGCACCTGATCGAGGGGGGCGATCTCGGCGATCCGGACGAGCTGTCCGAGGAGCAGCGCAAGCGCGCGAGGAAAGCGCAGGTGCTTGCACGTGTTACGCCCGAGCAGAAGCTGCATCTCATCGACCTGCACCAGGAGGCGGGCAGGACAGTTGCGATGACCGGTGACGGCGTAAATGACGCCCCGGCGCTGAAGAAGGCGGACATCGGAATCGCGATGGGCAAGCGCGGAACGCAGGTTGCCCGCGAAGCCGCGGACATGGTGCTTGAGGACGATCGCCTCGACACCATCGTCGCGGCGGTCGAGCAGGGCCGCATAATCTTCGGCAATATCCGCCAGTTCGTCCTTTTCCTGTTCTCAGTCAGTCTCAGCGAAGTGCTCGTGGTCGCCGTGGCGTCGGTCGCGATGGCCGAGTGGCCGCTGCCGATTCTGCCGCTGCAGATCCTGTTTCTGAACGTGGTCACGTACGTCTTCCCCGCGCTCGCACTGGGGACGGGCGGGGGGCCGGGCGATGTGATGGCGCGGGACCCGCGGCCGCGCGACGAAACTGTGATGGAGTGCCCGCAGTGGATCGACCTTGCGGCGCTGTCAATCATCATCGCGGCCCCTGCGCTGGCCTCCCTGTGGTTGGCCACGGAGTGGCTTGGCCTCGAGGGAAATCGGGTGACGACCCTCGCGTTCATGACGATCGCGGGAGGGCAGTTGCTCAACGTCTTCAACGTGCGCGACCGGCGATCAGGGATCTTCGTCAACGACGTCACGGAGAATCCGTGGGTCTGGGGAGCGGTCGCGCTCTGCCTCATCCTGATAGCAGGCGCCCTCTTCATACCGGGGCTTGCCGATGTGCTCAAGACCGCGTGGCCGGGCACGGATGGCCTGCTGCTTGCGATCGGCCTGAGCGTGGTTACACTTGTGCTCGGACAGATCTACATAGGAATGACCAACCGGGGCCGCGAATCACATAGATGATGGAAAAGACAGCGCCGCCGCTACGGCGGCTTGTGGAGGCGGACTTCAGGAGGAGCAATGCGATGCTGACACAGCAGATGCTTAAACAACTTTCGGAGCAACACGATGGATTGTGCGTGTCGATCTACTCGCCCACACACGACTCGGGCTCTGAGGCCAAAGGCGACCCGATCTGGCTCAAGACCGGTCTTCAGGACGCGGAGAAGATGCTCTTCGACCAGGGCGCGGACCAGGCGACGGTCAAGCGTATACTCGAACCGGCGGCAAACTTCCAGGCGCAACTGTCGCCCAACGATTACGGGGCGGGCACTCTCTGCATATTCCTCTCAGACGGCTTCGAGGAGATCCTTCACTCTCCTGCGCAGGTCCCCGCGGGGAAGACATTCGTCAGCGAGCGTTTCCACCTCAAGCCGCTGATCCCCGTGCTCACCGAAAACGCGCATTTCTACGTGCTCGCGATCAGCCGCCACGACGTGCGGCTGGTGCAGTGCACGCGCTACACGCAGGAGGAGGAGCCGATCTCCCGCACCGAGGTGCCGCGGCACATCCTCGAGTCGATCCCGGAGGTCGAGCCCAAGGATAGCATGCAGCAGCACAGCGGCGGTCCGCGAGGCACCGGTGGGGGCCAGAGCGAGACCATGTACCATGGTCAGGGCAAAGCGGAGCAGGTGGAGGCACATCAGATTCGCCACTTCTTCCGCGAGGTCAATAAAGGAATCGCGAAGTACATGGACGGGCACTCGCCACTGATCTTTGCCGGTGTGGAGGAGCTTTTCCATCCCTATCAGGAAGCGAACACATATGATTATCTCCTCCACACGCCCGTGAAAGGCAACCCCGAGCACCTGCGGCCCGAGGAGCTTCGCGAGAAGGCCTGGGATATCCTCGAACCGTACTTACACGAGCGTGTGGCCGAGGCGCAGGCGAACTACGAGCAGGCTGAGGCGTACGGCCGCGCGACCGATGACATGAAGGCGCTCGTGCTTGCAGCGCGCGACGGTCGCGTGGGAGCCTTCTTCGGCGCCACGGACTGCGAGTACTGGGGGCGGGTGCCGGAGGTGGGCGATGACGTGCAGATGCGCGCCGAACCCGAGAAGGGCGACTACGACCTGATCGACTACGCGGCCATCAGGACGATGCTGCAGGGCGGCCATGCCTACCTGATGGAGGCCGACCAGGTCCCCGGTGAGGGCAAAGGCGCCGCGGCCATAATGAGGTACTGAACGAAGGCTGCCAGCTGGTAGCTGCGAGCTAAAGCAACAGCGAACGGCAACGGCGCGCGCCGTTGCCGTTCGGCGTGAAGGTGAGCCAATGAAGGTCATCCCCCTCCCGCGGTGAATACTGCCCGGAGCATCCAAGGGTCGCGCGCGGCCCGCGCTTACCAACAGGAGTGAAAGATGATGGCAGACAAGGTCCGGTGCGCCCTGATCGGCGCCGGTGGCATGGCCAACAGCGTCCACTACCCCTCACTCGCCGAGATGGAAGACGTCGAGCTTGCGGGGCTGTGCGATATCGTGGAGGAGAAGTGCCACACGACCGCCGACAAGTTCGAGATCGACTACCGCGGCGAGGACTACAAGAAGATGATCGAGGACCTCGATCCTGACGCCGTGTGGATCCTGATGCCCCCGCATCACCTCTTCGACGTCGTGACCCACTGCCTGAGCGAGGGCCTGCACGTGTTCATCGAAAAGCCCCCGGCGGTCACCGCCTACCAGGTGCGCTCATTCGCGCAGCTTGCCGACAAGAACAACTGCCTCACGATGACCGGCTTCAACCGCCGCTTCATCCCGCTGCTCGAGCAGTGCCGCAGCAAGGTCCTTGAGCGCGGCAACATGATCCAGGCGGTCAGCAC
>JBNJEK010000321.1:0-4639 GCA_051745855.1 Armatimonadota bacterium
CGCAAGGGCAGACGGGCTGGAAGCCCGTCCTGCAAACGACATACACGGTGTGCTCGGCGAGGGCGCGGCGATTCTCGTGCTGGAGACGGAGGAGTATGCCGCCGCGCGTGGCGCAGAACCGATCGCGGAACTGACCGGCGCGGCCTCACTCGCTCCGTGCAATGACGGAGCGGGCGAGCGCGCGCTGATTGCCGCCGGGAGCGAGCGCGCGCAGGTGATCGATGCCGCCACCGTCTGCGGGCATACGTTCGGCGCGTCGGTGGCGCTGTCGGCGGCCTGCTGCGCAGCGCTCGCCGAGGAAGCCGGGGAGCCGCTGGCGGCGGTCTCGGCGGACGGCTCAGGCGCAGTCGTGATCGAGGAGTGGCGCGAGTGACCGATCAGATGCTGATGGAATCGTGGCGCAGGATGCTGCTGATCCGCCGCTTCGAGGAGGCGGTGGCGGAGGTCTTCGCGGAGGGCAAGATCGTCGGCACCGCCCACTTTTGCATCGGACAGGAGGCCTCGGCGGTCGGGACGATCGCCGCTCTGCGCTCCGACGACATGGTCACCAGCAACCATCGCGGCCACGGGCACTTCCTTGCGAAGGGCGCCGATCCCGGGCGGCTGATGGCCGAACTTTTCGGCAGGGCGACGGGCTACGCGGGCGGTCGCGGCGGCTCCCAGCACGTTGCCGACTTCTCCATCGGCTTCCTCGGCTCACACGGCATCACCGCGGGGATGATCCCCGTCGCGACCGGCGCGGCGCTCTCTCAGAAGCAGCTTGACACCGGCCGGGTCGTGGTCGCGTTCTTCGGCGACGGGGCCACCGGCCAGGGGGCCTTCCACGAGGCGGTCAATATCGGCGCGGCGTGGGAACTGCCGATCGTCTACCTGTGTGAGAACAACCTTTACGCGATGAGCACATCGATCGAGCAGTCGTTCAAGGTGACGGAGGTCGCCGAGCGCGCGAGCGCATACGGCATCCCCGGCGTCGCGGTCGATGGCAACGACGTCGAGGCGGTGCATCAGACGGTCCACGAAGCTGTCGAGCAGGCGCGCCTCGGAGGCGGACCGACCCTCGTGGAAGCGCGGACCTACCGCTACTGCGGGCACTCCAAGTCCGACCAGTGCCTCTACCGCACCGACGAAGAGGAGCGGACGTGGCTCGAACGCGACCCGCTGATCATCGCCGAGGAGCGGATCCTTGAGCGTGAGATTGCGACGCGGGAAGCGCTCGACCCGATCGCCGAGGAGGTTGCTGCGGAGGTCGAGGCGGCTGTGCGCTTCGCGGTGGAAAGCCCCGAACCCGATCCGGCGACAGTCACCGACGGCGTCTTTGCCGACTTCGATCTGCTCTGACGGACAGGGCCTCCGGCGCTTGAGGGATAGCTGCGAATCGCGGGCTGGAAGACCGCCGCCGTGCGCTTCGCGCCCGCGCCTACCCCACCGCCTCCCTCGCCTTTGCCAGCGCGGCGAGCGTCTCGCGTACCATCACGCCCTCGGCCTCGGGCGTGATCCCCAGGCCCCGGTGATGCGCCCTTGCGCGGATCTCGTAACCTCCCTGCTCATACGCGGATGCGACCGGGACATAGCCGATCGAGCCGCCGACGTGCGTCACGTCGAGCGTGGTCGCGAAGGGCGAGCGCTCGCGTACCTGCCGCGCGATCTCGTGGAACACCTCGCCCGGCCAACCCACCAGCGCCACGTCGCCGAGCGCCAGCACCTGCGCAAAGGTTGGCAGACCGGTCACCTCGTCGCCTGCCTCGATCGCCTCAAGCTGCGCCTGCACCTGGCGGAGGCGCCTCTCAGAGTCCCAGCGACTGACGCTCTCCGCGCCTTCGCCGGCCTCGATCTTCGCGAGCGTCTCGGCGAGATCGCTTTGCTCCGCGCGCAGATCCGCCTCGTCCTCGAGATCGGCGACCGGCAGTTCAAACTCGTGGCGTAGCGTGACGAGGTGCATGTCATCGCGCCCCTCGCCGGTCTCCGTCGTTGCCTGCACCGCGGCCGCGCCGAGCCTGCGGCCGAGCATCTCCACGTGATCGAAGCTCAGGCGCGGATGCGCGTTGATGTTGCCCGACGCGCCCGCGAGGAATGCGGCCGCGCCCGGCAGGTTCGCCTCCACGAAACGCTCCGCCGCGCCCGGCGCGTCACCTGAGATGACGTAGTTCTCGGCGCCCATCACCACGCCGTGGACGCCGTGGCGGAAGATCGTCGCCATCGGCTCCCCGGTCGCGGCGTCGGCGAAGCTGAGCAGATCGACTTGCGTGTCCACCGGTCCCTCCGGATTGATTCCGAGTATCATCCTCCCGTCACGCAGTTCGCGGCGATTCACGCCGCACTGGACAGGGCGCCGCGCCACGCTGAGCGTGGCCGGTCGCGCGTTCGCGCGCGCCTCCGTGACGGCCCCGGCGCAGACCTCGGCGAGGTTCTCAACGTACGAGCGGTTGTCGGCCTCATCGTCGTAGTCGGTCGCGGGCCCTGAGTGAGTATGTGTGTTGGCGATGAAAAGCTCGTCGCGCGAGAGGCCAGTCCGCCGCTCAAAGACCTCGGCGAGCAGGTCCATCTCCTCGTTGCGAGTGCAGAGCAAGTCGCGGCATACGAGCGCCGCGCAGCTCTCACCGTCGCAGAGGAAGAGCGCGCGCACCCACAGTTCGTCGTGTACGCCCTCGGCGCCGTGGTCACGGCTCGCATAGCCGGCCATGCTCGCACCGACGGGCGGTGTGATGTTCCGTCGCGCCACGCCAACCATCAGCTTGCCCATCGTCATCACTCCCTCTGTGTGTGCGTCGCGCGTCTCTTGACTCGCGGCTCCCGCAGGAATATTCTGTGTCCGGCGCCCAGGCCCTTCCACCGCCCCGCGCGGGAGTTCCCCCGATGAGCGAATCCGGTCGTGACTTCACACGAGATGCTGCGAGGTACGACGCCTGGTATCAGACGCCCTGGGGCTGTCATGCGGAGACCGAGGAGTTGCGGCTGCTGCTTGAGATGGCGCGGCCTCTCGCCGGCGAGCGCGCTCTCGACATCGGCTGCGGCACCGGCCGGATGCTCGCGCGGATGCTGGCGCTCGGCCTCGACGCGCATGGGGCCGAGCCTGCGGCCGAGATGCGGGCGGTGGCACGATGGCGACTGGAGCGTCTCGGCCATGCGCGCGAGCGTGTGATCGACGCGAGTGCAGAGCGGCTGCCCTTCGACGCGGACGCATTTGACCTTGTGACCGCGATCACCGTGCTGGAGTTCGTGGATGATCTGCCGCGCGTGTTGCGGAAGATGGCGCGTGTCTGTCGGGGGCGGATATTCATCGGCGCGCTCAATGCCCGGTCGATCTACGGGACGAGCATCCTGCGGGGCGAGGCGGGGGAGACGCTGTCCCGCGCGGATCTGCGTACGCCCGAGGAGCTTGTGGCGCTGGTCCGCGAGCATGTGCGCCCGCGGCGCCTCGACGTGCGGACGGCGCTCATCGGCGGGCGCACCGACGACCCACTGGAGCTTGCGGTGCAGAGACGAATCGACGGGAGACTACGATCGGCGCGATGCGGCCTCGGCGGCTTCATCGGCCTTGTCGCGGAGGTGCAGACGTGATGGACGTTCCGGAAAGCGAACACGATCAGAAGAAGTGGCTGGCCGAGCGCGCGGAAGAAGTGCTCGCCAGCGTCCCGGTGGAGAAGGGCGACGTGGTGGTGGACTTCGGCTGCGGCGCGGGAACCTACGCGCTGCAGGCGGCGAAGATGGTGGGCCGATCGGGCACCGTCCACGCGATGGACTGCGACCTCGATCGGATGGAGCCTGTCGCGAATGCGACGCGCAAGAACCTCGACGCGATCGAAGGCGACGGGACCACCGACATTCCGCTCGAGGACGAGTCCTGCGACGTCGGACTGCTCTACGACGTGCTGCAGAAACTGGACGACCGCCGCGCCGTGATGCAGGAGATGTACCGCGTCATCCGGCCGGATGGCGTGCTGTCGGTCTATCCGATGCACCTCAGCCCGCGAGAGATTCGCGCCGAGGTGCTCAGCGCTGGCTTCCGCTACCGCGGCGACTACGCCGGGCTGGTTCTTAACTTCGTGAGGAAGTGAGCGCGATGGACGCAATCAGCGCACAGGTGTCGCTCTATCCGCTCCGGACCGAGCACCTCGGGCCGGCCATCGATGCCTTCGCCCGGGTGCTGCGGGAGGCCGGGTTGCACGTGGAGCCGGGAGCGATGAGCACCCTGGTGGTGGGCGAGGCGGACGCGCTTTTCGCCGCCCTGCAGCAGGGCTTTGAGGCCGCCTCCGCGGAGGCCGACGTCGTGATGCAGGTGACGGTGAGCAACGCGTGTCCGTGTGAAGCATCGGACTGAGATGTCCGCCACGGGCGGAGGATTCCGCGCCGCTTCCGCGAAATGATGCATCCGACCGCATCACTCGCAGAATCGAGGCGCTGCCATGAAGCGTACACTGCTCGTCATTGCCCTGATTGCATCGACCGCCCTGCACGTTAGCTGCGCGCCCGTCACGATCGTCGAGGACGGCGCCAGCGATTTCGTCATCGTCCATGTGCCCGACGCGCCGCCCAGTGTCCTGCAGGCGGCCTCAGAGTTGCAGGCGCATATCCGTGAAGTCTCCGGCGCAGAACTGCCAATCGTCACCGAGGCGGCTGAGCCTGCGATCGTGCTGGGCGC
>JBNJEK010000322.1:0-4639 GCA_051745855.1 Armatimonadota bacterium
CGGGCATGGTCGGTCCCTCCCGCAGATGCGGTGGCTGGCACAGGTTCAGTATAGATTGCGCCGCAGGGGGCGGGGTTTCCTTCCTGTGAGGCGAACGCAAAACGAGAGGGCGCCATCGTTGTCGTTGTCCAGCCGTTTGGAGGGGCGAACCCCGAAGGGGTCATTACATTCCCTCCCGCGGCCCCCGGAGGACAGCGGATCCAGCTTTTTCACGTCTACAGGATTGAGGCCGCGCCCTGATCTCCACCCACCCGCCCGCCCCGCACCCTGAATCCTGAAATTGTGGAATTCAGCCCCCTCGCCCGCAGGGCCAATCCGCGCGCCCTCGGTGGGTTCTGCGGGAGACAATGTCGGGCCTGGGCAGGCCCGACCTCCGGACGACAACGTCGCACGGCAAACGGCACAGGCCGAGAGATGTCATGTATCTCCCGGGGTCCGGCCTCTCCAGTGACAACGGATAGCGGCGGCAGGCTGGAAGCCAGCGCCACGGGACGGGGAAAGAGGGCGCCATCGCAATGATGGCGCCCTCGGTTGTTCTGCGAGACGGCGGACGGCAACGGCACAGGCCGGCACGGGGGCCGGCCTCTCCAACGGCAACGGCCCTACCCCTCGTCGTAGTCGCCGAGCGGGCGGTACCAGATGTTGCGGAAGCGCACCAGGTCGCGATGGTCCTGCAACTCCAGCGGGCCCTCCTCACCGTGCGGCTCATACTCGGTGACGACCTTGTGTGAGGTCACCCCGCGAAGCTCCTGCGCGTGATGCAGCACCACGCCGTTGAGGATCACGGTCACCCGCGCGGGGCGCGCAAGCTCCTCGCCCTCGAAGCGGGGGCCCTCCCAGATGATGTCGTAGACCTGCCACTGACCGGGCGGGCGGCAGGCGTTCGCCAGCGGCGGATACTGGCCGTAGATCGCGCCCGCGGTGCCATCCGGATAGGTTGGGTTGTCGTAAGAATCGAGCACCTGGATCTCGTAGCGGCCCATCAGGAACACGCCGGAGTTCCCGCGCCCCTGGCCCTCGCCGGAGATCTCCTCGGGCGCCCGCCACTCCACATGCAGATGGCAGTCGCCGAACTTCTCTTTCGTGCGGATGTAGCCGGTGCCGGGCACGACTTCCATGTACCCGTCCTCGACCTTCCACTCGGCGGGGCCGCCGGTATTCTTCGACTCCCACTTCGACAGGTCGCTGCCGTCGAAGAGCACGACGGCGTCGGACGGCGGCTCGCCGGGTTCGTCCTGGGTACTCGGCGTTGCGGGATCGACCACCGGCGGCTGCGGCCGCTCTCCATCATGAACGTGCCACTGTGTGCCGGGCAGGATCGGTGTGTCCTGGTATCCGATGTCAGACATTGGTATGCCCTCCTGAGGAACAGCGGGAATTGGGAATCGGCAACTGGTGATCGCGAACGGCTCACGGCGACGGGACAACGGCATGCGTCGAACGCCGTCACGGAGGGGTCGCACTTTCGCGCCAGGTCGAACGACCGTATGGGCCGACCTCGCCGCAACAAAAGGCGATTGCGGCTCGTGCGGCCCCTCCCACGACAAACCGCCGCCTTTCGAGTTGTGTATAAGGATAAGCCAACGGCAGACGGTCCGTCAGGTGGCCCTACTCCTCCAGCAGCGCGTCCGCGTTCTCGGCGACCTTCCGGTAAGCAAGCGCCTGCTGCTCGATGATCTCCGGGCGGTGGTGCTTGAACCACGGGATCGAGTAGCAGCGCTCCTGGATGCTCTCGGCGACCGGCAGCGATCCCTCCGGCTGGCGCAGGTCGCGGTCGGAGTTGGCGATGCGCGTGGGCTCGCCGTGGCGGTAGATGTCCGCCTCGTTCAGCAGCGGGTGCAGGTGCAGCGCGAAGTTCGCACCGGGGCTGCACTTGCCGCCCTCGGCCTGGACGGCCTCCGCGAAGGTGTGAATCGACAGGTCCCCAAGCTCCTCGGCCACGTAGAGCCCGTGCGCGGCATACCAGCCGCCCATCGTGGACTCCTCGTCCTTCGGCGGGCGATGCGCCTTCACGCCCGGGACATCCTCCAGCAGATCCCAGAAGTAGTTCATCGCCCTCTGGATCTCCTCCATCCGCGCCTGGTAGTGGCGAAGCTGCACGCGGCCGACCGCGGATGACATCTGATGCATGCGGTACTTGTAGCCGCCCCACGGCAGGCCGGTGAAGGGCACAAGGTCCGGCTCGGTGATGACCTGCTCCTTGAGTTCTCCGGTCCACTGCGTTGCGGTGGTCCGCGCGTAATGCCCCCACGCGATGCAGCGCTCCCAGATCTGCCGATCGTTGGTGATCATCATTCCGGCCTCGCCGACCGCCAGCGACTTGCCGCTCATCACCGACATGCAGCCCACGTGGCCGATGGTGCCGACCAGACGGCCCTTGTAGAGCCCGCCATGTGCGTGCGAGACGTCCTCGATGACCTTCAGGTCGTGCTTCTCGGCGATCTCCATGATCGGGTCCATGTCGGCGGGGTGGCCGGCGTAATGAACGGGCACGATCGCCTTCGTGCGGTCGGAGATGTGCCGCTCGATGTCGTCGGGGTCGATGCAGAGTGTCTCGAAGCTGATGTCCGCGAAGACCGGCGTCGCCTGGAGTGTGAAAGCGGGCAGGGCGCTGGCCCAGTAGGTGATGCTCGGCACGATGATCTCATCGCCGACGCCCACGCCGCAGGCCCACATCGCGGACTGCAGCGACGCGGTGCCGCTGGAGAATCCGAGGCAGTAGTCCATGTCATGCCACTGGGCGAATTCCTGCTCGAACTGCTCGGTGACGTCGCGCGCGGACATGGCGCGTCGCCGGAGCACGTCAAGTACCGCCTGCTCATCTTCTTCGGTGATGATGGGCCAGTCGTAGATGTCGCCGGGATCGCTCTGGACGGCCTTCTCGCCGCCATTGATCGCCAGTTTCTCAGCCATGATAGTCATGCGCTCCTGTCAGTGGTCTCGATCCTGATGAGACTGCGGCCCGCCTTCGGCGCCGCGGGGGTTGTGACCTCCCGGAACTCAGTATCAACGGTCAAGGATTGGAGGGACGCGGGGTAACGACTCTCCAGGCGAGGGCGCCTGGAGTCCAGAATCGCAAGAAGACTCGGAGTCCGGGCGCCCCCGCCCGGACGTCGTCTCCGGCCGGACGTCGTCTGCGGCCGGACGTCGTTCCCCTCTCTGGTGTCTTCTTCCGGCACGTGACGGCTTCTATCGTCGCATCCTTAACCTTTGATACGCAGCCCTGCGCCGGACCTGCGAGAGAACGCTACGGCAGTTCGATCGCCGTCACCTCGCCGGGCCGCACCTCAATGCTTCGCCACTCGGTATTGCGTAGCGCGACGCCGAGCGTGACCGCCTCCTCGGCATCGTTAAAGAGCAGCACCTCAGCCCCCGCGGCCGGGAGCGTGCGGACGAGCGAGGCCACACTGCCGGGCAGGTGCTCCTCGCCATCGGGCCGGCGGAACCGCACGCGCGGTTGCTCCTGGCACAGCCGGCGGAGCATCCCCGCGGCAAGCGGGAAGAACGCGCCGGTGACATTGCCGTAGCCGCCATCGCGACCATGACCGGAGGCCACCGCGCCGATGGTGCTGCCCGCACAGCCGTGGGGGCGACCGTCCCGAAGAGCGCTCGCAGCAAGGCCCACCCGCTCGCCGACCGCCCGCAGCGCAGTCGCGGCCAGCGACTCGTCCCCCAGTATCTGCCACGCCAGCATCAGCGTCGGCGGCGGCAGCGCCGAGGTCTGCCTCAGGGAGCCCGTCTCGGTCTCCCACGCCCAGCGGATCATGTCCTGGCGCTTGCCGATCCCCGCGACGGGCTTGCGGCTGAGCGTCTCGACGACCATCGCGGGCGTCTCGGCTCGCCGACCGATCGACGGCCTCTCGCCGACCAGCCGCTCGTAAAGGTCGGCCGACCTGTCGAGTCGGCTGGCGGCGAAGGGGTTGTCGGCCAGCGAGGCGTAGAGACGCCCGGCCGCGAGCGCATAGCCGGAGACGCGAGTCTTCTCGAGCAGTCGGAGAATCCCGTCGAGCCCGACGAGTGTCTCCTCGATGCCCTCTTTCATCCGGGCGAGGGCGTCGTCGTCAAGCGAGGTGTCTCCGGTCTCGGCGCGGTAGCGGCCCAGCAGCGCGCCGGGCGGGTTGGAGTAGGGGTCGCTCAGCGCGGGCAGCAGGGCCTCGCAGATCCGCCGGGATGCGTCGGCGTAGCGGTCCTCGCCTGTCATGCGATAGAGGTCGAGCAGCACATCGACCGTCCCCGCCGGCACATGCGGTTCCACCCGCTCGAGCGCCGACTGGCCGTGGTGGTGGCCGCCGATCGCGTAGAAGACCTCCTCCTCGTCGGCGGCGGACTCGCCGGAGCGGATGACGGTGGGCGGCTCATCGACAGGCGCCTCGAGGATCGCCTCCGCCCAGCGATCGGCGTAGGCGGTGGAGAGATCGAGATAGCGCTGCTCTCCGGTGATGTCATGCGCGGTCAGCGCGATCTGGATCAGCCTGAAGTGATCGGGGACCTCGTAGCCCTGCGACTGCGGGCCGCCGATGCTCTCGGTGCCGATGCGCCAACTCAGGAAGCGGTGCTCATCCCAGTCGTACCACTCCGGGAAGCCCTCCACCCAGTTGCCGATGTGGTGAGCGGCGTCCACGATAAGCTCCGCCGTCTC
>JBNJEK010000323.1:0-4637 GCA_051745855.1 Armatimonadota bacterium
ACGTTCGAGATGGTGCCACCCTTCTTGTTGACGGAGACGATGATCCCGCAGAACGTCCCTCCCTCAGGCACCCGCATGGTCACATCCTCGATGCGGTAGTTGTTGGTATTCGGAAGCAGAATATTACCCCCGAGTGTCCCACTGGAGATCCGCGCAGTCTCAGTGTTCGATATCTCCACTCTTGTATTCCCGTTGGCCGTAAACCCCGAGATGGTGAATGAGCGCGCGTTTGCCGTGTCGATGCGCCCCGAGCCAGGACGGAAGAGGTCGCCGGTGGACACATGACTGCCTCCGCAGAAGATCGCCCGTGATACCGCCGGATGGTTGTTGGCATTGAAGACGCATGCCTCGGTCCTCGTACGCGACGCTCTCTCGTAGGTGGTGACGTAGGCCATCACCGATGAGGCGATCACATTCTGCGAGACCTGCCGGTTATTCTCGAAGCTGACGCCCCTGCAGGTTACGATTCCGCCGCTCGAGAAGTTCCATACCCCCGAGTTGCAGTCCACGATCCTGCCGCCGTCTATGAGCACGTTCCCGGAGGTGGTCCGCCCGCCCTCCACATGGATGCCGCGGTCGTAGCCCTCCACGTAGGGATTGAGGACAGTCCCCGATGTCCGCGATTCGAATGACTCGAAGACAATGCCGCCCCGCCCGCCATTCTCGGTGGTGACCACCGGGGAGTGAAGGGTCACGTTGGTGGTGGCGACGTAGATCCCGTCTCCGTAGTGATCGTGGGCGCCGGTGTCGGGGTCCTTTGTGACCTTCTGACCGTCGCAGTTGATAGCGGTGATGTGGAGGTCCGACCCGGGGGAGTTGTGGATGCGGAGTCCGAAGCCGTAAATCTCCTCAACATGCAGCCTGACGGTGCTTGAGGGCGTCTTGTCGATTCGCAGGCCGGTCGCCACACGCAACCCGTCGGGATAGCGGCCCATGCCCTCCCCATCGAGGCTCAGTCTGACATCCGCGCGTGTGCGGCCGTTGCCGATTATCCTGAAGAGGCGCTGACGGCCCTCGTCTCCCCACGGATACTCAAAGCTCAGTTTGCCATCGCCGACGATGCTGACCGACTCCGACACGTCGTCCGGGATGGTGAGGTGAACCGGACCGGTCAGAGTCATGTCATGCCCGGGCAACACAAACTCCCTGAAGCCGTTTGCGATGCCGTAGTCGAAGGGCGCCTGGAATTCCTCGCCACTAAGGGTGGTCTGGTTGATGCCGAAATCACGCCAGTCGATCTTCCGCACGTCGACGCGCTTCCATCGCCCCTCATCCGCGTCATCCGCAGCAAAGATAGTGCCGCCGTTCTCCTGCTCGGTGCTGGAACTGTCCCAGACGAAGCATCCGCCGCCGACGTCTGTGCCGGCGTGATAACCGCGCACCATCACCTGCTGTCCATCAGCGATCTCACCGGTATCCAGCGCGCGCATCTCATCAACGCTATTCACGGAACGGACGCTGTCGCACCCGGCATAGGTGGGTGGTGCGACTATCAAAAGCGCGCAGATCACACAGACGGTCATAGAACTGTGAAGTCGCCCTGCGGATAATCGGCGAGGCTTGCGTCGCTTCTTCATCTCTCCAAGTCCCTCATTCCGACTTCGAACGGCCGGTGTATGCTCAGTTAATCATTCATCGCCCCTCAGCACTCTCCCTGCCAGTGAATAGAGGCGACGGAGCCACCGCGGCAGCCCGCGGCGCTTCCGTCGCCCCTGTCGTCGCTGACGTTCGCTGCCGTCAGCCGCCGAGTGCCGGCGTTAACTGACGTTCTCGCGCATCCAGTCGAGGCACTTCGTGTAGCCGATGGCGCCGTCCTCGGAGCCCTCGTACTCTGCGCAGTATGCGCCGTCGTAGCCGGCGTCCTTGAGGGCGCTGACGGCCGCGTCCAGCGGAATCTCGCCGTCGCCGAGCGCCGCGCCCTTGTAGTCGGGCCGCGCGTTGCGCCCGTCCTTCATGTGGGTGTGTTTGACCCAGGGCGCGATGGCCTCGTAGATATTGGGCAGTTCATCCACCTCATAGCCGAACCAGCGGTAGTTCATCGTGTCCATGTTGGAGCCGACGTACTCGCTGTCCACGGCCTCGAAGACCTCAAGCTGAAGCTCGTAGTCGTTGCTGACGACTCCGTGGTTGTCGATCGCGAGGTGCACGTTGAGGTCCTCGCAGACCGGCAGGGTGGCCTTGACGCACTTGATGATCGCCTCGGCGTGCTGGTCCTCCGGCACCTCGTCCTTGGGCTTGCCGCCCTCGGTACGGAAGATGTCGCAGTCCATGATCTTCGTCAGTTCCGCGATGCGCCGGGTGCGCATGACCTGCTCCTCGATTTTGTCGTCGGCGAGATACACGAAGTCGTTGCCAAGCGACACGCCGGAGGTGACGAGGCCGAGGTCATCCATGAGGCCCTTGAGGTCCATGCAGTGGCTCTCATAGTCCTCGTCCTCGAGTTCCTCGGGCATCAGGTCGGTGAAACGCAACTCGACGCATTCGAAGCCGGCGTCGGCGGCCCAGCGCACGAACTCCTCGGTGGTGTCGCCAGGGGCGCGGTAGTGGATCAGTCCAAGCATCATGGTGCCTATCCCTCTCATTTCACGTGATTGTCTGAGACTTGTCTGTATGATTCGACGCCGGCGGCTGAAGACCTCCGGCTTACGGCAGCAACAAAAGCAAAGGCAGCAACGACAGCGAACGGCAAGAACGGCCCACGGGCGAGACGCCCGCGGCACGTGACGGCAAAGGCACGAATCACTTCCGCGGGCCACACGAATCCGTGGCGGGGGCATCCTGCCCGCGGCCGTTCAGCGGTCGCACTCAACCCGCAGCCGCTCGCCACACCACGACTTCGCCCACGCGAAGTCTTCGGCCGCCTCCATGACGGTGAGCCGATGCAGCATCTCGTCCACCGGGTCCACGATCGTCACCGTCGCCTCGTGCGTCAGCGCCGGGAGGTCGCTCAGGTCGAATGTGTCCAGCGCGCGCGGCACCCAGAAGTAATCGCGCAGCGCGTTCCACTTACTTTCAATCAGCCGCTCCCATGAACTGAGCGTGCCGAGAGTCGTCACCGCCTTCACACGGTCGTCCGCGACCGCCGCTGCCATCGCCCAGAAGCCGCCGAGGCCCTCGCCGATCAGCTCGTACTGCTGCCGGCCGCCGGCCTGCGCGTCAACATGGTCCATGACGCTGATCAGGTCCATCGCCCGCGCCCCGGGCATCGTTCGACCGCTGTTGGCGTAGGCGAGCGCGTAGCTATCGCGCCGCCACTGGGTGCGATCGTAGTTCGTCACCCGCGTCACCGCGCCTCGCTCGATGTTCAGTTCGCCACGTCCCCGCACATCCACGGAGACCACCCGCCGCCCCTCAAGAGCCAGCGCGAAAGGCAGCGCCTCCGCGTCGAATTCCGTCGGCTTCCCGTCTTCGGCAGCGTGGATGACCGTCGCGCCCGTCGCCCCGCCCTCCGGCTCAATCACCAGCGCGGCGATATTGATCCCGGCCTCCGGTTCGAGGATCACCTTCGCGACAGTCACGCCCGGCCGCTCGACCTCACCGGCGTTCTCCCATGGCGGCGGCGTCCTGTCGACCTCGGGCATCAGCTTCAGTTTGCCGAGCACCGCCGCGCGCCGCTGCCTCAGGAACTCCTCCCGCGCCGTCTCATCCGCCGGTGGGTGAGGCCGCGCGGGCGTCATCTCTCGCATGAGTTCCGTGTCGAGATGCCAAGGCATCTTCCCGCCGAGGCCGGTCTCGACGAAGCCCGTCTCCGTGACCCACAGGTCCTCGACCTCAAGGTGCTCGATCGGCCCCTCCTCGCGCCCCGCATCGAGCCCGAACCAGCGATTCAGCCACGCGTACGCCGCCTCGCGCTTGGGCTGCTCCATGTTGTGAACGCCATCGACCCACTCGAACTCATGCGCCTCCGACTCGCCGAAGACGTCGTAGAGCGGATCGAGCCAGGTGAAGCGGCCTTCGTGGTGGCGCTCGCCCGAATCCTCGCCCACGATCCAGATCAGCGGTCGCGGCGGGATCATGCTCACGACCATCCGGTCCTGATCACGCTTGCCCGCGTAGTAGGTATTCTCGCATGAGCCGCCCGGGTGCGCCGCGCAACCGACCTTCACCGCCGGGTGGCAGGCGATCGTCTGCATGGCGGTCTGCCCGCCACCGGAGTTGCCGGCCACGCCGATGCGCTCGGGATCGACCTCGTCGCGGGTCAGCATGTAGTCAACCACCCGCACGCAGTCGCGGGTGCGCAGCCCGCTGAGGCTGCGGCCGACAAGGAACGCCCGGCGCAGTTCATAGTGGTGCTGGCCGACTGCCCCGCCCCTGGCGCCAAGCTCCTCGGGCGGCTCGTTCCAGTACGTGCGCTCGCCCTGGCCGATCGGGTCAAGCGCGACGGCCACGTATCCCTTCTCCGCCAGCCCCAGCGCGAACTCGTGGTAGAGATGGTAGGCCTTGCCATCACTCGCATGACCGATCGTCACCAGGATCCCGGGCGCCGGTAGCGGCTTGCCCTTCGGAATGTACAGATTCAGCGGAACGTAAACGCCAGGCTCGCTCTCGATCACGACCTTCTCGATCGTGCAGTAGTCAAGCTCGATGGTGCCGAAATTGCGCGGATTCAGCGGCGCGTCGATCTCCCCCATCCAGCG
>JBNJEK010000324.1:0-4633 GCA_051745855.1 Armatimonadota bacterium
TTTCAGGATTCAGGGTGCGGGGCGGGCGGGTGGGTGGAGATCAGGGCGCGGCCTCAATCCTGTAGACGTGAAAAAGCTGGATCCGCTGTCCTCCGGGGCCGCGGGAGGGAATGTAATGACCCCTTCGGGGTTCGCCCCTCCAAACGGCTGGACAACGACAACGATGGCGCCCCTCGTTTTGCGTTCGCCTCATAGGAAGGAAATCGCCCCGCCTGCGGCGTATTCTACATCGTATCATTGCCAGCCGCGCGAACGCGGGAGGGACCGACCATGCCCGAAACTCAGCGCCCCAACATCCTGTGGCTCACCTGCGAGGACATCGGCCCGCACCTGGGCTGCTACGGAGACGACTACGCTGATACGCCAAACCTCGACGCGCTGGCCGAGCGCGGGGTGATGTACACCAACGCGTGGTCGGAGACGCCCGTCTGCGCCCCCGCGCGCACCAACATCATCACCGGCTGTTACGCCACCTCGTCCGGCGCCCAGCACATGCGCAGCCATGTCCCGATCTCCCCGATCATGCGCATGTACCCGCAGCTTCTGCGCGAGGCAGGCTACTACTGCACCAACAACTCCAAGGAAGACTACAACCTCGAGCAGCCCGGGCAGGTCTGGGACGATTCCTCGGGCGAGGCCCACTGGCGCAACCGGGACGATGACAGCCCGTTCTTCTCGATCTTCAACTACACGATCACCCACGAGAGCAAGATCAGGCAGCGCCCGTGGGATCTGCAACATGACCCCGAAGCCGCTCCGGTGCCGAAGTACCATCCCGATGTGCCCGAGGTCCGACGCGACTGGGCGCAGTACTACGACCTCATCACGCTGATGGACGAGCAGGCGGGCGAGCAGCTTGCTCAGCTTGAGGAGGACGGGCTGCTCGATGACACGATCGTGGTCTTCTACGGCGACCACGGCTCCGGGATGCCCGGAGAGAAGCGCTGCGCGCGCGACGCCGGGCTTCTCGTCCCGCTGATCGTGGCGGTGCCCGAGAAGTTCGCGCACCTTACGAGCGAGGATTACGCCGAGGGCGGCTCCACCGAGCGGCTCGTCGGCTTCACCGACCTCGCGCCCACAACTCTGAGCACCGTTGGGATCGAGCCACCCGCGTGGATGCAGGGACGGGCGTTCATGGGCGAGCACGAGGCCGAGCCGCGCCGCTGGCTCTACGGCCACCGCGGGCGGATGGACGAACGCTACGACATGGTCCGCTGCGTGCGCGACGAGCGGTTCATCTACATCCGCAACTTCATGCCGCATCTGCCGATGGGCCAGCACATCCGCTACATGTTCGAAACACCAACCACGCAGGTCTGGAAGCGGCTTTACGATGAGGACGAGCTTCTCGACGCGCAGAAGCTCTTCTGGGAGGAGCGCCCGCCGGAGGAATTGTACGATCTGTCCGAGGACCCCGATGAGGTCAACAACCTCGCGGGCTCATCCGACCACGCCGACGTGCTCGACGAGATGCGCCGGGCCTGCCGCGAGTGGATGCTGGCGGTGCGCGACCTGGGCTGCCTTCCCGAGCCGCAGATACATGAGCGCTCCGGCGGCGGGGCGCCGTACGACATGGCGCGCGACCCGGTGAAGTACCCGATGTCGCGAATCCTCACAGCCGCCGAGACGGCCTCATCGCTGGACGCCGGCGCGACCGAGCAGCTTATCGGGTTCATGAGCGATGACGACCCGGCGGTGCGCTACTGGGCGGCGCTGGGCCTGTTGATGCGCGGGGAGAGGGCGGTGCGCAAGGGCCACGCGCTTTTGCGCGAGGCGCTCGGCGACGAGGCGCCGTCGGTGCAACTGACCGCGGCCGAGGCGCTCTGCCGCTTCGGCGGGACGGCGGACGTGCGCCTCGGGATGCCGGTGCTGGTGGAGCTTGCGGACGCGGAGGCGCACGGGCCGTACGTCGCGATGATGGCGCTCAACTCGATCGACCGCTGCGGCGAGCTTGCGGGGCCGTGGATGGACGAGATCCGGGTGCTGCCGGAGGAGGACCCGAAGACACACGAGCGGCCTCAGTTGGGCGTGGGGGTGCTGCTGGAGCGGATTACAGCAGAGAAGAGTGAAGACTGAGCGGAGACACGCGGACGCGGACAGGGTGAGTTGCGTGGACGGCTCCCTGTGCGCTCGCCACGAGGTCGGCCCTCTGCGGCCATTTCCATCGCGGAATGTCAAACAACCGTGGGCCGACCTCGCCGCAATAAACGGCAATTGCGGCTCGTGCGGCCCCTCCACGACACACCGCTGCTTTTCGTTGTGTATAGAGGTAAGCCTCCATGGAGGGGCCCGTGCACCACACGGCGAAGCAGCCGTCTGTGACTGCGCCGAACGCACCGGAACCGAGGAATGCGCCAACGATCCACGGCGGGGCGGCGTCCGCGTGTGCCTCGCCGGACCGGAGAGAACCAGGAGGATTTCCGATGCTCCCGACACCGCCGACCGAAGAAACCGTCGGATCGATCGTCCTCGACCCTCCCGGCCCGTTCGTCGCCGGCAGCCGACAGACACTCCGCCTGATATATACAGCCGGCGAGCCCGGGATTGAGGTGGGCGGCGCGCTTCGCATCTACCCGCCGCACCAGGGCCACACCTACTGGGAGCTTGGGAAAGTCACCGCCGCGACGTCCCGTGAGGGCGTGACCTGCGAGGTCGAGACCTTCAACGACCGCCCCTACACCTACCATCACTCGAACCCGCCGTGGATTCGCGTGACCGTCTACGGCGAGCCTCTCGCCGAGGGCGACACCATCACCATCACGATGGGCGAGCACGGTGGGTACTCGAAAGGCTACTTCCGCCTCGCGCGCGTCGCAAAGCACGCGTGGTGCGACTACAAGTTCGACTGCTTCGTCGATGTGCTGGGCAACGGCGAGCGCCCTCTCGAGTATCATCGCGACGACGCGTTCGTGCGCCTGCCCGACGAGCCGAAAGTCGAGATTATCGCCGATGAGCCCGCCTCGCTGATGGTCACCGCGAAGCCGCCCGGCAGCGCTGGCAGCGACGATTTCGAGATCGTCGCCTCGCTCCGCGACCGCTTCGGCAACCTCGCGGACTACGAGGGGCGGCTGAAGATCGAGTCGACGGACCCCGACGCCACGCTGCCCCAGGCGGTGGGCGTGAACGAGGGGGCGGGACTGTGCGAGTTATACTCGGGACGCAGGCCCACGGGCACCGTGCGCATCGAGGGCTGCAGTATTTCCGCCGAGACCGCGCGCGTGAGCTTCTATGACACGAAGCAGGAGATCATCGGCACCAGCAACGTGGCTGCGCCCGGCTTCGCAGGTGAGGGCCTGCGGGTGTACTTCGGCGACCTGCACGTGATGACGGGCGCAGGAGAGATCGGGCGGATGATGCTCGCCGACACAGACTACGCCCACCAGTGGGCGCGCGACGTGCAGGGGCTGGACTTCTCCGTGGTCACGAACTCCGGGTCGGGCGAGAAATGGCTTGACGACCTCGAGATCGACGACGAGTTCAATGAGCCCGGTCGCTTCGTGACGATCCCTGCGCTTGAGCGCGGGTGGCGGCGCGGGCACAAGAACGTGTACTTCCGCAGTTCCGACGCCGTCCCGCCGATGCCGAGGCTTGAGATCGAGGAGATGTTCGAGTGGCTGGCCAGGGTTGACGTGCCCGCGATGGCCATCGCCCACCACCCCAACGTGCACTCCGAGACCTCGCGCTACCACGCGTGGGGCCCGCAGGATTTCGCGACCAGCGATCCGCGCTTCGAGCGCCTCGTGGAGATCACGCAATGCCGCGGTCCGCAGGAGGTCGAAGAGGTCGGTGGTCCGGTCTCGCTCGGCAACCTCGGCTCGTCCGTCCAGAGCGCGCTGGCGATGGGCCTCCGCCTCGGCTTCGTCGGCGGGACGGACAACCATCGCGCACAGCCCGGCTCGAAGCGCTCGAACCTCGGGGGCCTGGTGGCCGAGGAGATCATCAACGGCGGATACACCGCGGTCTTCGCGCCGGAGTTGACGCGCGAGGCGCTCTTCGACGCGCTCTGGGATCGCCGCTGCTACGCCACTACCAGCCGCCGCATCCTGCTGAACGTGGCCCTCGGCGACTTCCCGATGGGCAGCGACCTGTCTGTCGAGGACGCGGCGCAGTTCGCCGACGAGCGAACGATCGCCATCGAGGTGATCGCCCACGGCGAAATCGATCGGATTGAGATCGTGCGCAACAACCAGACCGTCGAGTCGGTGGAGGTTGACGCTGAGCGGCAGTCGCTGAGATACACCGATCGGATGCCGCTCGCGGAGGTCCCGGCGGTGTCCGACGAGGCTCCGGACGTGGTCTTCTACTACGTGCGCGTCATCGAGGCCGACGGGAACATGGCGTGGTCGAGCCCGATCTGGCTGGGGAGGTAGCTGGCGGCAAACGGCAAACGACAACGGCGCTCACCAGGCCGTTGTCGTTGCAGTCGTTAGCCGCCGTTAGCCGGCGTGCGCTGCCGTTAGCTGCCGTTAGCTGCCGTTAGCCGTCGTGCGCCGTCGTTAGCTGCCGTTAGCCGCCGTGCGCCGTCGTTAGCTGCCGTACACCTCGTCGGGGTCGAAGCACTTCTCGCAGAAGGTCTCCCACTCGCCATCGCGCAGTTCGCGGTAGAAGCATGATCGGTAGCCCACGTGACAGG
>JBNJEK010000325.1:0-4632 GCA_051745855.1 Armatimonadota bacterium
ACGACGTCCGGGCGGGGCGCCCGGACTCGGGGTCTTCTTGCGATTCTGGACTCCAGACGCCCTCGCCTGGAGAGTCGTTACCCCTTTCACCCCAGTCCTCAATCTTTGATACAAAGCCGCCGTCCGCAAGGTGTTCCCATCACTTCCCGCGAAGATGTAGATGTACCTGACGGCGAAACCCGATCGCCGAAGATCGTGATCGATCATCCGTCGCGGATCAGGCGTCGTAGAAACACGTGAGGCATACCAGCAGCCGGTCCGGGGGTGTCTTTCATGAAGCGAGTGATACTCGTTATTGCACTGCCGCTTTCACTGACGCTGGTGCTGGCGGCCACGGGCGTGGCGGTGGCGCAGCGCGACAGCGACCCACTCCGCGAGCAGATGCGCGACCGCGAGCGCGTGATCGACGCTGATCTGCGGGCTCTGAGGGAGCAGCAGCGCGACGCGGAGTTCGGCGGACGCACCTACTGGGAGTTGCGCAGAAGCATCCGGGCGCTGGAGCGGGAGAAGTCCGCCCTCCGCAGCCTCGACAGCGCACTGGGCAGGGACAACGAGCGTCTCATCGAGCGACGGCGTGCGGACCACCTCCGCGCCCATCAGGACACCGTGCGGCAGAGACGAAGTCTTGCGCGAACGCGCGCCCGCGACCTGTCATTCGGCTCGCGCGAGTGGCACGACCAGCGCCGCGCGGCCAACTCGTGGCAGCGCCAGCAGCGCGCCCGCGAGTCCTTCGGACCGGAGTACCGCCGCTCGCTTGAGGCGCAGATCCGACTGCTGCAGACCCGCCGCTCGCAGGCCGAGTTCGGCTCGCGGGAGTGGCATGCGATCAACCGTCAACTCACCGCGCTGCGGAGTGCGCTGCGCTCAGCGCGCTGACGGGCGGCGGCCCGCCACGTGGGCTCAGTACGACGTCCGGGGGTCGATCTCCCCGTCGTACTGGGGCTCATCCGCGAAATCCGGCTCGTACTCCGGAGCATCTGACGGCGCGCGCTCCAGCGGCAGGCGCATGAGGCCGCCCGCGGGAACCTCGCCGCCGCTTTCATTCAGCGTCACCGTCACCGTCGCCGACCCGAGGTTTTCCACCCGCACCTCCTGCGCGACGACCGCGGAGAACTCGAGCGCAAGAGCGTCGCCGGTCCACTCAGCGCGCTCCACGTTCACGCGTCGGTCCGTCGGGAGGAGCACGACCGGCCCGAAGCGGTATGCCACCACGAACTCGTTGGCGGGGATGCGGAACTCGGCGGTCTCCTCTCCATCCACCCACAGGCGCACCGGCGCCGCATTGTCCGGGTCGGTGTTCAGCAGATAGATCACATGCCCTTCGCCGGATTCGAGGTCGTAGACTGCGTAACGCACCCTGTCACTGCCGAGCAGCCGCACCTCGCCCTGCTCACCGGCGGACACGACGCGCAACAGCTCGCGCGTCAGGTCGATGACCGCCTCATCGGCCGGGTACTCCCACATCGTCACCAGCAGCACCGTGCCATCCCCCACCCGGTTCTCCACCAGCACCGGCTGTTGCGCGATCTGCTCGGCATCACCAACGAAGAGCACGTCATGCCCCGCCAGCACCTCCGCAGAGGTCAGTTCGAGTTCGGCCGGTGTGAAATTGCCGAGGAAGCGTGGATCGCAGTTCACATCGGCCACCGGGAGACGGTAGCCCGGCAGCGATGACTGCCGCAGGAATTTGACCCCGCGCACGTCAGTCTCCAGCCTGCCCTTGACGTTCACACCGCAGAGGTCGGAGAAGTCGCCGTCGCGGAAAAGCCGGGGCTCTCCAGCGCGGTCGGCGTCGACGCGCAGGTGCGGCAGCGACAGCAGCAGGCGCCCGCCGTCCTTAACGTACTGCTTGAGCTTCTCATACAACTCCTCGGTCATCGTGTTCCAGCCCAGCAGCACGAGGCACTCGTAACGCTGAAGGTTCTCAATATCCGACTCGATCGGGACGATGTCATACTGTCCGAGGGGCGGATTGCCCGACCAGTCACGCTCTCCCTGCACCGTGTACTTCGACCACTGCTCGCGCCGATGGAGTTGGTCGACAAGCTTCCACGCGCGTTCGGGAGCGCCCGCAAGCCACTCCTCATCGTGGAACTGCCCCCACGCCCACGGATTCCACAGCCCCGGCGCGCCATCGCCGTAGCCCGACAGGAACCCCAGGCTCACCTTCGGCCCGCCGGCGGGGCGATCGTGCACCAGTGAGAACTGGTACGCCTCGCGCAGAACCCGCCGCGCCGCCAGCATCTCCGGATCGCGCGCCTCGATCCGCCGCCCGGTCTGATGCTCGGTCAGCGCGAGATGCCCGCTCTCGGGGTAGATGAACTCCGATCCGGTGAGGTAGCAATACCAGACGCTCGTTTTCCACCGCTTTATCCACAGTTCATCCACGGTCACTCCACCGTACCAGCCGATCGCAATGTGCGTCCCCCACGGCCGGTCGTACGCGCGAGCGGCGCCACGGATGGCCGCCTGCATTCTGTGCGGGTCGCCCGGCATCGCCTCGTGGCAGAGCAGATCGATCCCTGCCTCCGCGTGGTATTTGAAGGCGAGGCTCGATTCGACATTCATCAGCGGCGTACCGCCAAGCTCCTCGCGCTCGAAGTCGATGAAGTCGCGCAGGTAGGCGAGGTACGCGTCGCGCGCCTCCAGCATCGTGTCACACGGTGGCAGGGCCGTCCAGGACTTCTTGTTTTCGCGGAAGAGGTAGTCCTTCGGCCAGTAGAGCACCCCACCCGCCTCGCCGATGGTCATCCGCCCGCCGTAGTACTCGCCAGCCTCGCCGAGGATCAAGTTGAGTTCGTCCTTCGACCAGTAATCCTCGCGTGGCAACTCAATATCCGCCGGCCGAAGAAGCTCCTTTGTGCCGCGGTAGGTCAGTTCTGAGAGGAAGATCGTGATCTGATTCTCGCGGCAGAAGCGCATCATGGCGACGGCCTCGTCGCGGTCGAAGGGCAGATCGGCAAGCGCGCAGTTGCCGAGCTTCAAATCGCGGAATGTCTTCAATCCGGCCAGCCCCGGGCCGGTGCTGGCGCCGATCATCACTCTCTGATTCATCTGCGTCCTCCCTCAAACCCGGCGTCAAAGCTTCGACCACGCCGGCTGGTGGCATCCGACCATCTCCCTGAGGGCAGCATTGGCCAACCATCGTGGCATTACCTCCCCGCGTCATCACGGTGAGACAGGGCGGCATCGAGGGTCAGCTTAACCCGCGGGCACGGGATGAACCGCGAAGGGGTTATCCAGCGTCACGGAGAATGACCCCACGCAATCACGCAATTCCCGGCACCTGAGGAGAGCAGCCCGCATGCAGCGAAAGATCGCCGTGATCGTCCTGAGCGTTGCAGTCGTGAGTTGCGCCTATGGGCAGGATCTTCCTGAGCCCATCGATCTCAGCGACGCCGAGGCGCTGGCGTACCCGTCCCCCGCGCCTCAGATCCTCGACGGGAGACAGAAGACGTCGTGGTCCAGCGGCGCGCAGGACCTGAGCGAGGTCGCCGCCAACGTGTTCATCAAGCTCGCCGAGCCGGTGACGGTGAGCCGGGTGGAAGTCCTCATCCCCATCCATCCCGAGCCGGAGAAGTATCCGATGCGGATCGTGAACATGGACATCTACGCGCAGGCCGGTGATGGCTGGGCGAAGATCGGCGAGATCCGCGACAACACCGAGCAACCGAGCATCATGGTCGAGGTGACGCCGGCGGAGGTCGAGATGCTCCGGCTGCGGATTCTCCCGCGCAGCGAGAGGATCACCGGCTTTGCGATGATCAGCGACATCAAGCTCTTCCCGCCGGAGGAGGGCGTCGAGCCTTCGGTGCTCGAGCCAGTGGCGATCGAAGAGAGCGAGACCGAGCAGCGCTGGGTGAACCAGCTTGTCAACCCGCCCTCACCGGGCCCGCGGGTGGAGTACGATCCGCAGATCGGCTACCTCGGATACGTTAGGACATGGTTTGAGACGATGGCCGAACACGGCACCGACCGCTACGGCGACGTGCACGGCCCTATGTTCTGCTCGATCCTCGACCTCGAACGCCGGACCCATCCGAGGGCCAGCACGCATCCGAACATGGAGATCCCCACCGTTCACGGCCAGCGCACCGCCGATCGCACGGACAACGGCGGCAACCTTCAGCAGGATGTCATGGCGATCATGGCGGCGCACTACGTGACGGAGATCACCGGCGATGAGCGCTACCGGGAGATCGCGAGGGACTACCTCCAGTTCTTCCTCGACAACTGCACCGACACGCCGACCGGCCTCTGGCCGTGGGGCGAGCACACGTACTGGGATTTCTTCGAGGAAACCTTCGCGAGGACCAATCACCACCTGCTCTGCGTGCCGCTCGAGTTCTGGGAGCTTGCGTACGAACTGAACCCCGAGGCGGTCATCCGCGAGGCCGATGGCATCATCAATCACATCACGGACATGGAGACATTCGTCTTCAACCGCCACGCGGACATCACGCGGGTGCTGCCCGACCCGCGCCCGGAGGACCTTCAATCGCTGGACTTCCCCAACTCCGCCTCGCGCTACCTGCGCCTGTGGGCCTTCGCGTGGTCGAAGACCGGCGATGAGAATTACCTCGACTGGTCCAACCGGCTTCTCGACCACCTCGAGTGGACGCGCATCGACGG
>JBNJEK010000326.1:0-4631 GCA_051745855.1 Armatimonadota bacterium
CCCTCCGGAACGCGCTGCCGTTGTGTCGGATGCATACTCCTGCGCGCGTGCTGTCATTCGGAGAGCCCGGACCCCGCTCCGACCTGTGCCGTTGTCGCTTCGTCGCACAGTGCCCGCCCCACGGTACGCAAAACGGCGAACGACCCGGGGGGCCGTTCGCCGTCGCTTTCGCTGCTTATGTCGCTGCCGTTGCTTTCGCTGCCGCCTTACCTCGGATCCGGCCCAGTGACGGTCGGCTCGTCGTAGTGACACCACTCGGTGAATGAGCCCTCGTAGATCTTCACGTGCGGGAAGTCCAGCAGCCAGTTGAAGATCGTGAACTCGGCGGTAGCCTCACGGCCAGTGCCGCATGAGCAGATCACGTGATGGTCCTTCGTGATTCCGTGTTCGTCGAGGATGGCCTCGATCTCGTCATCGCTTTTCAGCAGACGGGTGTTCTCGGGGTGGAAGAAGCTCTTCCACGGCAGGTTGACGGCGCCGGGGATATGTCCCGGCTTGGGCCACGGTCCCTGGCCCTCGTAGACGTCCGCGGGTCGCGCGTCGAGCAGGATGACGCCCTCATCGTCCTTGACCTGCTTGAACTCCTCATACTCGAGGAAGAAGTCGTCCTGAACCTCGACCTCGCAACTGCTCTCCTCGATCTCCGGATAGCTCTGTGAGAGCTCTCGGCCCTCGTGCTTCCAGCTATCGATTCCGCCGTCGAGCAGCCAGACGTCGGCCGCACCGAAGCGCATCAGGGAGTACGCGATCATCGTCTGCTCCAGCCCATCGCCCCAGCCCTTGAAAGGACCGGTGCCGGTGTAGACGACGACCGGCGCATCGTTTCGGACGCCGACGCGCCTGAAGAGCATTCCGGCCGCTTCGTCCGGGATGTACTTGCCGGGCAGGCCGCCCTCCGGCACGCGCAACAGCGCGGGGTTGAAGTACACCGCCCCCGGAATGTGTTCCTGAATGTAGTCGTGGATGTTCGGCTGGCAGTCCAGCAGCAGGAAGTCACCGTCAAGATTGTCTTCAAGCCACTCGGTGCATGTCCACTGCAGCGTGCCCTCGCCGAGCGGATACTCGTCTGCAGATCGCGCTTTACCCATTTCCAGATCTCCTCCGTGTCTCATTCTCGAGCCGGCCCTACCCGCGGCCGGTTTGCTTGCTGTATTGAGTTTTGACGCGCGAGAGTATCTTCCTGCTTCACCTGCAACATTCGGGAAGGAATCACCCATGGGCGGCATGAATGAAGGAAGCGTTCGAAACCTGTCGCCGTCTGCAGCAGATGAGACTGTGCCCGGAGGTAGTCGCCATGGCCGAAAGACCCAACATCCTGTTCTTCTTCACCGACGACCAGCGCTTCGACGCGGTCGGGGCGCTTGGCAACCCCGAGGTCATCACGCCGAACATGGATCGGCTGGTCGAGCAGGGGACGACCTTCACCCACGCGACCATCCAGGGCTCGACCCGTCCGGCCGTCTGCCTGCCGTCGCGGGCGATGCTGATGACCGGGCGCGGTCTGTATCACGCTCCGGACGACTGCGGCGACTTCGTCACACTCCCGCAACACCTGCAGGCACACGGCTACGCCACCTTCGGCACCGGCAAGTGGCACAACCAACCCTCAAGCTACGCCCGCAGCTTCAGCGATGGCGGCAAGATCTTCTACGGCGGGATGTCGAACCACCTCGAGGTGCCGGTGTACGACTTCCACCCGGGCGGTGATTATCCGCAGGAGGACCGATACATCGGCAAAGAGTTCTCCTCCGAGCTTTTCTCCGACGCGGCGATCGATTTCATCGAGCGTTACGATGAGGCTGCTCCCTTCATGGCCTACATCTCCTACACCGCGCCGCATGACCCGCGGATGGCGCCCGAGGAGTACGAGGACCTTTACGACCCGGCGCGGATCGAGGTGCCGGAGAACTTCCATCCGGTGCATCCCTTCGACAACGGCGAGATGGTGATCCGCGACGAGATGCTCGCGCCCTTCCCGCGGACGCCGGAGATCGTGCAGGAGCACATCGCGGCCTACTACGCGATGATCACGCACCTCGACGCGCACATCGGCCGCGTGCTGGAATCGCTGGAGGAGAGCGGGCGGGCGGAGGACACGATCATCGTCTTCGCCGGCGACAACGGGCTTGCGGTCGGCCAGCACGGCCTGATGGGCAAGCAGAACCTGTACGATCACTCGATCCGCGTGCCGCTCGTCGTGTCCGGCCCGGGCATCCCCGAGGGCGAGCGCTCCGATGCGCTGTGTTACCTGACCGACCTCTTCTCGACATTGTGCGACGTTGTTGACCTGCCAACGCCGGAGTCAGTGGAGGGACGCTCGCTGGCACCGATCCTGCAGGGGCAGACCGACGTCGGCGGATACGAGAGCCTCTTCTTCGCATACATGGACTGTCAGCGGGCGATTCGCGATGAGCGCTGGAAGCTCGTGGAGTACTTCGGCGAGGCGGAGCGGGTGACGCAGCTTTTCGATCTCGCCGCCGACCCGTGGGAGACCGCGAATCTGGCCTCCGCGCCGGAGATGGATGAGCAACTCATGAGGCTGCGCGGGGAGCTTGAGCGCTGGCAGCGCCAGATCGACGATCCGCTCAGCGGGGAGACTCCGTGGGAAGAGGGGTGAACGGCATATCCTCCATTCCACACCCGGAAAATGGTGGTTTTCCCTGATGTGTTGTCACATTTGAACAGGTATACTTATTGTTGAAATCACGTGTCGAGTGGCAACGACGGTGCGACGCGGCATGAGGGAGGTGGGCAAACGCAGGAGGCCGGAATGTGTTCGATAGCGACCGCAACGATGGAAAGTACATCTGCAGCCGCAAACGGAGTTTCGGGTCTGGAGCGTCAGCGGTGACGAAAGCGGAAATGACTGCAGAAATCGAGGAATTGCGCGCGCGCGCTGAACGGGCAGAGGCAGCCCTCGAGCGTGTGCATGAGGAGCAGGAGAAGACCCCGTGGTCTGACGTCGTTATGGCGTCATCGGACCCCGACTGCCCCTATCGCAGTTTGATCGACAACCTCGACGCACTGATCCTCTTTATTGACCGGCATGCCGCGATTTGTTATGCCAACGGCTATGCGGCGGAATTCATCGGGTTGGAACGCGACGATCTTCAGCAGATGCCGGTCCGCGACCTGCTTGACGGGACGGTAGTCCCCGGGCCGGAGCATGACGAGACGATCGAAGCGCTCCTCGTGGAGCCGGAGATGCCGCGAGTGGATGAAGTGGACATGCTGCGGTCAGACGGCACTGAGGCCTGTATCTCATGGGCGAGTCGGCCGGTGCGAAACGCCGAAGGCGATCTGCTCGGCGTGGTCGCCATCGGCACTGATATCTCGGCGCGGCGCGAGGCCGAACGACAGCGCGTGAGATACCAGGAGTCGCTGCGATCGATGGCCTCCGAGCTTGTGCTGGCCGAGGAGCGACAGCGGCGCAGCATAGCGACCCGCATTCATGAGGAGGTCAGTCAGAATCTTGCGTACGCCAAGCTGCGTGTCGGCGCGCTCAACGGCGCCGTCGAAGGCGACGGTTGCAGCGAGAGGATCGAGGAGATCAACGACCTTCTTGACGACGCGATCGCGGGCACTCGGGCGCTGGCTTTCGAACTCAGTCCGCCTCTGCTGCACGAACTCGGCTTTCCCGAGGCGGTCGAGTGGCTTGCGGAGCAGTTTGAGGATCGCCATGAGATTGATTGCGAAGTGGCCGGCAGAAGCAGTGCGTCACTCCCGCACGCGGTGGGTGTGACGCTCTTCAGAGCGGTGGGTGAACTGCTGAGCAACATCGTTGAGCACTCCGGAGCGAGTGAGGCACAGATCACGATCGAGCAGAGCAACGGCTCGGTGGTCGTGCGTGTCACCGACGACGGGCGCGGCTTCGACGCGGACGAGCCCCTCGAGCGACGAGAGGTCGGGGAGGGCTTCGGTCTCTTCAGCATCCGCGAGCGGCTGGACTACCTCGGCGGGGATATGTCCATCCGGTCGGGTCCGCTCCTCGGCACAGAGGTGACGCTCACCGCCCCGGTCAACGGGTCAGGCGGCTAACAGTCGGCGCCATGAGCCTCAATCCGCGATTCGATGAACCGCAGCGCGTCGTCCGGGACCTGGTCGACTGGCAGGGGGATGAAACGCTCTTCGGTTGAAAGCACCAGCAGCCACATATTCTCGGTCTTCAACACGCTCTCGAAGTCGCTCCAGTGCAGTTCGCCCGAGCCGCCGGCGTAGTCGCTGACCAGCCACTGCTCGTCCGCCTCATACCGGACCGGCATCCCGCCGGTCAGTTCCGTGTACCCCTCGACTGTGCGCCGCACTGCATACCAGATTGCGAACGGGTAGGCGATCAGCACCAGCGCGAGGACCGCGACGATCACGCCGAGCACGGTCGTGAGCAGGCCGAGGTCCGTCAGGGAGTACGCGGCCGCCCCGAGGCCCGCTCCCGCCCATCCGGCAACGTATCGCCACCTGAAACGCCGCCACATGTATAAGAGCGATGCGTCACGCAACGGCTCAGGCTCTATCCGCACGCTGAACTGGTAGCGACGAGGCGCGGTGGGTGTGTCGGGCATGGCTGGTCCTTTCCAGAGCAGTTGATGGCACCACAGACGTCTTCGCTGGGGCCAGCGGCGACTCCTTTGAGC
>JBNJEK010000327.1:0-4604 GCA_051745855.1 Armatimonadota bacterium
GATCAGCCCCGAGCACGGCGTGCGGATGCGCTGGGTCGCGGTGGTGACGGACGCGGAAATCGAGGCGACGGAGGCCGAGAGCGCGTTCGATCCGTGCGCGGGCTGCGAGGCTCCGTGTATCCCGGCCTGCCCGGTGAGCGCGCTTTCCGAGAGCGACGAGGAGTGTGCGGGCGATCGGTGCTGGGCCGCGCGCGACCTGCTGCGCTGCGACTGGGCGAAGCGCTACGCGCTGGTGGCCGACGAGGGGATCAAGTGGATGGGCTCGACGACCGACGTCGAGCCGCCGGAGGGCGAGATCACCGCGGAGGACATCGCCGAGGCCACCCGCCAGCGCGACCCGGTGCAGCGGCACCTCGACTGCATCCTCGAGCCCTGCCTGAAGGCGTGCCATGTTGTCCTGCAGGAGCGCGGGATCGAGCGGGCGTAGCGCAGGCGGACGACGTCGGCCTGGGCAGGCCGATCTCCGCACGGCAAAAGGCAACGGCGAAGAGGTCGTTTGTCGTCCGGAGTCCGGGCAGCCTTGCCCGGTGGGTACAACGGCGCGACCCTGAGGATGAGTCGGCGTGCAGACACCAACACTCACAGCCATCGCATCGCTCGTCGCGCTCACATGCGCCTGCTTCGCTCTCGCCGACGTGCCGCTGGTCGTTGACAGGCAGGCGCAGGCCACCATCGTCGTCGGCGAGGCGCAGCCGGAGCGGGCGCTGAGTGCCGCGGCCGAACTCAACTACCACCTCGAACGCGCCACCGGCGTGGTCCTGCCGGTCGTGGCCGAGGCCGATGTGAGGACCCTCGCCGCCCATCGGCCAATGGTCGTCATCGGCGGGGGAGCGCTGGCCGAATCGCTGATGACGCTCGACCCGCCGCTGGCCGAGGAGGAGTTCGCGATCCGGACGGTGGGGCGGCATGTGGTCTTCACAGGCTACGACACCGCCGAAGGTGATGACGAGCGAAGCTCCACCTCGCCGGCGACGCTGTGGGCGGTCGGCCACTTCCTCGACCGGGAGATGGGTGTGCGGTGGCTGTGGCCGGGTGAGGTCGGGACATACGTCCCGGCGGCGGAGACGGTCGTGGTTCCGGAGATCGACGTGCGCGAGCGGCCGGAGATGGTCACGCGCCGCTTCAACCCCGCAATCAACAGCCGTGACGCCACCGAGGCCCGCGTGACGAACTCTGAGACCCGCGAGCAGATCATCGCCGAGGTGGAGCAGTGGAACGCGCGCCATCAGATGGGTGTTCGCGAGCGCGTCCAGTCAGGGCACTCGTTCCGCCACTGGTGGGAGAGGTATCACGAGGAGCACCCGGAGATATTCGCCACGCTGCCGGAGGGCATGACGCAGCCCAACCCGCAGCCGGATCGGGTGAAGATGTGTGTCGCGAGCCCGCTGGTCGAGGAACTTGCGCTGCAGGAGTGGCGGGAGGCCGGGCGGCCGGACGTGTGGCCGGTCGGGCCAAATGACGGGCAGGGCTACTGCGTCTGCGAGGACTGCCGGGCGCTGGATGTGCCGCCCTCGCTGGATGCGGACCCACTCGACATCTACTGGAACCGCAGCGTGGTTGATCTGACCGGACGTTATCTGCACCTCTGGCGGCGGCTGCTGGGCACGATGCGCGAGGAAAACCCGAACGTCACGCTGACCACACTCGCGTATGCGAACTACCGGATCGCCACGCCCGAGATGGAGCCGCTGGGCCATGAGGATGCGCTGACGATCTCGCTGGTGCCCGACAACTGGAGCGAGAAGGAGTATCAGTCGCTGGCGGAGTGGGAGCGGATCGGCGCGACGGTCGTGATGCGGCCGAACTTCTTCTTCGTCGGGTACGCGGCGCCCTACCTGCCGCTGCACGAGGCCGGGCGCTTCTGGGAGCACGCGATCGACACGGGCATCATCGGGTGGTACTCGAACGCCCTCGGCTACTGGGGCGCGCAGGGGCCGTGGTACTACCTCTTCGCACGACTGTGCGAGCGGCCTGACCTCGGCGTCGAAGATGTGCTCGCTGAGTATGCGTCGGCGTTCGGAGAGGCGGCGCCCGCTATCCGGGAGTACCTCGACTACTGGGAGGGCGTCACCGAGTGGGCGGACTTCCCCGACTGGGCGGGGCACTTCCAGGCGGAGGGCGGCTTCTACGAGCGCACGCTGACCGAACTGGGGCTGCGCATCCATCCGTTCTGGGGCTCATGGTACATCATGCCCGCGCTTTACACCGACGAGCGCCTCGCGCCCGCCTACGCGACCCTCGACCGCGCCGAGGCCCTCGCGGGCGATGATGAAATGGCCCTTCAGCGGATCGAGTTCCTGCGCGACAGCCTCAGGCACCTCGAACTGACGCGCGATGTCGTCGAACTGGCGAATGCAGAGCTTCGACCGGAGGTCGATGGTGCCGAGGAGCTTCGCGAGCAGCAGAGGCAGTTCGAACTGCTGCTGGCGCGGCTGCGGAACATGCGCGCGGACCTGAATCCGCGGCACGTAGCCTGGGCGGATTCGATCGTCGGGCACGAGCAGCGGCGCGTGGTGAAGATCAGCGACCGCTACGCCGACGCGTGGGCATCCACGATGGTGCCGCCGGAGGCGTGGGGCGAGTGGCGGTTCCGCGCCGACCCCGATGGCACGGGTGTCGCCGACGAGTGGTACGCCGAAGATGCGGCGGGTGAGTGGACCCCGATCGACGTACCCGGATACTGGAGCGAGACCATCGGCGACTACCAGGGCTTCGGCTGGTACCGGACGACGCTGCGGATGCCCGAGGAGTGGGCCCACGACACTGTGGCGCTGACCTTCGGCTCGGTTGACGAGCAGGCGTGGGTCTACGTCAACGGCAGTCTCGCGGGCGAGCACACGATCGAATCTGAGAGCACCGTGGACTGGGAGGCGACGATCGGCGAACTCTACAGCCGCGCCTTCACCATCAAGGTGCCCGTCGATCAGCTTCGGCTCGGCGAGGAGAATACGCTCGTCGTGCGCGTTCACAACGAGGTCGGCGCGGGTGGCATCACGGGCCGCGTGCTTGTGCAGCCGCCGGTGTCTCCGTCAGACCTGCTGTTCCTCGACACCGATGAGCTTGGAGAGGGGATGCAGTGGCTGCCCGATGAGAGTTACACGAACCTGAGCATGGCGCGCCGGGCCTCCGGGCGGGTGGACGTGACGGTCGATGAGAACACCGGAGGCGTTATCATGGAGGCGGGCGCGGACGGCGGCGGCCTGGCGCTCTACGTGCACGAGGGCACCCTCTACTTCCAGTGCGGGCGGGGCCACGAGTTCCGCGCGGAACAGCAGGGGGTGATCGAGGTGCCGATCGAGCCGGGGCGGTATGTGATCGAGTGGTCCGTGGACTCGACGCGGTCGAAGGCGATGCTGCGCGTGGACGGCGAGATCGCGGGCGTTTCCGGCGGCCCGATCTACGCCTCGATCGCCGGTGGCGACCCGGGCGGCATCGGCCGCATCCACGGCGCCGCGATGGCGAGGAACGCGGCCGGATGGTACCGGGACGCGGGGGACTTCACCGGCACGATCCACTCGGCGATGGTCTGGCCGGATAAGGTGTGTTTCTGAGGACTGCGGGAATCGGGTCGCCGGGCCTCACCCCCTCGGTCCCCCTCTCCCTTGGCGCATAAACGACATGCGCGGGCGGGACGAGGGGGAGGAACGGCGAACGACCTACGGGCGAGGGCGCCCGTGACACGGAACGACAGGTGATCTGATGACCGTCAAGCTCGCTGTCCCCGGGCGGATCTGCCTCTTCGGGGATAAGATCGACATCGCGCACAAGCCCGTCATCGCCGCGGCGATCGACATGTTCATGCATGTCACCGCCTCGGCCAATGACGGGCAGGAATGCGCGGTCTTCAGCCACGACCTCGGCGAGACCGAGTGCTTCACACTGGGCGATGAGCCTGACGTGGCCGGGCACCTGAAATACGTCCAGGCGGCGACCTGGCTTCTGCGCGATCGGCTGCCCGCGGGCTTTTGCATGGAGGTCGAGACCGAGATCCCGATCGGCGCGGGGCTGAGCACCTCGGCGGCGCTGACGGTCGGCGCAATCATGGCGCTGGATGAACTCTTCGCGCTGCAGATGGGTCGGGACGAGATGGCCGAGACCGCCTACGTCGCCGAGCACGACGTGTGCGGGATCTCCTGCGGGCGGATGGACCAGTACGCGATCGCGCACGGCGGCGTCACGTTCATCAGCACGGGTGAACCTGCGTCGGCGGAGGTGCTGGCGATCGACGAACTTCCGGTGGTGGTGGGCGACTCCGCGGAGCCCCGTCATGCCTCGGATGTACTCGACCGCACGCGCCGGCGACTCGAAGAGAAAGACTCGGTGGTACTTGACGCGTTCGAGAAGTTGCATCAATATACACGGCAAGGTCGCGAGGCACTCGAGGGGGGAGATGCCGCGCGGGTCGGCGAACTGATGACTCTGAGCCAGGTGCAGGAGAAGCGCATCGGCGCCTCGACCGAGAAGATCGAGCGGCTCTGCGCGGCGTCCGTGGAAGCGGGCGCCCATGGCGCCAAGCAGATGGGCGCGGGCGGGGGCGGGTGCATGGTTGCGTACTGCCCGGGCACGCAGCGCGAAGTCGCCGCGGCCATCGAGGCCGAGGGCGG
>JBNJEK010000328.1:0-4601 GCA_051745855.1 Armatimonadota bacterium
AGGGAAAACGGGCGCGGGGCGTCGGACCGCTCCCGCCGGCTTTCACTGATTCCCCTTCGCTCCTCACCCTCCTGAGGGTAAGCTCGCCTTTGGGGAATTGACCGCCCTCGCCGTCAGCGCGTGCCTGGCGGGCGGTGCTATCGGAACGTCACAGATATTGTACAGCATTGCCGCCGCGATTGCAAGCTCGGCAGCGTCGGGGGTGTAGACGCAGACTGTCGGTCGCTGCCTCCGTGTTATCTCTTTCCAGCGAACCTTCGCCCCGAGTCTGGAGTCCAGGCGCCTCACCTGGACGCCGTTTTCGCTTCACACGTCGGCTTGGGACGACGCTCCGGGCGATCCACGCCTCCGGCGGGACAGAGGGCGCCCGGAGTCCGGGTTCATTGCTGGACGCTGCTGCGGCGCCGACAATCTAAGGATACACCCAGCGTCGGGGAGCCCCACAATATCGGCGCGGATCGCCCGAAGAGTTGCTATCACGGGTGGGGCACACGCAAAAGAGGCCGGAGCGCTCCTGGCTCCGGCCTCTTCAGGGGCGTGAACTGCTGCGGCTGTCCTCAGCCTCAGCCGCGCAGTTCGAGCGTCTTGATCAACTCGCGGTAGCGCATGACGTCCTCGTTGCGCAGGTAGCGCAGCAGTCGGCGTCGCTGACCGACCATCTTCAAAAGGCCGCGCCGACTGTGGTGGTCCTTGCGGTGTTCCTGAAGGTGACCTGTGAGGTGCTGGATGCGGGCTGTCAAAAGTGCGACCTGCACCTCGGGGGAGCCGGTGTCGCCCTCATGCCGGCGGTACTGCTCGACGATCTCGTCCTTTGAGAATTCGCTTAGATCTGTCGCCACGTTGTATTCTCCTTTCTGCAGCGCGCCACAGGGGCGTCGCCGTCAGGCCGCGGGCTGGTATTCCTCGGGCCGAGCAGGCCGCTGGAGGGGCGGCGGGCCCAGCGGGAGGTCCCGCGGGAGAATGAATATACCACAGCGATCCCGCAGATGTAAAGCCGATCGCGGTCATCAGGTGCAGACGCAAACTGTCTGTGGCTGATGGTCTACCAACGATGATGCACGGGCACCGTGTTGTCTCCCGCCGAGGACATTCCGACCCTCAACCTGGCGTCGATACACCCCTGCCTGGACGCCGTTGTCGGCAATGGACTGTCGTTGGCGCGCGGCCCGGCGACGGCGAACGGCAAAGGTTCGGGCGGGAGGAGTTCGCGCCGCCCGGGCGAATCTCAATATGCCGGCTCATCGGTCGCACGCGCAACCCTGCGCCTGGAGGGACTCGCCATGCTCACCGCACAGTCGTTACGCACGCTGGCTCGTGATGAGATTATCCAGCTTATGCAGGAGGGCTGTGATACCGCGGTCCTGGAGGAACTGCTCGAATCCACCGAGGGCGGGCCTGAAAGCTACGTGCAGGGCCGGATGATGGATCTCTTCGAGATGGCCCGACGACTCAGGCCGGCGCCCGACTTCCCCTGCGACGAACCATCGGACCTCGACGGAATTCGTGAGGCCGCGCCCGCCGACCTCGAGCGCTGGACCGCCGAGGACCTGACCGAGGACTGGCTGCGCGACCGCCTCACGGGCGCGTGGCTCGGGCGGTGTATCGGCTGCATGATCGGCAAACCCGTCGAGGGGCGCACGCGAGCGGAGATCGAGCGGATCCTCCGGGCCGCGGACGCCTACCCGCTCGACGGCTACTTCCCGGCGCTCGAGGAGGTTCCGGAGGGCGTGTCGTACAAGCCCGAATCGGACAAAACACTCGCGCCGAACATCGACCACGCCGCCCGCGACGATGACACGGATTACACAGTCCTCGGCCTGATGCTGATGGAGCAGCATGGCCCGAACCTGTCCTCCGACCACGTCATGACCGCCTGGCTCACCCGGCTGCCCTACCTGCGCACGTACACCGCCGAGCGGGCCGCGATGCGCAACTTCATCAACGAGATCGAGCCGCCGGAATCGGCGCGCTGGATGAACCCCTACCGTGAATGGATCGGTGCACAGATCCGCGCCGACGGCTTCGCCTACTGCGCCCCCGGTCGCCCGCGGCTTGCGGCGACGTACTGCCACCGCGACGCGAGCGTCTCGCATACCAGGAACGGGATCTACGGAGAGATGTTCTTCGGCGCGATGATCGCGGCGGCGCTCGGCGCCGAGCACCTCGAGGCCTGCATCTGGCGGGCGCTGGCGGAGATCCCGGAAAGCTGCCGACTCGCCGAGGCCGTCCGCGAGTGCATCGGGTGGTGTGAGGAGGACGACACGTGGGAGGAGACGTGGGAGCGCATCATGGCGGGCTACGATCACTATCACAATGTGCACACGATCAACAACGCGCTGCTGTGCATCATGGGCCTGCTGCACGGTGAGGGCGACCTGCGGCGCTCGGTTGCGATCGCGGTGATGGGCGGGCTCGACACCGACTGCAACGGCGCCACGGTGGGTTCGGTGCTGGGGGCCCTGCTGGGCTCGCAGGGCGTACCCGACGACCTCGCCAACCCGCTCAATGACACGCTGGAGACCGCGCTGTCGGGTGTCACCCGGCTGAAGATCAGCAACCTCGTTGAGCGTTCGCTGAAGGTGGCGCGGGGCGGGTAAGGCCGCAGCAAACGGCAGGAACGGCAAACAGGATGGGCAGGATGAACACGATAAACGACCGAACGAAATAGAGACACCACGGCGGCGAATGTCGTTGTTGTTATCCTGTTTATCCTGTTCATCCTGTAAACTGCCGTTCCGCGCCTGCCTCAGTCATCCTCGGGGTGGTGGAGGTGACCGCGGCGTTTGCGCCCGCGCAGCCTGCCCTCAAACCACGTGCCTTTGAGGTTGCGGTAGACCTCGAGCACGCCGTGCTCCTCCCCCATCGGCGTGAAGATCATGTGGCCGCTCTCGACCTCGTACTCCTCGCCCTCTGTAATGATCAGGGCGCGGCCCTCGGTGATGATCCACCACTCATCGCAATCATGAAAATGAGGCCGGATGCTGTCGCCGGGCGCAAGGCTCATCACGCCGTAGGCCGACCAGTGGGGCGACAGTTCCGGGTCCTCGCGCAACTGCTGCGGTGTGTAGACGGGCATGATACGACCTCCAGGGTGTGCGCGTGATCCATCCGCCATGAGCGCCAATGCGCCACGGCGCTGTGCAACAGTTTCCGAGGAGGAATTCGACGCCGCGCCATGCGCACCTGCGGACGGTCGTCGGCGTTCGCCGCGCCTCCCGGAGATCGGCTGGGAGGGAATCGCCGGGCGCGCGACGAACCGTCGAAATGTTGTGAGACAGTAGAGGGAGGCGAACGCGATGCGACGGGTGCTGATCGTCATCGGCGTGCTGGCAATCGCCACAGCCGGGGTGTGGGCTGCGCTGGAGAGCCCCGCCACGGTGACCTGTCCGAGGCTCCAGACAGCCCCGACCATCGACGGCCAACTGGGGAATGCGGAATGGGCGAACGCGGCCGCCGTGGGGCCCTTTGTGCTGGAGGGCGGCGGCATGCCGTCCCTTGTCACCGACGCATACATCGGATTTGACGACGAAGCGCTCTACATCGGCGCTCGGCTGCATGATCCGAATCCGACGCAGCTTGAGTGCACCGCCACCGAGCGGGATGGCGCCGTCCAGGCCGATCCGTCATTGACCGTCCTGCTCGATCCGGGTAACGACGGCGAGGAGGTCATCAAGCTGGCCGTCAACTCCGCCGGCGTAGAGTTGGACGCGATCGACGATGACGTGGAGGCGACGCTGTCGTGGAGTTCGGCCACGGCGATGGTCGAGGACGGCTGGGTGGTTGAGATCGCGTATCTCTTCGGCGCTGACGGTCCGCCGGCGGTGGCGACGAAGTGGGGACTGAACCTCCTGCGCCACACACCGCGACTGCGGGAGCGCAGTTCGATGAGCGGCGGCGGCCTGGGGAGCACCGGCTTTGGCAGGCCCGCGCTTCGCGCCGAAGTTGAGCCGATCGACCGACCGTGGTACGGGGAGAACACCATGCCGGTGCGGGTGACGAATCTCAGCGCCGACGAGCAGACGGTGAAAATCAACGTTCGGGTGACCGGCGACACCCGCCGGGCACACTTCTTCGACGTGATGAAGCTGACGCTGGCGGGCGGGGAGGCGCGCGAGGTGCCCGCGACGTACGAGGTGTTGCGCGGTGGGCGTGGTGAGGTGGAGCTTTCGGTGCAGGCTGTCGAGGGGACTGTGGCACTGACCGCGCTGCGGACCGCGGCGATGGCCTTTGAACTCCCGCCACTGGGCAGGCAGATTGACGAGGCGCTGTCCGACATCGCGGACGCTTACCAGACGTATGTGCGTATCCCGGCCGACAATCGGCCCTTTGACGGTGCGTCGCAGCTTGACATGCTGCTGGCGCGCTGGCGCTACCTTGACAGCCAGCAGCAGCGCCGCGCGACTCTCACACCCGACATGGCGATGGTGCTTGTCAACCGCGCCCAGGCTCTGAGCGAGGATGCCTTCCTGCTGGAGAAGGAGTTCCGTACTCGGGTGAACAGCAGGGAAGAGTGAAAAGGGAAGAGTGAAAAGGGAAGAGTGAAAAGGGAAGAGTGAAAAGGGAAGAGTGAAAAGGGAAGAGTGAAAAGGGAAGAGTGAAAA
>JBNJEK010000329.1:0-4553 GCA_051745855.1 Armatimonadota bacterium
GTCTTCGACTGAGTACACGGTTGAAGTCACTTGGTCGCCGAGAGCACTCCACGCACCGATTGCCGCGACAGCGACCAGAGCCAGAAGCAGCGCGTACTCGACCGTCGTCAGACCCTCTTCGTCCTTCCAGAGATCCTTCATCTTGTCCGCCTCCTCATTGGTGTTGGGTCGCGCCTCTTGAGGCTGTCCTGAGTTTGAGCGTTTACTTCCGGACACTTCCCGGGTGGGCTGGCCGTCCTGACCCATCTGTCCGAACTCATCTCAAGTTGCGCTCAAGGACATATGACCCTGATGTGCACGCTTAGTATACGTGCCTGTTATTTCCTGTCAAGGGCAGGAATAAACTTTTTTTCGTCACACTTCCACTCTGCTTTCTCTCTTGATGAACTCAATATATACTCAAGAGGACCGAGAGGTCAAGCGGCCCTTGGTCTAAGAGGTGTGACGCCCCCGCCCGAAAAAGACACAATATTGGCTCAAAAAAAGTTCTGCGCAGGTGGAAGAATCTCCGCCGTCAGGGTCATTCTCGGCGGAACTCGCCGGAGCTTGAGGACATTGAGAGCATGAATCACTGAGGCCGGGGCCGCTTTCATCAGCGGCCCCGGCCTTCGCACGAATGGCCCCTGCGGTCAGTCGCGTGGCTCGGTAGTCAGCGGCCAGTCATCCGTGCGGAACGGCACCGCCGGCAGGCCCTCGCTGTTGTAGAGATTCACCGCCGGGTTATCCGCCCACCCGTAGCGCACCGCGACCGGATCGGCGACCTCGTCAGACCACACCACGACGCTGTCGTCGCGGATCGCCGCGTCCGCCCACACCCACCGGCGATCTTTGCCCGCTATCTGAAAGCCCAGCAGGGGGCTGGGGTAGGGAGCATTCTCGGTGACGCCGCGCCGGAGGCCGTCGGCTACGTTCGCGAACTGCAGTCGCACACGGTCCCCCTCGATCCGCATCGACTCGTACGTGGGGCCTGTGTGCACGAGGTCCTGGCCATAGACCTCGGCGCGCGCCCAGAGCGCCAGCCGGTGGCCGACGGTCTGCTTGTCTCGCGGATGGATGTCATCGGCCTCGCCCACGTCGATCGCAAGCGCCTCGCCGGTGTTGGGCAGTGAGAGTGTCAGCGTCTGCGATTCGCGCAGTTCCGCCCACGCGCTGGGGCCCGGTTGCTCCTGCACGGCGCGGAAGTTCGCGAGGCTCACCCATGCGAAGGGGAAGTCGCCCTGTCCCCAGCGCTCGCGCCAGTCCTCGATCATCGTAGGGAGGAGCCTGCGGTGGTGCCATGCGCCTGTGTGGGCGCCACCACCGGCGTTCGCATTCGCCTCGCCCTGGTACCAGATCGCCCCGCGGATGGCGTAGGGGATAAGCGGCGCGATCATGCCGTTGAAGAGATTCGATGGCCTGCGGTAGTAGTCAGGGCCGGCGGGGGCGCGAGGCCGGCGCGGGGGCGTCTCGCCTGCGGCCTTCGCCTCTTCGACCTGCTTCTGCCACGCAGGCAGCGTTTCGTTTTGGTACTTCTCAAGCCGCTCGGGGTAGGCCTCGAGGGCGGCCTCCCACCACTCGTACATCCCCGCGTAGTCCGGATCGCCCTCCATCTTCTCGCGACTCGTCCACGCCTCGGCGGGGGTGCCGCCCCAGTTGGTGCTTATGAGGCCGACGGGCACCGCGAGTTCCTCGTGCAGTTCGCGGCCGAAGAAGTAACCGACCGCGCTGAAGTTGCCGACGCTCCCGGGCGAGCACTCCACCCACGTCGTCTCCACATGATCGGCAGGCTCAGTCGCGGTCGCGCGCGGGACCTGGCAGAGGCGGATGAGTGGGTAGTCCGCGCCGGCAATTTCATCCTCCGCGTCCAGCGATCGCGCGACGGTCCACGCCATGTTGGACTGCCCCGAGCAGATCCAGACCTCGCCCATGACCACGTTCCGCAGGACGATCTCGTTGTTCCCGCTGATGGTGACGGCGAAGGCCCCCTCCATCTCGATCGGGTCGAGGCGGACCATCCACTTTCCGTCTGCGTCGGCGGTTGCTGTCCTCGTCTGGCCACAGGCGCTGACGATGACTTCCTCGCCCGCGTCGGCGAAGCCCCAGATCGGCAGTTCGATCCCCCGCTGCAGCACCATGTTGTCGGTGAACATCCCGTTGAGCGTAACATCCGCCTGCGCACTCAGCGCAAGCAGGCATAGCAGTGCGACGGGGATCAGCGTTCGCGCACAGGTCATCGTGTTTCCTCCGCTAAGGTCGTTCTCGTTGCTGTTGCCTTCGTCGTTGCCGTCGCTGTCGTTGCTTCCTTTGCTGTCGTTGCTTTCGTTGCTGCCCTCTACCATTCATTCCACAGGCGCTTGAAGTATCGGTCGTAGCCGGCGGGCCCGGGGTACCCCTCCCAGTATGTCGGATCCTCAGGGAAGTCGCGCTCTCCGCGCGAGGCCAGCCAGTCCCACAGGCCTCCGTCGAGGTGGCGCCGATGGATCGTATCCACGCCCTTCTCCCAGAGGCGCTCGACGACCGCCTCGTTGTCCGCGGACGCGTCCTCCTGCGAGCCCATTCTTCGAAGTATGCTTCGCTCGGGCGAGACCGCAACCTCCAGCGACCAGTCGCCGTCGAACACGGTGAAGAGCCCCGGTTCACCGTCGCGCCACTGCTCGGACGGTGCGCGCCCGGCGATGGCGATCTCGCGAGCAGGACCGGCCTCGCCGCGGGCCTGCGCGATGATGTCATTGGAGCAGGCGCCCCTCGGGCTGAGCAGGCCGGCCTGCGTGCAGACCGTCGGGAAGACATCCTGCGGCTGGACGATGACGTCCGAGCGGCCTGTCTCAGTGCCGCCGGGGAGGCGGATCATGAAGGGGACGTGCGATTCCCACTGCTGCAGGGGGGAGAACTTGCCGAAGCGGCCCCACTCGCCGACGTTGGTCCCGTGATCGGCGGTGAGCACGATGCAGGTGCGGTCGGCCTGGCCGGTTTCCTCGAGCGCGTCAAGCAACTCGCCGAGCCAGCGGTCCACCCAGGTGACTTTCGCTGCATAGAGCGCGGCGACGCGCCGCTGAGCTTCCTCCGGGGTGCCCTCAGTTCGGCGCACAAGGAATGAACGCGGGTCGATGCGGCCGTCCCAGTCGGGGTCATCATCGTAGAGCGTGGCGAACTCCGGCGGGACGTCCCATGGCTCGTGCGGATCAAAGCAGTCCACCCACAGCAGGAAGCGGTCGCGGGAGGCATTGTCGCGTACCCACGAGGCGGCGGTGGTGAAGAGTCGCGCGCAGTTCCAGTCCTCATGTTTCTCGCGGAGGCGGTTAGCGCGGACGTAGCTGGGGAAGAGGTTCAGGCTCTGTGGCTCGCGCTCGACGAAGTCGAACATCGGATCGTGGGCGAAGTTGGGGAGCCACTCAGTGCTGTCGTCGATCCACGGTCGGTCGACCTCGGCTCCTCGAATCTGCGTCCACGCGTTGAAGGGCCAGTCGAAGTTGTGTCCGCCGTTGACCAGGTGCGGGGTGTCGTGGATAAGCTGAGTGGCGTAGCCGTCCTGCGTGTGCAGCCACCACGGGAGCGTCATCGCGTCGTGCCGCAGGGGGAGCCACTGGTGAAACGGGTTGCCGTAGCGGCCGGTCATGACGTCCCAGCGGTGGGGGATGGTGGCGAAGCTGGCCGAGAATGCGTTGTCGAAGACCCACGACTGCCCGGCAAGCCGGTCGAGATTCGGTGTCTCGATCCAGTCATTGCCGTGGGCGCCGATGTGGTCGTAGCGCAGCGTGTCGATGATCACGATGACGAAGTTCATGGGCGACCTCCTCCGGGACGCGTGATGGTGGGGAGTAATTGGCCGCTCAGACTGCGGGCACCTGCCTGCGAAAGAGGGCGCAGGAGTCCCGGCGGCCTTGCGGAAAGAGGCTGTGTGTTGTATCAACGACGTGCGTATCAGCCGACCTGCCGAGGGAGCGGCACCCAATGCCCAAACGCGATCTTGAGAAGATCCGCAGCGATCTGCACGACCCGTCGCGGGAACCGGTGATGGTGGACGTCCCGCCGATGAACTTCATAATGATCGATGGAAGCGGTGACCCGAACACCGAAACCTGGTACGAGGCGGCGGTCGAGGCGCTCTACGCAATCGCCTACTCGATCAAATACATCGTGAAGGAGCGCAGCGAGGATCTGGACTTCGTGATGCCACCGCTTGAGGGGCTCTGGTGGGTGGAGGAGATGGAGGATTTCTCGCAGGAGGACATGGATTCGTGGCAGTGGACGCTGATGATCATGATGCCGGAGCCTGTGGACGAGGAGCTTTACGAGCGCGGACACGAGAAGGCGTGTGAGAAGAAGTGCCTCGTGGCGGCGGAGATGATGCGCTTCGAGCAGTATGACGAGGGCCTCAGCGCGCAGGTACTGCACGTTGGTCCTTACGACCAGGAGCAGTCGACGATCGAGCGCCTGCACGCTTTCATCGCCGAGCAGGGCCACGAGAGGCGCGGCAAGCATCATGAGATCTACCTGTCCGATCCGCGGCGGACGAAGCCCGAGAATCTGAAGACGGTTCTGCGGCAGCCGGTTGATTGACGGCTCTGCCCCCG
>JBNJEK010000330.1:0-4531 GCA_051745855.1 Armatimonadota bacterium
GACCTGCTCAAGTGGCCGGCGGACCTCTCGTGGCGCACGAAGCTCTGGGCCGAGGACGAACTCGGCCTGCCGAGCGCCGCGTTGGTGCTGAACCTCTCGCATACCCACTCCGCGCCCGCGCTCTTCCTGCAGCGCTGCTACCCGCACTGGCCGGTCGATCGCGAGTACCTCTGCTCGCTCGAACAGACCATCCGCGAGGGGATCGCCGCGGCACTCGATGACCTGCAGCCCACGCGCATCGAGCACGGCGTCCACCGGGCACACTTCGGCGTGAGTCGCAGGCTGCCCGACCCGGACATCGGGACCGTCTCTATGCGCCCGAACGAGGACGGGTACTACGACCCGGAGATGCCCGTCTTCGCATTCTACCGCGACCACGAACTCGCGGCGGTCCTCTACTCCTACGCCTGTCACCCAACCTCGAAGAACAAGCTGCTCATCAGCGCCGACTGGCCTGGCCATGTCGCGCAGGGCCTGCGGCAGGAGCTCGGCGAGGGCGTCATTACCTCCTTTGCGCAGGGCGCAGGCGCGAGCGTCATGCCGCGTGTGCAGGAGCGGGAGGGTGAAGAGAAATACGCGGCGTATTGGCGCCAGGTTGCGGGCGAGATCGCGGACTTTGTGCGCGCGGGCGAGATGCAGCCGATCGATCTGAGCCTCGCCGCCGCCGAGAGCGAGTTCTCGATCCCCTACGACATGTCGAAGCTCCCGACACGCGAAGAACTCCTCACCATGAGCAGCCCGTATGACACCGAGATCCCGGAGGGGTTCCGCCCGGCGAACCGCTCAATCATCCGTCTATGGGCCCGCGATCTGCTGGAGCAGTTGCGGACGGGAACGATCCCCGAGGCATTCCGCATGCATATCACGCACTGGCGCCTCAACGAGGACCTGCAGGTGGTGGCGATGTCGGGCGAGGTAACGGCCGAGGTCGGGCGCGCGGTGAAGGACCTCTTCCCCGACCGCGAGACGGTCTTCCTCGGCTACTGCACCTACACCGACGCGTACATCCCGACCGCCGAGATGCTGCCGCAGGGCGGCCACGAGGCGCTCGGCTCGATGTGCTTCCACGAGCGCCCGGCGCCCTTCGTAGCCGAGATCGACGCGATCATCGAGCGAGAGGTGCTCGCGCTGGTGGAGTAAGCCAGGCCTGACCGCGTGTGCGCGCTATCAAAGACATCGCATCAATTCTCGATCAGGTCCTCGAGCAGCCTGCGCAGATCCTCCTCGGTGACCGGCCTTGGATTGTGCGCGGTTGAGCCGGATTCGAGTGCAGGCGGGATGATCTCATCGAAGTCGTCTTTCCGGAGGCCCGCCTCAGCCCAGTCTACATCGGCGTGGAGGTCATCAACCAGTCGCGCGGCACAGCGGTAGAGATCGCGTCCCGACTCACCCACGCCGATGGCACGCGCGAGGTACGCGTACTGCGCCTCGGCGGCACTGAGGTTGAACTCAATGATCCGCGGCAGCAGTGCGCCGCAGACCCGTCCGTGCGGCAGGTGGTAGAGCGAGCCCAGCGGATGTGCGAGGCCGTGAACCAGCCCCAGGCGCGCGCTGGCCAGTGCCAGCCCCGCCAGCAGACTCCCCAGTGCCATATCCTCGCGCGCATGCAAGTTAGACCCGTCGCTCACAGCCTGGCGCAGACTGCCGGCGATACGCCTCGCACTTTCCTCGGCCATCGGCGCACTGATCGTGTTCGAGCCGGTCGAGACGAACGCCTCGATGGCCTGCGTGAGCGCATCGAGGCCTGAGTGCGCGGTCACATCCTCCGGGCAACTGAGCGTAAGCTCCGGATCGACGATCGCCATCTCCGGCAGCAGACCGTGCCCGCGGATAGATGCCTTCTCCCCCGTCTGCGTGTTCGTGAGTACCGAGTTCGGCGTGACCTCCGCACCGGTGCCCGAGGTCGTCGGCATCGCGATGCAGGGGCGGCCGACCCCGGCCACCTCGCGCCCGTGCTGCACCGGCTCCGGGTCATCCGCAAGCCCCGCGACGGCCTTGCCGACATCCAGCGCGCTGCCCCCGCCCGCCGCGATCACCACGCTGCAGTCGGCATCGCGCAGTGCCGCGCGACCAGCTTCCACCGTTGCCAGCGACGGCTCCGGCTCGACCTCATCGAAGACGCTCACGCCGAGACCGGCCGCTTCGAGTGAGGCCGTCAGTTCATCCAGCGCCCCCGACTCCTGCAGAGCGTTCCGCCCGCAGACGATCAACGCGCGATCGCCAAACTGGGCCGCGTGCTCACCGAGGTCATGCCGCATGCCCGAACCGAAGAGCATCTGCTTCGCGCTTTTCACTGCAATCTCCGCCATAATGGTCCTCCACTGTGCTCCGCCAATTCCAGCACTCACTTCTCGGGGAAGAGCACGTCATCTTCGCGCTCAAGCGCGTCCTCGATGCGCGCCGCGCAGTCGTCGGTCAACTCGTAACCCAGCAGGTTCACTCGCGTCTCGAAGATGCCCATCCGCACCAGCAGATGCTTGAGACCGGCCAGCCACGTGCTGATCGTCTCTCCGCCGTAGACGTCGTACATCAGCGCATTCATCCGCTCCTGCAGGTCCTGCGCCCGCTCGATATTGCCCTCAGCGATCGCGTCCATGATCTGCCGCGCCAGGTAGCCGTTGAAGATCGCGCCTCCGAGTACCAGGCCGTCGTAGCCAGCGCCGAGGTAGGTCGGGAGATCGAACTCATCGCCGGACATAACGCGCAGTTCAGGGCGCTCAGCGCGGACCTCGAGCACCTCCTCACGCCGCTCCTCACTGCCGGAACTGTCCTTGAGCGCCACCACCTTCGGGTGGCGTAGTGCCTCGATGAGGACCTCCAGTGGCACAAATGTCGCGTCACGCTCACCCAGGTCGTAGATGCCCATCGGCAGCGGACTGCCCTCAATCGCGTCGAGATAGAGGCTCCGCAGTTTGTCCTTCGCCAGCGGCCCCATGAGCTTCCACGGTGCGGCCATGATCGCGACATCCGCGCCCTCCTCGCCGGCTATCCGCGCGTTCTCAATGATGCGCGGCGCGGAGTTGTCGGTCACCTGCGCGCCGATGGTCATGCGTCCGGCGTTGTGCTTGCAGACCTCGCGGATGAAGGCGCGCTGCTGCTCACGCGGCAGCCACGGCCCCTCGCCGCAGGATCCGAGGATGAAGAGACCATCGACCCCCAGTCGCAGGTGGTGATCCACCAGGCGGCGGGTGGACACGAGATCGATCTGCAGGTCGTCCGTCAGTGGCGTGGGTGTTGCCGACCACAGGGGGCGTGGAGCAAGCGGTGTTTGGGCTGTCATCAATGCGCCTCCATCGTGCATGTTCGATATCTGAAGACAGATAGGCCGTCCGCAGGCAGATGACCTTCTTTCGCGACCGGAGATCATCACCGTTCCGACGGACAGGGGCGAAGCACTGCCGGCACGGACGCCGAGTGTCAACACGCCCGCCGACTACGTTCCATCACCGTCGCCGTCGGCAGCGTTCGGCGTCGAGGGCAGGGCGCGTCGCGGCGTCACAATCTTCTTGACGTCGATGACCAGCTTGACCAGCCCGATAATCACCACGTAGAACTCCAGGCGACCGAGGAACATCCCGATGATGCCCGTCCAGAGCACCGCTGACGGCGCGTTCGCTGAGGTGACACCGACCGAAAGACCGACGGTGCCGAGCATCGACGCCGCCTCGAAGAGAGACTCGTCGAGCCCGAAACCGGCAGCGGCAATGACGAGCGTCGCGACAAGCAGCGCGCCGACGTAGAGGAAGAAGTAATCTGCAATCCCGCGCAGCCGCCGCTCATCGACGAAATCGCGGTACTCGCCGCGCCAGATCCATCTTTCAAAGACGGTCGTAGGCGGAAGAAACGCTCGCTGTATCTTCCACACCAGAGATTTGAGCAGCACGTAGACCCGGTACTGCTTGATCCCGCCGGACGTGGAGCCGACGCCACCGCCGATGCACATGAGCGTGACGATGGTCAGGAGGCCGAATCCGCTCCATCCCACGTATGAGACGGTCGTAAAGCCGGTGCCGGTCAGGGCTGAAACGCTTTCGAAAAGCGCGACCCGACCGGCCTTCTCTCCCGCGTAAAGCGGCCAGGTGACGAGTGCGAAAAGCAGCAATGCGGCTACGGGGATCACCACCGAGATCAGCCTCAGCTCACCGCTCCGGGTGGCCCGCTGGAATCTCCGCCGCACAAGGCCCCATGCAGTCAAAAAGTTCAGGCTTCCCAGCAGCATCAGCGGAATCGTCACCGCCTCGATCCGCATCTCGTCCCACGCGCCGATGCTCTCCGGCCGGGTGGAGAAACCACCGGTCGCGACTGCAGTGAACGAATGATTGATCGCTTCGAATAACCCCATCCCCGCAATCCAGTAGGCGAGGACACCCGCGAGCGCGTAGCCGATGTAAAGCGTGAGCACCAGCTTCACCGATGCGCGGACATGCGGGAGCAGTTGCTCGCTCCGCCCCTCCGCCGCCGCGAGGCCGGTGCCGGATGGACCGGCGATTGACGCCACCATGATGATCGCAAGGCCGGCGCCGCCCGCAAG
>JBNJEK010000331.1:0-4458 GCA_051745855.1 Armatimonadota bacterium
CGTACTTCTCCGGCATCGCGTGATACGGGTTGTGCGGCGGCGCCCAGGAGATGAAGAGGCTGAAAGGCTCATCGGCGTGGTCGTCGATGTAGTCGATGGCGATGTCGGTGAAGCCGTCGGCGGAGTAGCCGTCGATGTAGAGTGGCTGCGGGTCGTCGCGGTAGTAAAAGGTATTCATGTACGAGTGCGTACATTCGTTAGCGGCCCAAAATTGAAAACCCTGGCGGCGCGGGCCGGGCGGGATGAAGCCGCCGCGGTATTGCCCGTCGAGATGCCACTTACCGATGTATCCTGTCGCGTAGCCGGCATCGCCCAGCACCTCGGCGATGGACAGTTCATCCACCGGCAGGCGCACGTCGTTCATGGCGGTGCGGCACGCGAGGGGATACTTGCCGGTGAGCAGCGAGGCGCGGTAGGGCGTGCATACGGGGCAGCTTGAGACCGCGTTCTCGAAGACCACACCCTGCTCGGCCATGCGATTCATGGTGGGCGTGCGGACCTGCCGGTTTCCCATGAACCCGCAGTCCTGCGCGCGCATCTGGTCGGCGAAGACGAAGATGAGGTTGGGCTGTCGGTCGGGCATATCAGGGCCTCCTGAGGGGCCGTTGTCGTTTGCTGTTGTCGTTTGCCGTTGGAGAGGCTGGCCCCCGCGCCAGCCTGTGCCGTGTCCGTCCGCCCCAGACTTCACCGTCGCCTCCACCATTCCCTCCGCAAAGCGAAGGACGGGGGCGGTGTGGCGGCGAATTGGCGCAGGACCGTCGTTTTCGGCTCACGCGCCGGGTGGACTTCCCGCGGCGCACGTGGCATACTACCAGATGAAATCGGAGGACGCACGTCGGGAGGCGAGCAGCATGGGCGAGATACAGCCCGCGGACACCTTCAAGGACGCGTGGAACCTGATGGAAACGGAGCTGGACCGGCGCGACCGCTTCGATTCGCTCTACGTGGAGCGAGGCTACAGACGTACCGTGGCCCTGGCCGAAGCGTTCCGTATGGACACAGGCTGCTTGCACATCCTTTTCAGCGGCTTCAACCGCAGCGGCAAGTCCACCGAACTGTTCCGACTGCAGTACCGCCTCCAGGACGACTTCGCGCCCGTCTATCTCTCGGTGGATCGCCTCTTCGAGCGGGCCGATGTGGAGCACACGGACCTTCTGCTCGGGATGTGCGGCGGCATCCTGTCTCGCGTGGAGCAGGAGGGCATTGACAGCGCGGAGTACCGCGAGCGCTTCAACGAGTGGGTCTCAGGGCTGCTCGATGAGGCAGAGATGTCAACCAGCACCGGCAAATCCAGAGCCGCCGAGTTCGGGGGCGAACTGACGGCCGCCTTCGCCAAATTCTTCGCTCGGTACAAGGTCGAACACGAGACCCGTGAGGACATCCGCAAGCGGTTGCGCCCACGGACGGGCGAGATCGTGGACATGATCGGGCTGTTGGCGGCCGACCTGCAGCACGAATGTCGTCCGCCGCTGGTGATCGTCGATGACCTCGAGAAGGCGGACGCCGAGACGGCCCGCGGTATCTTCCGTGAGCACGCCGGCACGCTGCAGAGCGTCGGCTGTGACGTGATCTATACGATCCCATATTCCCTTGTCAACGCCCCCGAAATGCACGCGGCACAGCGGGGGTTCGATGATACCGTCATCCTGCCGATGATTACGGTTACCGACCGGCGGGGCGAACCCGTAGAGGACGGTGTGGAGAGGATCGTCGGGATCATCACTGAGAGGGCCAGTTCAGAGCTGTTTGAGCCAGAGGCCCTGCGGAAGCTGGCGCTCCTGTCGGGTGGAGTCGTGGGAGATGCCCTGCGCATGGCGCGGAATTCATGTCTGGCTGCAAAGATGGCCGAAGAGGGCGCCATCAGCGAGGGGATTGTGGAAGATGAGGCGATGGAGATCATCCGGGCATACCGGCGCGGCCTCGACGAGGAGCACTACCCGGTGCTTGTGCAGGTCGCCAAAGATCGTGACGCCAGGATGGACGACGAGCAGCGCACCCTCGCCGACGCACTGGCTATTCTGGAGTATGAGAACGATCCGAACTGGTACGACGTTCACCCGCTCGTGCGCAAGCTGCTGGAACTGCGGGGGATGCTGCCCTGATGGCTGACACCACCGCGCCGGTGATGGCCGCGAGCGAGTTCGACCGCCTCGTCGAGGGCATCAGGCTCAGTGACGAGCCGCGCTACATCGCCATCGTCACCGGCAACGCGCCCGTCAACCGCCGGCGCTTCATCGCGACCCTCCGCGATGCTCTCGAAGAAGAAGACATCGGCCTCCTCGTGATCCCTCTGACTCGCGAGTACAGCGCGATGGCCTCCCTCGTCGCCCACCACATCAGCGGCGACGAGTTCGCGGAACTCGTGCGCACACATCGAAAGGTCGCGCTCGTCGTGGACTGGCAGGACGGCGCGATCCCGGCCGAGGAGCTTGAGGATCCGGATCGCACCCCGACCGCCCTGCAGCAGCTCAACCTCGCACGCGAGTTCTTCGTCAAGCTCCCACACCCACTCGTCCTGCTCGTGCCCGACTACGTCCACGCGCTGATCGCCCGCATGGCGCGCGACTTCTACCGCATTCGCACCACGTCGTTCGAGCTGCTCGAACGGGTTGAGGCCACACGGGCACAGGTCGCTCACTTCCTGGGAAGCGAGGAGTGGGCTGCACAGTCGCGGGAGGAGCTGGAGGAGCGCCTTCGCACGTACCATGCTGCGCTGGCAAGACTCAAATCCCCCCTGACCGGCCGCGAGCGCGAACTGAGGGCACATTTGCTCGTCCGCGCCGGAGAGATCGAACAGCGCCTCGGTCTCTACGAAGAGGCGATGGAGCTGTACGAGGGAGCTGTGCGGGGCCTACGCGAACTCGAAGACCGGCGCGGCGAGGCACAGACGCTGAACAACATGGCGACTGTGCGCCAAGTGCAAGGCCATTACGATGAGGCACTGAACCTCCACGAGCACAGCCTCACCATCTTCCGCCAGCTTGGCGACAGACGAGGCGAGGGCGGGACTCTGCACAACATCGCTAGTGTGCACTTGCTACTGGGAGACTGCTCCAAAGCGTTGCAGTTATTTGGGGAGGCCCTCACGGCGCTTCGTGAGACAGCCGACCGGCACGGCGAGGGACTGGTGCTTGGCGGCATGGCGCACGTGCATTTCCGAGAGGGACGCTATGAAAGGGCCATGGAGCTGTACGAGGAGAGCCTCGCCATCTTCCGCGAACTCGGCGACCGGCTGGGCGAGGCGCAGACGATGGGCAACATGGCTAACGTGCACCAGCGCCGGGGCCGCCACGACGCGGCGCTTGAACTCTATCGCCGACTCCTCGCCATCTTCCGCGAACTCGGAGATCGACACTCCGAGGACCGGACGCTTAACAACATCGCGGCACTGGAGGCTACGCGAGGAAGGCATGACGAGGCTCTCCATGCATGGAGCCAAAGCCTCGCTCTGTGCCGCGAACTTGGCGACCGGCACGGCGAGGGAGTGACGCTCATCAACATGGGCCTTCTTGCGGACGAGATCAGCGACCTCGCGGCGGCGCGGGATTACTGGGAGGAGGCGCTGGAGGCGCTGGACGGCCTCGGCGTCCCTGAAGAGGCCCAGGTGCGAGAATACCTCGACACGTTGCACTGGATGGAGGAAATGCGCGGGGAAGAGGAGGACCCGCACCCTCCAAACGGCTAAGCAACGACACAGGCCGACGCGGGGGTCGGCCTCTCCAACCACGTGCGGGCGAGGGCGCCCGGGCCACGGAACGGCACCACGAGGAAGGTCCCTCGCCCTCCCCCGCCGAAGCGTCCCCCTGCCGAAGCCACCAACTGACGCTGTGAGGCGATATTGCCATGCCTGACCTGACCGACCAGATGAAGCAGTTCGCGCGGGAGGCGTCCGCCGACCTCGTCGGGGTCGCATCACCCGACAGGTTCGAAGGCCTGCCCGCCGAAGAGAACCCGCTCTCCATCTTCCCCGAGATGCAGGCCGCCATCGTCATCGGCCGGCGCATCACCCGCGGGACGCTTCGCGGACTCGAGGAGGGCACCAACCAGGGCCTCTACGACATGTTCGGCTACTCGTGGCTCGACACCCAGTTCGTCGCCATGTCCACCTTCGAAGTCGTCGAGTGGCTCGAAGACCAGGGCTGGGAGGCCGTCCCGCTCTTCGCATTCCCGCCTGAGGTCGCGCCGCAGGGTGTCCCGGTCCGCGAGGGCGCGCCCGCGCCGAACGTCTACCCCGACATGGACAAGATGGCCGTCTGCGCGGGCCTCGCCGAGATGAGTTGGGTGCGCATCGCGCTCACACCCGAGTTCGGCCACCGCCAGCGGATGCAGCTTATCCTCACCGACGCGCCGCTGGAGGCGGACCCGCTGCTGGAGGCCGACCTCTGCGGCATGTGCATGCGCTGTGAGGAGATCTGCCCGCTCGGCGCGCTCGACCGCGACGACGAGGAGACCATGGTG
>JBNJEK010000332.1:0-4431 GCA_051745855.1 Armatimonadota bacterium
AGCCGCTGCAGCCGGGCGAGGCGATCGTCCTGCGCGACGGCCGGGCGGTCATCGGCCTGCGCGTCCCGTGGGCCCGCGGACTGGACGGCGAGCGCGCCGATGCGGCGTTGATCTCCGATGGCAACGACTACGGCGCCATGCGGCTGACGGTGGCGCATCACAGCTACTGGGGCATCGAGGGCGAATCATCGCGACCGGGCGCTTCCTTCTGGGTGCGAGTGGCGGCGGGTGTGGCCGACGAGGCGGCCGTCGAGGCGTGGAGGCGGGAGTTCGCCGAGGCAGGCCTGAGTGTTGATGCATCCGAGGACGCGGTGCGAGTAGAGGCCGCCGGCGTCGACGAGCCGCTGGTCCTCGCGGCGGAGGCGCCGTTCGTGCGCTGCACCGAGGCCGAGCCTGCTCACACGAGCGCCGTGCTGGAGGTGGACGGAGATGATATCGGCCGGCCGCTGCTCGCGGACTTCGAGCCGGTCCTCGCGTATCAGCGGCGACAGGAAGAGCGGCAGGAGAGACTTGCCGAGGGCGCGGTCTACCTCGAGGGCGAGACCACCTACTTCGAGGCGGAGAGCGGCCTGATCGAGCCGCAGATGGAGGTCGGCGAGGACGACGCGGCCTCCGGCGGGCAGTTCGTGTGGGTCCCGGGCGAGCCGGGTGCGCGCAACAGCCTGCCCGGAAGCGTGACGTGGCGGCTGGACGTGCCGGAGGCGGGCGAGCATTACCTGTGGGGCAGAGTCAACGCGCCGACACAGGAGGACGACTCATTCTTCGTGCGGGCGTACACCGAAGACGCGGAGGTCTTCCCTCGCACCGACTGGCACACCGGGACGCATGAAAGCTGGGAGTGGACGGCCTTCACGCTCGTGCGGAGCGAGCAGCCGCTCCCACTCTCGCTGCCCGAGGGCGAGGTGAACCTTGAGATCTCGGCGCGCGAGGACGGCACGAAGATCGACCGCCTGATGCTTACGCCTTACATGGACAGCGAGCCGCGGTGAAGCGGGCGGCGGAGCCATCCAGCCGAGGAAATCGCGCAGAGGCGAGCAGTAGAACGCGGTGCGGCGGGCCAGGCGCCCGCCGCAACGTGTTTCTCCGGTCGTGGTGCTTATGCGGCGGGTGTGCTGCCACCCCGGCCCATCAGGTGCATGATCAGCCAGATGACGAAGAACACCAGGAAAATGTAGAAGAGTATCTGCGCGATGCCGGCGGCCGCTCCGGCGATGCCTCCAAAGCCGAAGATCGCAGCGACTACTGCGATGACCAGGAATATCAAAGCCCATCGGAGCATTCGAAATCACTCCTCCACTACTGATTGAACGCTCTTTCAGTTTCCCACACCGCAGCCGAAGGGTCTATCGAAGAAACCCCCCGGAATGCAGGCGGGAGACCGTGATATTGCCGTCAGGGACTCTACTGAGACCACCCGAGGTGACTACTGATGCCATCCTGTCCGATCATGCTCAGTCTGGACGGTCGCAACGAGACCACCGAGAACCTGCTGCGAGTGATCCAGTTCCAGAATCCGGACTGGATCCCGTGCAACGTCAGCCCGCTCGCGTCCACCTGGAAGAAGTATCGCGAGGCGCTTGAGGAGATCGTTCTGCGCCACCCGGCGGTCTTCCCGGGCTTCGAGGCGGGCAGCAAGGACTACGATGAGATCACCGGCGCGCCCAACCGTGCGCTGGGCACGCTCGTGGACGCCTGGGGTTGCCGGTGGGAGAACATCGAGGAGGGCATGGCCGGGCAGGTCCTCGGCCACCCGATCGAGGACTGGAGCGACCTCGACAGCTACCGGCCGCCGGACCTGCTGGAGTTGGACGACTGGGGCCGCCCGCGCGACTGGGACGCCGTGGCCCGGGGGCTGGACGCTGCCGAGGAGAGCGGTGGCCTGCGAACCGGCGGCGGCCTGCATCACGGCTTCATGTTCATGCGGCTTTACTATCTGCGCGGCTTCGAGAACCTGATGATCGACATCGCCGACCGCGACCCGCGCCTCGACACGCTCATCGAGATGGTGATGGAGCAGAACCAGCGCGTGGTCGATCGCTACATTGAGCTTGGCGTCGAGTACATGAGCTTCGGCGACGACCTCGGCAACCAGGTGAATCTGCCGATCAGCCCCGCGTCGTGGAGAGAGTACATCGGGCCGTGCTACGCGCAGCTTTACGGTGCCTGCCGGGAGGCCGGCGCGCACGTCTACATGCACTCGGACGGGGACATCCGCGAGATCATTCCGGACCTGGTGAGCTACGGGGTCACGATGATCAATCCGCAGATCCGCGCGAACACGCTGGAGGACCTCGAGCGCATCTGCAGGGGGACGGTGGCGGTGGCGCTTGACCTCGACAGGCAGCTGTTTCCATTCGCCACGCCGGAGGAGATCGACGCGCACATCCGGGAGGCGGTGGAGACTCTCGCGCTCGCTGAGGGCGGCCTGTCCGTGAAGGCCGAGGTCGCCGCGGATGTGCCGCTGGAGAACGTGGAGGCGATTTGTGTGGCGATGGAGGAGTATTGCCTCGGACGGAGGGAAGAGTGAGAAGGGAAGAATGAGAAGAGAACGGCAGCGGTCGTTGCCGTTGTGGAGGGGCTGGAGAGGGCGAGATGTCGTGTATCTCGCCCGACGCCAGCCCGGCCGTTTGTCGTTGTCGTTGTCGCGCCGACCCCGACCACCCACCCCCGAACCATGAGATTCTCACTCCCCGGGCTGTGCGTCGATGGCCAAAATGAGTCTCAGGGGGGAATCTTCAGGCAGACGGTGAAGGTGTTTCGCGGGTATCGCCTGCTGGGCAGAATGCAAGTAGTGACCGTGTGGGGGAATCGCATTGATCAAGGCGCATCAGAGGTGGTAAAGGTGAAAAGGTGTGCGCTGTCGGCGGTTCTGATACTCGTGGTGCTCGCCGCCTGTGTCTCCGCGCAGGAGGCCACGACTTCCCCGGACCAGATCGCCCAGATCCAGCTTCCGCAGCAGCCGCGAATTCAGATCCAACTTCCTCGGCTTCAGGTCCCGCTTCTGCAGCTTCCCGATCTCACTGTGTCGATCAGCGGCCCGGATCGCGCCGTCGCGGGTAGCACCGTCAACCTCAAGGTCACGGTTCGCAATGAGGGCCGTGGTCGGGCGCCGGGCACGAACGACAACCCGGCCGAGGATGCGTACATGGTGGACATGGTTATGTCGCAGGATGAGGATGTCCCGGTTGAGTTCGCGACACAGCCCACCTACGCAGGATACACTGAAGATGACTTCGTCGAGGACATGCTGATGTTCGGCGGGCGTATCAGCAACACTCAGAGCCTCGCCGCCGGCGCCAGCACCACCTACAATGAGTCCGTGCCGATCCCGAAGAACACCGCCCCCGGTGTCTACTGCCTCGCGGCGGTGGTCGATCCGGGGACCAACGTTCTCGAGTTCAACGAATCGAACAACGTTTACTGCCACAAGCTCCTCGTGGCAGCGCCCGAGGAAGAGGATATCCAGCCGCCACAGGGCGTTGACACCTGGATCATGCCCTATGGCGTCGGCGGCACCCGCATCGACAGCATCAAGTCCTCGGGCCTGGTCGATTACGCGGGCATCACCGACGCGCCATTCGGCTGGCGCCTCGGGCTGCGACATGGCTACGACGGTGACCTGCCCGACGGCAACATCAAGTACTACCGCTGGCTTTACCGCCAGCAGGGGGCGGGCAGTTGGACCGAGCTTACCGAGAGCGTGAAGGTCCACTACGTGAAGGAGCAGGGCGGGACCACGACATTCCCGGTCTACGCGCTGGGGCCTCAGGGCGTCTCGGGTATGAACCTCTACGAGTTCCGGCCGCATGATCCGCCGAGCTTCCCGGGAGCCACGACCTACTGGCCGACCACCGACTGGTTCGGCGACATCTACTCCGGCTTCTTTGATACCCGGACGCTGCCGGATGGAAAGTACGAGGTGAAACTGGAGATCTACAAGCCCGACGGCACCCAGGCGCAGCCGGGCACGGACTTTGAGTTTATCGTGCCCTCCGGCACGACCGGCGGCGGGACGATCACGACCTCGCCGGCACCCGGGGCCGCAGTGCAGGGAGGCGGATACGTCTTCATGCTGCACGTGAACAACCGCCAGTGCGGCGCGGCGATCGATCCTCCGCGTCTTGGAGGCGGCACCCTGACCGGCCCCTGCGGCTTTTTGCTCTACGATCCGGGTGTCGCTGAGGGCAACGCCAACGCGCAGGTCAACCTGAGCTTCCACGCCACGCACCCGGACAACTTCGCCACATTCAGCTTCCGGGTCATCCGTGGAAGCGCCAACGCGGTCTCGACGAGCGCCGAAGTCACCGCCACCAGCGCCGGCCCCTTCAGCGGCGACGGAAATGGCAACTTCGACAACGCCTTCACCCGCAGCCAACTGCTCGGGCCGGATTGCCCGGAGAAGGCCGCGTTCTCGCTGAACCTGCACGTGCG
>JBNJEK010000333.1:0-4372 GCA_051745855.1 Armatimonadota bacterium
CGAGTGCCGCCTCGCCCTGCTCGATGGTGACCGTGCGCGCCTGCTCGTCGATCTGCATCTCCTCAAGCGAATGGGCGGCCCACGTCCAAGTCGAGGCCTCCTCGGCCTCAAGCTCGTCGATCACCACGAACGTGTCCGGGCGCACGTAGAGGACATGGCGGACGAATTTGGACAGCTTGCCCTTATATGCCTGAGTCGCGTCGCCCGCGGTGTAGCAGCCCACCGGGCTCTCGAAGTAGTCCACGATCTCGCCCTTTGCGGTGATGTCGAAGATCGGCTGCCCCTCACCGTTGACGAGGATCGAGTTGTGCGCCTTCGTCTGGCGGGTCCAGTTGCGGTCGTGGTCGGAGCCGTACCAGTCGTAGTAGCCCGAGTCGATCAGCAGCGGCTCGCCGTAGGCGTTGATGACGAAGTGGTTCTGATCGGCGTGGCTGTGGTTGAACGAGCCGTACCACGATGACTTGAAGATGAGCATCACGTCGTCGGGGTCGCTCATATCGGAGTGCATTCCGACCCAGCCGATGTCTGACAGATACTTGCTCTGCGGCACGTCGATCGGCGGCCGCGCCGGGAGGTCGTAATCGTACCACCAGTAGCCGAAGACGCCGGTGTCCTCGCTGCCGTGGATCTGATCGGCATACCACTTGAAGTAGGGGTTGTCGTAGCGCGTCGCGTAGAGCAACTGGTTGTTGCGGTCGGCGCCGCCAGGGCTGCCGAGATTGCCGTCGCCGAAGTGGTGCCGGTCGCAGAAGGGCGGGTGCATGTAGGGCTTGAACCAGCCGTTGTTGCGCGTGAACGCTTTGTCGTAGAGATCAACGCCGGTGGCGGACCGTAGCGCGTCCGAGAAGATTGTGCGGTAGCGCTGGCTCCACTTCCAGTATGCCGTCCCCTGGCACCAGCCACCCTCCTCGCCCGCCCACGCGGGGTAGAGGGGCGCGTATGTCGCGGCGATGAAGCTGAACCAGTCATTCGCCCGCGGCTCATCGTGACACAGGGCGATGGAGATGATGCCGAGAAAGCCCATCGACGTCCAGCCATGCGAGTTGTACGGATACTCGTAGATCGGCCGCGAGTCCTCGCGGAAGTCGTGGTAGAGGATCGCTCCGCGCGCCTCGATCATCTCGCGCGCGGTCGCCCGCTGGTCCTCGCTCATGAGGTCGTAGCACCAGTCGTACGCGCAGGCGGACTTCCAGGCGACATCGCGGAAGACCTGGTCGTGGTTCCGGTAGCCGGTGGTGCCCTCGACATCCCACTGCGCGAGTTCCATCAGCCACTCCACCGCGCGCTCGCCGAAGGCCTCGTTGCCGCTCACGAGGTAGCCGAAGCCCATCTCCCACATCGGTGAGCTTGCGGCCCCTCCGAGGCCCCTCAGCGCGTCCATGCGGCTCTTCTCCTCGGCGGTCAGGCTCCCCGAGCGCCCGCTGAAGTCATACTCCGGGCCCGGCTCGGTCGGGAGGTCCTTCTCCAGGTGCGCCTCGCACTTCCCCTCGAACTGATTCCACCAGTCGGCCTTCTCGTCAAGTCGTGCAGCGCGGAAGTCCTCCAGCGTGGCCGCTGTGGTGTAAACACGGGGGTGGCTCTCGGGGATGCGCGCGAGCATCTCATCCGGCGGCGGCACCGGGAATTCGGCGGCGTCGGGCGCGATCTCGAATGACCACGCCTCCGACCAGTCCGACGCTCGCCCATCGGTCACGTAACGAAATCGCCACCACCAGCGCGCATCATCGTCGAGCACCGCGGAGTGGCTGTAGCAGTTGTACTCAAGGTCGCCGACGGTCTCCGCGCCCGCGAAATCCTCGCTGCGGGCAAGCTGGATCTCGTAGCTGTCCGCTCCCGGCTGCGGCTGCCATGTGAAGTCTGGAGGGTTCTGCAGCGCCACTCGCCCGTCCACGGGGCGCCTTGGCGTCTGCAGCGCCTGCTGCGCAGGCGAGAGTTCGGGAGTCGGCGCCTCCGCGAGGGGCTGGATTTCGACATCGTCGTAACACAGCGTTCCCTCTCCGCGCTGGTAGAGCAGCAGTTCGATTCTCGATTCGCCCGCCGCAAGCGCCTCGCGCCGGGTCGCGAATTCGAATTCCTTCTCCCGCCATTCGTCGGCGTCAATGTCGTCGATGGCGAAGTGGTGGGTGTCGTCGGCATCCTCGCCGTTCTCGTCCCTGTAGCGGTAGCGGAAGATGCCTGTTGGAACGCCCTCGCCCTTCACCCAGAAGGTCAGGCGAAAGCCCGGCGCCATGACGCTGCTCGGGGTCGTCTGCCCCCAGCATGCGCGGTCGGCGCGGTCGGGCAGACCGGTGATGCAGGCGGCGTACTCGCCTGAGTGCGCATCCTCCGAGAGTGTGAACTCAAAGCCCTCGCCGGACGTGAAGGTTCGCCATGCGTCAGGGAGGCCGTCTCCATCCTCGTCCTGCTCGAAGCCCGGGTTGTTGAGGCTCACCGGCGGCGCTTCGATCGGTTCCACCGAGACATCGTCGTAGTAGATCGTGCCCTCACCGCGCTGGTAGAGGATCACCTCGATGGGGGAGACGCCGATCTCGCGAACTCTCCGACTGGCCGTGAACTCGAACTCATTCTTCACCCACTCGTCCTCTGCCATTTCGACGGTAAAGTACTCCGTCTGATGCCGGTCGTCCTCATCCTCGCGCTGGTGGCGGAATCGGAATGTGCCGGTCCTCGGGTCGCCGGTGCCCTTCGCGTAGAAGGTGAGTCGGTACCCGGAACGGATCTCGACTGGCGCGGACACCTGCACAAGCGCCGCGCGGTCCCCATGGTCGGGGCCGCCCGTGATGTAGGCCGAACTCTCGCCGGAATACGCTTCCTCGTCGGTTATGCCGGCCTCCCAGCCCTCACCGTGGGACGCGAAGTTCCAGCCGGCGGGCAAGCCGTCATCGTCCGCCTCCTCGAATCCGGGATTGCGGAAGACCACCTCCGTGGTGGCCTCGATTTCCCCGTCCGCGTCGGCCACTGGCTCTGGCTCCGGCTCGGCCGGGGGCGTCCACTCCGCGAGTTTTTCGATCGCCACGTTATCGTAGAAGAGATCGCCCTCTCCCTTCTGGTAGAGGTAGAACTCGAGGCTTGCCGAGCCGACGGCCTTGATCTCGTCGGGCACACCGATCTCGATGACCTTCCGTGTCCATTCATCCGGAGTCATCTCCGGGACGTTGAAATGCCACGTCTTATCCTCTTCATCGGGCCCGTCCGGTGGGTTGTAGCGGAGGCGGAAGAGAGCGGTCGCCGTTCCCTCGCCACGCACATCGAACGCAAACCGGTACGCCGCCGGTAGCTCGTGCAGAGGCGCGCTCTGGCCGACGCAGGCCCGATCGCCGTGGTCGGGGAGGCCGGTGATGCGCATCGATCGCGCCCCGTCAGAAGCGACTTCATCGGTGAGTTCGAGTTCGAAGTTGTCGCCGTGGACGGCCTCGCGCCAGCCGTCGGCCGCGCCGTCGGCGTTCTCGTCAATCTCAAAACTCGGGTTAGCGAGTTCGACAGGCTCCGCAGGTGCGCTGACGGGGATGAGCATGAAAGCAAGCGCGATCATTGCGTATCGCATACGTGGTACGCCTCCTCCACCGGTGTCTTTGCGTCTGGGCTCCTATTCGCCATGATCAGGGCGAATACTTCCTTCCGACAGAGAAAAGACCCCGTCGATGCTCGGACGGGGTCCCCTGGTCGCAGACCAGAAAATGGACAGTTCGGCGAGGGCTACGGCCGCAGCATGTCGTAGCCGCGGCTCCATGTGGCCATGCTCGAACTCCACTTGGCGTGCCCGTCGGCGTAGGCGTGATTCTCCCCGCCGTTGTGGCGCGAGAACTCGTCCTTCATGTAATCGGTGTCACCGTTTGGCCAGGCGTTGTAGCCGCCGCCTTTCCAGCCGCTGTAGTGGACGCGGTCATTTGCTCTCGCCCACGCGATGCGCCCCGGCAGGTTGGCGAACGCCTCGTGCGAGCAGTCGCCGATCGTGATGATATCGGCAGGTTTTTCAACCTCAGCAAGCGCTTTTCCGGCCAGATATGTGTTCCAGCCGTATCCGGGGTTGACCGGGAATGACCACGTCTCTCCGTAGTTCCACTGGGTCGGCCCGGTCCGCCCGCCACCGGTGATGCACAGGAAGACCTGGTAGTTGTTGACGTAGGGGTAGATAACCTCGGCCCAAAGGGTATGCGGGTGACGGTGGTTGTTGCTGTAGAAAAATGTCTCGTCGTAGTCCTGAGTGTACATCATGATGCCGAGACCAAGCTGCTTGACATTGCTGAGACAACTGGCCTGACGCGCCTTCTCGCGGGCGCGGGCGAAGACGGGGAACAGGATGGCGGCCAGGATCGCGATGATGGCGATCACGACCAGCAGTTCGATGAGGGTAAAACCACGACGCATGACA
>JBNJEK010000334.1:0-4358 GCA_051745855.1 Armatimonadota bacterium
GGCTCAGGCGGGCGAGGGGGAAAATACAACTGTGAACGCGGTGATGGAACAATCCGGCGGGCCGAAGCGTGAGCTGCTTCCCCCTCCGGCACGGAGGGGGTGCCGGAGCGTCGTGTGCTCCGGCGGGGGAGGTCAGCATAGCGATTCGCACACGGCTCACTAACAAGTAAGCAGCCACCACACTTCACATACTGGAGGATCTCTGATGAGCGACTACGACAGCTTCGCCGATGGAACCGCGGATATGCCCGACATCAACGTGACCTGGCCGCTTTACGGCACCGGGCTTGAGAACCTCGGCAAGAACAAGCAGCCCGTCGAGTGGGCCATGCCTGAGATCGAGACCGACGAACTGCTCGCGCGCGTGGATGCGTGCGGCCTGTGCTTCTCTGACATCAAGGTGCTGCGGCTCGGCGCTGATCACCCCCGCATCTCCGGCCGCGATCTGAAGAAGGACCCGGTCATCCTCGGCCACGAGGTCGCGCTGACAATCGTGAAGGTCGGCGAAGAGCGCGCGGAGGACTTCTCCGTCGGTGACCGCTTCGTGGTGCAGGCGGACATCTACTACAATGGCGAGGGCCTCGCCTTCGGCTACGCGCTGCACGGCGGCCTCGAGCAGTACGTGAAGATCCCCGTGCCGATCCTCGATGGCGATGACGGCTGCTACCTGATCCCGATCCCCGATGACATCGGCTACTCCGAGGCCGCGCTGGCCGAGCCGTGGGCCTGCGTGGTCTGCGCCTTCCGGGTCGAGACGCGCAAGTCGATCAAATCAGGCGGGACGGTCGCGATCGTCGGCGGGCCGGATGCGCGGGATGGCTTCACGGTCGGCGCGCTCATCGAGGGGCCGCATCCGTCGGCGATCGTCGCGATGAACCCTCCGCAGAGCCTCGAACATTTGCTGCAGGAGGCGGCGTCGGAGGGGGTAAAGGTCATCCGGGCCGGGTCCGAGAGCGAGCTTGAGGAGATCGCCGATGAGCGTGGCGGGATCGACGACCTGATCCTGCTCGACCCGACCGCCGACCAGGTGGAGAGCCTCGCGACGCTGCTGGCGGACGGCGGGATCATCTGCCTGATGATCGACGAGCCGCTTGAGCGCGCGGTGGAGGTCGATGCCGGACGCGTTCACTACGATCAGACGCGCTACGTTGGCGCGACGGGGCTGGATGTGCACGATGCATACGCCGGCACACGGTCGGTCAAGCCCGTCAAAGATGGGACGATGCTCGTCTCCGGCGCCGCCGGGCCGATGGGTCAGATGCACGTGCAGCGCGCGCTGGAGCATCCTGACGGGCCGGCGGTGGTCGTCGCGACGGACATCGACGACGATCGACTGGCGACACTCCCGCAGCGTTTCGGAGCGCTCGCGGAGCGCAACGGCCGGACGCTGCGCACGATCAACCCGCTTCGGACCGATCCGGATGTGATTGACGAGCAGATGGAGAACTACGCGTCGGGCGGCTTCGATGACGTGGTGGTGCTCGTGCCGGTGCCGCAGGTGATCGCGGAGAATGCGGGCTACCTCGGCGAGGGCGGGATGTACAACATCTTCGCGGGGGTCGCTCGCGGCACGATGGTGACGATGGACGTCTCCGACGTGGCCCTCAGGGGCGTGCGTTACACCGGCACCAGCGGATCGGCGATCGAGGACCTCGAGACCACGATCAGCATGACCGAGGCCGGCGAACTCGCGCCGAATCGCGCGGTGGCTGCGGTGGGCGGCATGGACGCCGCCTGGGAGGGCCTCGAAGCGGTGCAGGAAAGCGAACTGACCGGCAAGGCCGTCATCTATCCGCACGTGCGCGGCCTGCCGCTGACGGAATTGCACGAACTTGCGCACGAGGAGCCGGAGGCCGCCGAGAAGCTTGACGACGCCGGGGCGTGGACGAAGGAGGCCGAGGAGGCGCTCCTGAGGCGTCACGTCGGCGAGGAGCAGAACGCCCGGCCCTGTCGGCATCTTGAGGGCAAGGTCGCGCTCGTGACCGGCTCAGCCCAGGGCCTCGGTGAGGCGCTGGCGGAGCGGCTGGCGCGTGAGGGCGCGGACGTCTGTGTTGCGGACATCAACGTCGAAGGGGCGCGTGAGACCGCTGAGCGGATTGCGAACCAGACCGGCAGTCGGGGCGTCGCCGCGGAGATGGATGTGACCGACGAGGAATCGGTGGCCGCCGCGATGGCCGACTGCGTGGATGAACTCGGCGGACTGGACATCGTGGTGAGCAACGCGGGCATCCTGATCGCGGGCGATACCACTGAGTTCGAGGTGGCCGACTGGCGAAAGGTGATGGAGGTCAACCTGATCGGATACTTCATCGTCGCGAAGCAGGCGGCGAAGATCATGCTCGAGCGCGGCACAAAGGGCTCGATCGTGCAGATCAACTCCAAGTCGGGCAAGAAAGGCTCGTTCAAAAATTCAGCCTACGCCACCAGCAAGTTCGGCGGAGTGGGCCTGACGCAGTCGCTGGCACTTGAGTTCGCCGAAGAGGGCATCCGTGTGAACGCGGTCTGCCCGGGGAACCTGCTGGACTCGCCGCTGTGGGTGGACAGCCTCTACGCGCAGTACGCCGAGCGCTGGGGCATCACCGAGGAAGATGTCCGGCAGAAGTACGTCGATCAGGTGCCGATGAAGCGCGGCTGCACCTACGAGGACGTGGGCAACGTGGTGGTCTTCCTGGCCTCCGAGCAGGCGGGATACATGACGGGCCAGGCGATCAACGTGACCGGCGGACAGATCATGTACTGATTTCGCTCTATGCGGAGCGACGCGTATGCGCTGCGAAAACTGCGGCACGAATCTGCCCGAGGACGCCGTGTTCTGCCCCGAATGTGGCGGACGTGGCAGGTCGCGGAGTGCGAAGGAGATGATCGACCTCTCTCACACCACGGGCCTGGTGCGTGGGCGTGAGGCTGGCGAGGTTCCGAGCGTCCCTGACCCGTCGGAGCCACCTGACGCGGTGCCGGACATTCCGCAGCCCTCCCCGCTCCCGGATGCGCCGGACACCGCAATTCCGACCGGGCGAGCCGCCGCGACTGATGCGACTGCTCTCTCCGGCGTGGATCGGGCACGCCTGCGCGAGGAAGCCCGGAGGGCCGCACAGGCTCTGGCCGAGACCGCGCAGGATAAGCTGAGCGAGGAACTCGCCGAGATCGCGGAGAAAGAGAAGCTGATTGAAGAGCGCGGCTACGAGGTGGAGGAGGTCTATCCATCTGAGGCGCCCCCACCGCCGCCGACCTCCACCGAAGAGCGCATGTGGGAGGACACGCAGGAGCGCGCGAGGCTGCATGGCGTGGGAATGCCGTGGGGCGAGGAGACCGAGGCCGGGCGAGACGAAGGCGCCGAGCGCATCGGCGAGAAGATCGAGGCGGCCGCCGAGGAAGATGGTGGGAAGTGCTGCGCCTGGGGCTGTGTCACGCTCTTCGTGCTAATCTTCCTCTTCTTTATTCTGAGTTTCATCCTGAACGTCGTTCAGTAGCACATACTGCGCGGATACGCCCGTGATGGGCACCCGGGGGCGCCGGATAAACGTGAAAGACGCAGCGAGATATTGCGCTTGTACACAGTCAGAGGAGGGTCCGCCCATGTTCTGCCCGGAGTGCGGTCACGAGGTCGCCGATGACGCAAGGTTCTGCCCCAACTGCGGGAAGAACCTGACGGTTGCGGATGAGGACCAGGATTCGAGGGAGGAGACAGCTGCGGACGAGGCCCCGCAGAGCGCGGTCCCCGGCGCTGCTGAACCGGCCACCCCGTCCCCTCCCGAACCTGCTGCCGACGATGCGGCGCCTCCACCGGCCACGCCTCTGACCGCCCGTGAGGGAGCGCCCGAGGATTTGACCGAGGAGCCTGAGACGCCGGAGGTGCAGGCCGCGGCGGAACCGACGCCGACTCCCGGCCAGCCGACTCCCACGCCTCAGCCCACGTCGCAACCGACAGCCGGTGAACCACGAGCGTCGGCGGCGCCCACTGAACCGCCGCCTCCGTCCGCCGCTTCCGCGCCGCCCTCGGGCCAGCCGCCCACCGGCCAGCAGCCACCGGCCGCCGGGGAAGGGGAAGGGGCCCCATCCGCACCGCCTCCCGGAGAGAAGAAGACGAACTGGGGTTCGATCTGCCTGATCGGCTGCGGCATCCTCCTGCTGCTCGGCATTCTCTCGGGCATCGGGATCTGGTTGTTCGTCCGATGGGGCACTGCCCAGGTGGACAACCTTCCGCAGACGCCCGCGAATATCATCGACAGGATTGAGCCTGGTGAGGACGCGGACGGCGACGCGAGCGACGGCGAGACCGACGAGACCACGGCACCCGACGGCGACGGCGGCCTCGGCGACGTCGTCGGCCGGCTTGGTGAGGCGGTCGAAGGGGCCGG
>JBNJEK010000335.1:0-4319 GCA_051745855.1 Armatimonadota bacterium
GGCCTCGGCTGCCGCGGCGGCATCGATCGCCAGCACGACCGGGTGTTCGTCTCGTCGGAGGCCTACGTTCCGCGCGTCCTCGACAGTGGCGCTCAGGTGCACCATCTGCCGGCCCATCGGCCGCAGGCCCTCGCGCAGGATCGCGTCAACACTGCGCCGCGGCGTCCCGTGGTAGAGCGTCGCGGGTGGCTCGCACGGCTCGCCGGGCTGCTCGAGATCGAACGAATGCCCGTAGGCCGCGCGGATCATCTCGCCATCTTCCGAGATCTCGAAGCGCCCCTTCGGGTCGCGCTCCACGACCTCGTGCACCTGCTCGCTTGCCGCGCCGCAGGCCCCTGCGAGAGATTCGAGGGACACGAAGCCACGTGAATCCGGCGCCATCCCGCAGTCCTCCGGATGATGGCGCAGCAGGTATGACATCCGCTTCGACAGCTGCACGCGCCGTCGCCTGTCCACTGTGTAACTCTCCACCGCATAGTTTGACTCAGCGCGGACTGATATTCACGAACGGCCGTTCATCCCGCCAGCAGCAACACAGGCTTCCAGACCCCGCCGGCCCCGGAGCGATCCTCGACCTGCACGACCACCGTGTTTGTCTCGCCGAAGCGCGCCACGTCCGTGAACTCCATCGCAAAGGGCGTGGTCCAGTCGTCGGGGTTGACGAAGGGGTGCTCGCCGAGGAGTTCGCCGTTCACCCACACCGTCGCGCCCTCATCCACCGCGCCGAAGAGCAGGTGGACCTTCTGCCCGCGCAGGTCTTCGGGAACGTCGAAGCTGACCCGGTAGAACGCGAGACCATCGTAGTCTCTCCCATGCTCCTCGCGCCACGCCTCGCCGACAGGCTGCTTCTCCCACGGAGCATCCACGCGAACGTCATGCCAGTCGGTCGCGTCGATGGTCGGGTCGAACCAGCCCTCCTCGCGACCGACCTCCTCCGGGTCCCACCGCAGCTTCCACTCCATCGGAAGCTGGCTCACCACCTCGCGCCCTTCAAGCTCCTCGGTCGGCCAGATTTCCCAGTAGCGCTTTTCGAGCCATGGCAGCAGGACCAGATTCGCCACGTTCGTGTCCTCAAGGCCCTCGCGGAATTCGTTGAGCCGGGCCATCGCATTGATCTGCTCAGCCACGCCCTCCTCCGCGAAGGCGCGCGAGGCCTCGGCGGTCAGACGCGCATGCTCCAGCCCTTTACGCAGAAATTCGACGCGGTCGGCGTAAACCCCCGCCCCCTCAGCAGCCCCGACGGCGCGGTCGAGCAGCGCTGCGCCCTCGGCGAACATCGCCGGCGTCCAAAGTTCATGCATCCGCGGGATGTACCCGTGCCAGCCTGCGTCTGCGATCTCAGGCGAGATCTCCTTCGACCGCTCCGCCCAGTAGTCGAAGTACGCCCGCACCTGCGTCGCTGCCGGCCCGAAGCCGTCGTAGTACTCGGCGAGGACCTGCTGCGGCTCGGCCTCGGGCCATGCGTGCATCCGGCCGAGCACGTAGAGGTTCGGCCCCTGGGTGCCCCACATCGCGGTGAGCGAATCAAAGTCGGTGCCGACCATCCCGTTGCGTGCGCAGAAGCTGAACTCGCGGCCGAACTGCTCGGCGAAGATGTGCGGCATATTGTGCCCGTAGAGGAAGTAATTCGGCCGCAGCAGCAGCCGCGCGCCGGCGTCGTTCCAGCCCTGCCACTCCGCGCGCCGGTCCTGCAGGTTCTCAGCGGTGTCCGGGAAGCGCAGGCGCGGCACGTAGCCGATGATGACGTTCTCGTTGAGCTTCGTCTCCAGCGGCGGCTTGCGGTAGTTGCCGTAAGCGTAGCCCATGACGATCGCGTCCGGATCATGCTCCCGTGCAAGCTCCTGCACCGCGAGGTAGAACTTCGCGTAGCGGTCAGAGACCGAGCCAAGCCCCGGGTTCCAGCGGAATTCGTTGGTCGGGAGCGTCTCGAAGTTCTCATGCGACTGCCGCACACGGGCCTCGAAGTCCTGCCCCGGGTCCGGCACATCCCACGCCAGGCACTTCTCGCAGATGCACAGGCCCGCGGTGTCGTTCTCACAGAGGTTCACGTTGGTCGCCCCGTCCGGATTCGCCTCGCGGTAGCCGCGCCAGTTCTGAATGATCCGCTCGTGCAGGGCAGGTTCTGCGACGGACATGGAGACATACTTCGGATGCGCCAGCGGCTCCCGCTCTCCGTTTGGCAGCAGATTGAAGTACTCCGGGTGCTCCTCACCGTAGCGCTCCCAGTAGCTCGTGAAGGCGTGGCCGTAGGTCAGTTGCATACTGCTGCCCATGCGCATCCGCCGCAGCCAGACGCGCTCGTCGCGCTGCGCGCGCTTGTAGTACTCCGTCTCCGTGGTGCCCTCTGCGGAGCGCCGCGCGAAATTCGCCATCGAACTGCGCAGGTTCCGTTTGATCATCTGCGGGTGGCCCGAGCGCGCGGTCTCGGAGATGGCGATCGTCGTCGCCTCAGGCACGTGCGTCCCAAGCTCTCCGGGCCACAGCCAGCGCACGCCGAGGTCGTCCTCGAGCAACTCATACGTCGCCCACAGGCTTCCGGCCCAGACCGGCGCGTAAAGCTCGTAGCCGCCGGTGTCGCGGCCTGCGAGGTAGAGATCACCGTCGATCGCGCGAATGACCCAGCCCTCGGGCGGCAGGGCTTCGAGATCGATCCCGGCCGCCTCGGCGGCCTCGGTGGCGCCGATGAAGACCTTCGGCCCATCGACGGCGGCCGCGTCCGCCTCGCTCACGATCTCCAGCGTCGCCCCGGATGCGCGCTCCACGTGGTACTGAAGCTCTTCGGCGGCGTAGCGGACGACATGCTTCGGCGCGTCGGGGGTGACGATCGAGGCGACAGGCTCACCTTCGCGGACGAGTGTGACGTCCGCGGCGGCGGGAAAGGCGATAAGGCAGGCTGCAAGCACAACAAACGCGCGGGTCATCGGTGGCACCTCCGGTTGAGCGTCCGTGCACGCGGGAGTGTTCGCCGGGGAGGAGCGGGAGGCCTTTCGGGGAGGAACAACGACAACATCTACAGGATGTACAGGATGAACAGGATAAACAACGTCCGGAGTCGTCATCCTGTCCATCCTGTCCATCCTGTACGGCGTTCCCTCTCGCATTGAAGGCCCTGCCGCCGTCACGGCGAACTGACGTGCAGCGACGAACATGCGCGGGAGGGCGTGAAAGACGATGGGTGTTGACTACGAACTCGAACTCAATGCGATTCGCAGCGGCTTCGACGGCGAGACCTGCTGGGTGCACGCGCGCGGTGGAGCAATCCCCGGCGCCGGACAGGGCGGCAACCCGGCCGTCGTGGTGACCATGCAGAAGCTCCTGCTCACCGGCAGCGACGTCTTCTTCACGATCCACGACATGCGCAGCGATGACATGGGGGAGACGTGGACGGGCCCGACGCCCCACGAGGGTCTCGGCCGCTGGGACGAGGGCGATGGCGTCACCGGCGCGATCTGCGACTTCACTCCGAAGTGGCATGCGGAGACGCAGACGCTGCTCGGCACCGGGCACACCGTCTACTACCGCGACGAATCGGGGCCGCTGCACATCCGGCCGAAGGAGGCGGCGTACTCCACCTACGATCCCGATGCGCGCGAGTGGTCGCAGGCGAAGTTCCTCGCGATGCCCGACGAGGAGCGCTTTCGCACATCCGGCGCAGGCTGCGTTCAGCGCTACGACCTCGAGGACGGCACGATCCTGCTGCCGCTGAGCTATCGCCCGGACTACGAGTCGGTGCACAGCGAGACCATCGTCTCGCACTGCAGCTTCGACGGTGAGACGCTCGAACTGATGGAGCTTGGCAACTCGCTGGCCTGCGAGGACCCGCGCGGCTTCGGTGAACCGTCGCTGACGCGCTTCGACGGCCGATTCTTTCTTACGCTGCGCAACGACGTTCGCGGCTACGTGACCTCGGGCGACGACGGCCTGCATTTCGATGAGCCGATCCCGTGGCGCTTCGACGATGGCGAGGAACTGGGCAATTACAACACCCAGCAGCACTGGCTGACGCACTCGGACGGCCTCTTCCTCGTGTACACCCGCAGGGGCCTCGACAACGATCATGTCTTCCGCCACCGCGCGCCGCTGATGGTGGCGCAGGTTGACCCCGAGCGCCTCTGCGTGATCCGCGAGACCGAGCGCGAGGCCGCGCCCGAGCGCGGAGCTCGCCTCGGCAACTTCGGCGTCGGGGACATCACAAAGCACACGAGCCTCATCGTCGCGGCGGAGTGGATGCAGCCGGTCGGCTGTGAGGAGCACGGTTCGGACAACACCGTCTGGGCCTCGTGGGTGAAGTGGGACCGGCCGAACGAGGCCTTCCGGGC
>JBNJEK010000336.1:0-4307 GCA_051745855.1 Armatimonadota bacterium
CCGGGCGGCTGATCATGCTCCCCCGCGCCCTCGATCAGCAGCCGGATGACGTGGTGCTGCTCGACGACGCGCGGGTGATACGGCTGCCGGAGGATCTGTAGCTTCGACTACAGCTCCATGCTCGTCAGCTCATCCGCGAAGATAATCTCGCCGTCGTAAAGCTCCGCGATGTCCGCAAGGGCGCCCTCGCGGTCGCTCAGGAGGCTGGGTGTCAGGTGGCTGAGCACCAAGCGTCCTGGTTGCGCGTCGCGGGCGACGTCGGCCACGTCGCCCGTGGCGAAGATGCAGGTCGCCTCATCCGGGTCCATCCGCTCCTGGCGGTGCGTGACGTCCGCCACCAGCGTGTCCACGCCGTCGATCAACTCCATGAGCGCCTCGCAGCGAACGGTGTCGCTGGTGAATGCGAGGCTGCCGCCCTCCCAGTCGAAGCGCCAGGCGAACGTCTTCATGTAGGGCTCCATGTGACTGACCTCGGCGCAGGTGGCCGCCCAGGCCCCGCCATCAACGCTGTCGCCGGAGGCCATGTCGGTCACCTGGTACTTCGGCCCCGGGCGCGGAATTGAACCACCCCGGCTGCGGTGGCAGTACTGGCTGGCGATGGAGTTGATCCGCGCCGCGATGTCCTCCGCATACACGCCGTCCTCGCCGAAGAGCCCCTCAGTCATCTTCGCGGTGGGCGGTGGGCCGAAGATGCGCAGGGGCGGTTCTTCGCCGGTGCACCGGTCCCAGCGGAACAGAAACAGGCAGGGGTAGTCCACGCTGTGATCGGAGTGGTGATGCGTGAAAAACAGGTGCGTGACGTCCTCGGGCTTGCGATCCATGGCGAGAAGCTGAGCGGTCGCCGCCGGTCCGCAGTCGATCATGATGACGTCATCGGCTATCTCCAGCACATACGCGCTGCCCCAGCGCTCGGTCAGCGGGATGGGCGTCCCGGCCCGCAGAATCTCCAGTGTTGGCATTCATTGCCCTCCGGTTTGTCGGTGGCGTCGAACACTATCAGACATGCACCGAGTCCCCGTCGTCGCTGAGCGCCTCGCCGGTGTCCACGAGATGGCGAACGCGCTCGTGGATGATGTCGCGGATCTCGCGGAAGAACGCCATCTTCTCCTCTTCGGTGCCCTCCGCGTCCGCCGGGTCCTCCAGCGACCAGTGGACGCTCTCGTTCGCGCCGAGGAACATCGGGCACGACTGCTTCGCGCCATCGCACACGGTGATCACCAGGTCGAACTGCTCGTCATCGTACTGGCCGAGGTCCTTCGGCTCCTGGTCGGAGATGTCGATGCCGACCTCGGCCATCGCCTTCACCGCCAGTGGATGCACGCGCTTTGCGATCTCGGTGCCGGCGGAGTGTGCCTCGAAGCGCTCTCCCCCCAGTTCGCGTAGAAAGCCCTCCCCCATCTGACTGCGGCATGAGTTGCCGGTGCACAGGACAAGGATGCGTGTCGGTTCAGGCATGATATTGCTCCTTAGCGTTGTTGTATGCCGTCGTGAAGGGGCCGGGGAGCCAGCCCTGCCGCCTTTGCCAGGGCTGCGAGGCTGGCCCGGTCGTTGGCCGTCGTCGTTGTCGTGTAGCGCGGAACGACGAACGGCACAAGGCCGGGCTGGCATCGCGTGGCGCTACACGACAGCGCACGCTCTCCAGCCCCTCCACAACGGCGGATCACGCGTCATCTTCTCGCGTCCAAACGACCGCTCCCAGCGCCGCGGCGGGGCACAGGTCCCCGCCCTGCAAAACGGCGTTGCGCAGGGAAGTCAGCCGGTTTACAGCGTCACCCAGATCGGACTCGACCACGCCTGCGCGCCGGACTGGCACGTCACGCGGAGGTAGTAGTACACGAAGGGCCTATCGAACCAGCCCGCGGGCTCGTATGCCACCGCGGACAGGTCGGCAGCGTCCGCGAACGCGACCGTCGCGCGCCAGTTCTCCGCCCCCGCCTCGACGGTGTGGACGTCCTCCCCGTTGCGGACGACATCAACGCGACCGAGGTTCGTGCGCGTGGCAATCTCGGCGGCGATCTCCACCGGCCCGGAGACGTCGCTGCGGTCGATCACGCGGCCCATCCGCCCGCCTGCCATCCGCTCCTCGATGATGATCCGCTCGTCGGAGGCGCCGTAGCAGTCCCGCTCGGAGATCGCGTCGAAGACGGCCTCATGCGAAAGCTCATCCGCCCGGATCGCGGTCATCCCCGGCTTCCCGTGAAGCTGATGGCTGTCGTCACCGTAGCTCGACGGCATCGTCGCGTGGGTGTCGGTCCCGGCGATGAAGCCCAGCGGATAGCCCTCTGCCAGCAGGTCCTGCGCGAAGCACGGGCCGTCGTGGGTCTCGAGCAACTCACAGGGATTCCCGCGGAACTCGCTCGTCCCCCACTTCGAGTGTACCTCCATCACCGGCATGCGATCAGGGCCGGGGTAGATCTCATCGGAAAGCTCGCCGTGCTTGCCGGTGCGGGTGGTGTGGTGCGGCACAACGAAGCAGTCGTCGGGAAGCGCGTCGGCGAGCGTCTTCGTGTCGCCCTCCTCATAGTGGTCGACGAAATCCTCAAGGTCGCCGCGGCAGTAGACGTTATTGTCACCGCCCGCGCCGCCCTTGAGCGACGCCTCGTAGCCGAGCACCGCCGCGAAGCTCCCCGGATCGTCGAAGATCCGCACCGCGCGGCGCTGCGCCTCCCACTTGCCTTTGTCACAGCGCCCGTTGGACACGTGATCGGCGGCGGTGACCCAGTCGAGGCCGGTCATGTAGCGCGCGGCCACGAAGCAGAAGTCGAGCGAGCGGCACTGTGTCGGGTGGCAGCGGCTGATGACCGTGTGCACATGCGGGTCGCCCCAGAAGATCCGCTGCGCGTCGGCGCTGCAGTGGATCGGGTTGCTCGCGAAGGTCCGGCCCCCGAGATCGAACTGCAGGCGGTGCCAGCCCTCCTGCGAGATTCGCGCGCCCTCGATCGTGCCCACGGCCGGGTGGCCCTCGTCGAACTGAACTTCCGGAAGATTCGGCGCGGGTCCATCGACCGGGCGCGCGGGGCCGTCACACTCAACTGACGCGTAGGCCTTCGCATCCAGCGCCGCGAGGCGGATCGCGAAGGGCTCGTCGGGCCGGACGACGGACGGCGCGACGACAGAGAGGCGCTCGACGGAGCCGCCGGGCGCCTCGACGGACAGAATTCGCTCACACAACGTATTCCACATCGGCTGCATCGACCCTTTCAAAAGCGTCTAACGAGGACATCGCAGACCTTCGCCATCGCGCGACCCGATTCCTCGCCCATTGCTCCCCCACGAGGGAGCCGGGGCCGCGCGTTCACTCGATCACCGCGACCGCCTCGACCTCCACCATCCACTCCGGGCGTACCAGCGCGGTGACCTCGACCAGCGTCGCCGCCGGGAAGGGCGGCCTGAGGAACTCGCCCCGGACCTCGCAGAACGCCGCGTAGTTCGACATGTCCGTGAGGAATGTCGTCATCTTCACGATGTCCGAGATCTCCCCGCCGGCCTCCGCGATTATCGCCTCGATGTTTTTGAACACCTGGCGGACCTGGGCGCCGAAGTCGCCCTTGCCGACGAGGTTCCCGTCGGCGTCAAGCGCGATCTGCCCGGCGACGTAGAGCGCCCGCCCGCCGACCACCTCGACGCCGTGGGCGTACTCGGCGACGGGCCTGGGGACGGACACGGGCTGGATTTCGCGTCGAGTCATGAAAGTTCACTCTCCTGTCGAAACATTATCACCAAAAGCGCCGTCAAACAGTTCGCCACGGCATCCATCGTACACCTCCCCGGAGACTGGCGGGCGAGCAAACAAGCTCGCCCCTCCTGTGGTCTCTGCGAGGTCGCCAGGATGGGTGTAAAAAGCGTGGGCGCAGGAATTTCGCGCCGGACGTCGAATCGGCCAGAGGCGTGACGGATTTGGCATTCCGCCCACCGATATCGCGAATAGATCGCCTGGCAACAGCCGGTGCCGACGCTGGATCGTTCGACGCGAGCTGAGCACCGAGAAATTGGAGCGTGCGCCATGTCGCGGAGCAGCGTGGACCTGCTTTCCTCCATCGTGAACCGCCCGTTCGAGCAATGCGTGGTCGAGGCAGGGCACGATCCGATCACGGCAGATCGCCCGGAGGTGCTGCAGCTCAATCTGGGCTATCTGTGCAATCAGGCCTGCCGACACTGCCACCATCAGGCGGGGCCAGATCGCACGGAACTGATGTCTCGCGAGGTGATGGAGGCGGCGCTGGCGTTCGCCGACCTCGCCGGAATCGCCGAGTTCGACCTGACCGGCGGCGCGCCCGAGTTGAACCCGAACCTCCGCTGGCTGGTGG
>JBNJEK010000337.1:0-4303 GCA_051745855.1 Armatimonadota bacterium
TCGCAGTTCCGGCCGGAGCACCCGCAGCGCACGGAGACGTACCTGCGGTTCGTGAACGCGGTCGCGCGGCGCGTCGCCGAGGTGCATCCTGACCGACGCCTCAGCGCGCTGGCGTATGTGAACTACGCCGACGCGCCCGAGCAGGTGCGGCCTGCCGAGAACGTGGCGGTCTGCTTCGCGCCTTTCCAGCGCTGTCTCAAACACCCGCTGCGCCCCGACGTGCAGTGTGAGCGGATGAACGCGGAGTACGCGCGGGAGTTTGAGCGCTGGCGCGAGGTGACCAGCGGCGACCTCTACGTCTTCAGCTACCTGATGCAGATACACACGCTGTCGCTGCCCTACCCCATCCAGGCGATGCTGCAGAAGAACTGGCGGTGGCTGATCGACACCGGATGCGACGGCTTCACGATGGAGTTCGTGCCCGAGGAGTGGGGGGCCTTCGGAGCGAACGCGTACCTGACGGCGCGGCTCGCGTGGCAGCCCGGGATGGACGTGGAGGCGTGGCTGGCCGAGCACGAAGCGGCGATCTACGGGCCGGCCGCCGAGCGTATGGGCGAGTACCGCCGTGAGCTTGCCGCCATGCTGGTGGATGGCGGGCCCTGCACCGGGCATTACGACCTGACGTGGACCGCGCGGGCGACCGAGCGGATGCTGCGCCCGGCGCTGGAGGCGCTCGGGCACGCGCGGGCCCTGGCGGCCACCGGACAGAAGCGGCACTGGCAGGCGGTCGAGCGGGCATGGGTCGGGATGGAACTGCTGCTGCGGGTGGGGGAGTGGCAGCGGCTGATACGCGATGGCCTCGATGAGCGCGCGGAGGAGGCGAAGGCGGGCCTGCTCCGGTTCGCGAAGGAAAATGTGCAAGGGGGAGGAGTTGATCTGCGAAGATACGAAAGCGCGCTGTAGTAGCACGGACGACAATGGCTTGCAGGACGCACAGGATGAGGGGGTTAAGGGCGACTGCGGCCGATTCCGCACTACTGTTTCGTGGCTTGAACGTGCGGCGCTGTCGGCCGGCCCCGTGAATTGCATCCCCATCTCCTTTCTGCTAAGATATTTGCAATGAGCACGGACGATGTCATCCTGTCGAGGCGCCTCGCCGTGATGGGGGGCACCTTCGACCCCATACACTACGCGCACCTGCTTATCGCCGACGACGTCCGGCGACGGTTCAAGTTGCCTCAGATACTCTTCATGCCCTCCGGCAGCCCCCCGCACAAGAAGGACTACGAAGTGACCTCCGCCGAGGACCGCTACATCATGGCGGTGCTGGCCACCTCGGGCAACCCAGATTTCGCGGTCTCGCGGCTTGAACTCGACCGCTCCGGGCCGTCGTACACCATCGACACCATCCGCCAGCTTAAGGCGAAGATCGGGCCACAGGCGCAGGTGTCGTGGGTGACGGGGGCGGATGCAGTGCTGGAGATGCTCACCTGGCACCAGCCTGACGCGATACTCGACGAGGCGGAGATACTGGCCGTGCCGCGGCCGGGCTTTGACCTTGACAGGCTCGATGAAACGCTTGGGGCCGAAAGAGCGTCAAAGATAACAGTGATCGACGCACCGCTGGCCGAGATCTCGTCAACGATGATCCGCGAGCGGGTGAGGGCGGGCGAGTCGATCCGCTACCTGACGCCACGCCATGTGATCGACTACATCGAAAAGCGAGGATTGTACGTGTACGAACCGCGCCGGTCGATGGCGGGGGAGATAGGCTGATCGTGAGAGCATTTCTGGACTATCTGATATATGTGTGCGCTTTCTGCGTGATCGGCGTCGGGGCTCTGGGAGCCTGGGACGCGGTCTCCGAGCAGCCGCGCGTGATCATCGACAATAGTGATCGCGGCGAGGATCCTCGCCAGGTCGTGCCCGATCCGAACATCGGCAGGATGACGATGCTGCTTTTGGGCGCGGACGAGCGCCCCGAGTTCGGCGACAAAGGCCGGTCGGACACCATCATCCTCTTCTTCGTCAACCAGCGGACGAAGAAGGCGGCGCTCTTGAGCATCCCGCGCGATCTGCGGGTGCGGATCCCCGGGTACGGAACGAACAAGATCAACGCCGCATTCTCATTCGGTGGCGCCGAGCTTGTCCGCGAGACGATCGAACAGGAGATCGGAGTGCCAATCGACGCGTATGCCCAGGCCAATTTCGACAGCTTTGTCAGGATCGTCGATCAGCTTGGCGGGGTGGAGATCGACGTGCCGGACGTCGAGGGCCGCGGTCGGGGAATGAACTACGACGACAACGCGGACGACCTGCACATTCATCTGAGGCCGGGGGTGCAGACGCTCGACGGCGAGGACGCCATGGGCTTTGTGCGCTACCGCAAGGGTGACAGCGACTTTAAGCGCTCCGAGCGCCAACAGCAGTTCCTGAAGGCGATGGCGGAGCAGAAGCTCAAGCTGCGCAACGCGCTGGACCTTGCGAAGGTGGTGCCGGGCGCGATCGAGGCCATTGAGACGGACATCGGATGGCGGAAGGCCGTGGACCTGGCATGGGTTGTGCGTGATATTCGCCCCGACAGCCTGCTGATGACCAGTCTCCAGCCCTACCTGCGCGACACGAAGATCGGCGGCATCTACTACGTGACGATCTCGGAGAGCAATATCAACCGCGTGCTTCACGAGATCAACCAGCATCTGAACTCGATGCCGGGGCAGTTGAACGTGGTGGATGTGCTCAACGGGTGCGGCGAGACGGGCGTGGCGGCGGCGGCGGGCACGGTGCTGCTGGACGAAGGCTTTGAGATCAATGACACGGGCAACGCTGACAGCTTCGACCACGAGCAGACGCAGATCTTCCACCCCGGCGACGGGTTAGCCGCGGCACGGCGCGTGCAGCGGGTGTTGGGCGCGGGCGAGATAATCGAACTTGGCGCAGACGATCGCTACCCGACCGATCGGATCACGATCGTGCTGGGCTCGGACGTGCAGCCGGAGGAGTTGGAGGAAGCAGCGGAGGGGTAGGGTGCGGCGTCGGGCCTGCCAGGCCCGACCTCCGGAAGACAAACGGCGCCCTCCCAATAGATCGTCGTATCATGCGAAAACCGAAAACAAGGAGGCGTAGCGTATTGGAATTTGATGCGAAGGAGAAGGCCCTGCAGATTGCGGAGGCGGCGGACGACAGGCGCGCGCTGGATATTGAGATACTCGACATGCGAGGCCTGATGACGATCTGCGATTTCTTCGTTATCTGCAACGGTCGCTCGCGGCTGCATGTGGACGCCGTGGCCGAAGAGATCGAGGAGCAGATGAGCGAACGGGGCATCGAGCCGCGGCATATTGAGGGTATCCCCAACTCGAACTGGGTGATTCTCGACTACGGCGAGGTCGTTGCGCACGTCTTTGAACCCGAATCGCGTGGATTTTATAATCTCGAGGGGCTCTGGCATGACGCCGGGCGGATCGAGGTCCCCACGCGCGAGGAATCCAGCCCCGCCGGGTGAGGTCAGGGCCTATGCGCCGGGACGACGATCGCGAGGCGCTCGAGGAGATGGAGCGCCAGCATCGGCTCGGTGAGCTGGTGCGGCGCACCCGTCGAGCCATCGCCATGAATCGGCCCGATCAGGCCGAGGCGCTCGCCGCCGAAGCCGAGGAACTGGCGCCCGACACAACGACGGTCGAAGAACTCCTCGGCGACGTGGCCATGGCTCGGGGGCGGTACGAGGCCGCTCGCGAGCATTTCGAGCGCGCGCTCGAGATCGAGCCTGTCAACGCCGACGCGGAGGAGAAGCTCGGCGAGGCGGTCATCAGGATCCGCCAGGGCACCGACGTGCGCGAGCGGATGGAGCAGGCCGTCGATGATCCCGAGGAGTACACCGGCTTCAACAAGCACCCCCTCACGGCGGCCTTCTACTCGGTCATCCCCGGCCTCGGCCAGCTTTACAACGGCGAGTACTACAAGGGCCTCGCGATTGTCGGCAGTGCGACCGTGCTGCTGGCGTGGGTCCTGTCGAAGCTGCTGACGTACCAGGGCGCATCGCTGATCGCGGGCGCGAGCAACCCCCGGCTGGACCCGGAGGGCGCGCGGCAGGTCGTCGAGGGCTACGGCGCCTTCACCTGGACGCTGATCATCCTCGCAATCGTCGCCTACCTCGTCATCTGGGTCTACTCCATCTTCGACGCATGGACGACGTGCAAGCGGATGGCGCAAGAGGCCGACGAGATGGGCGTCGAGATCTGAACGGCGGCTAACGGCGGCTAACGGCGGCGAACAGCGGCAAACGGCTGCTAACGGCCGCGAGTTTTTTTGTCTGCTCTGGATGGATGATCCGGTGCCGACCGCACCCACGCATCACGCCCGA
>JBNJEK010000338.1:0-4300 GCA_051745855.1 Armatimonadota bacterium
CGCATCTCCCGACGCGGCGGCCATCGCCGCCCCCTCGCCCGCCGCCTGCCCGGTCGCCATCGCCGGGCCCATCACCCTCAGCGACGCCATCGTCTGATGGTCGGCCGCGACGCAGCGCCCGCAGGTCACAAGGTTCGGCAGGTCCGCCGAGACGAGCGCGCCCCACGGGATGTCATACCACGACCCACCCTTGATGCCGCCGCGTTTCGGGACCTGGTCGCGGTACTTCGTCAGCATGATGCAGTCGCGCTTCCCGCAGGTTTCGCGGCAGGCGGTGCCGCCCACCTGCGCGGCCTCCGGCCCCGTGTGCGCCATCGGACAGTGGACGTCGAGGCCGAAGGTGCACCTCGCCACCGCGTCTTCGCGCTTGCGGCCGGCCTGCACATCATCGACGGTGACCGTGTCGATCCCCACCATCCGGCGGCTCTCGCGGACGGCCACCATGTGCGCGGTGAGTTGAAGATACGACTCCTCCATCCCCGGGATGTTCTCGCGCATCCAGCGCGCGATCTCCCAGGCGTCCTTGCGACCTTTGACTTCCGCGCGGGTGAGGTTCTCGACGTCAGTGGGGTCGCCGCCGAGGTGCGTGACGTTAAAGGACAGTGAGTCCTGTCGCACATCCGGGCTTCGTTCGGGAGTGTGCCAGCGATAGGCCGGCAGTCCGCCGAGCAGCGCCTCGTGCATCAACGCCGCCGCCTCGGCCGGGTCAGCGCCGCCGCGCGTGGGGACCACGTCCGGGTCGAGGCCGCCTATCTGCAGGATCAGGCTCATCGCCTGCACCCGACCGTCGGCCGGGCGGCCCATCTCGCAGCGCGCTCCCGCGCGAGCCACCACGTCCGCGTCGCCCGTCGCGTCCACGAAGACCCCCGCCTCGACTGCTCGTGGGCCCTCCTTGCCCTCCAGCACAATCGCCCGCAGGCGGTCGCCCTCCACGACCGCGTCGCTCACCGGCGAATGCAGCAGCAGGTCCGCGCCGCTGCCGAGCACCAGCGCGTCGGCCACCAGCTTGAATGCCTCGGGCTCGAAGGGGATGCGGCATTTCTCGATGCCCTCATCGAAGGGCCGCGCGGAGCCCAGCGCGGCCATCTCGTCCACGATCTCGCGGAAGATCCCGCCAACCACCATCTCGCCGGTGCGCGCGGGCGCGATGCCGAGCAGCAGGTCCACCCAGCCGGCGGTCGCAATGCCGCCGAGGAAGCCGTAGCGCTCGACCAGCAGTGTCTTCGCACCGGCGCGGGCGGCGGCCACCGCGGCACAGATGCCGCCCGGCCCGCCGCCCGCCACGACCACGTCGTACGCCCCAATGATCGGAAGCTGGCGCTGCGGCTCCCGGATAGTCCTCTCCTCATTCATGATGCCGCATAGTTCGCGGCGATCAGATGCTGTCCTCCTTTCCGTCGATCTCCATCTTCAGAAACGCGCGGAACTGCTGCTCCTCGCGGTAGTCCATTGTGCGGGCGATCGTATGCTTAAAAAACACATCGTCCTCATCGACTTCCAGCGGCACATAGAAGCTGTCCACGTCGGGCGTTGACACACCGGTGCAGCGTGTGACGAACCACTCCCCGCCGGGAACCTTGCAGGTCGGGAAGTCCACCGCCGGCACCATCTGGTAGGGCGACCAGAGCACCGAGATGAAGCCGTATTCAAGCTCGGGGCGGTCGTACTCACATGCCTTCACATGCAACTCGACGCCCTCGGGCTTGCCCTCACCCTCCAGTGTGAGGTAGAAGTCGCGGATGTCGGGGTAGGGCGGACGGGGTATGCACAAGCCGAAGCCGGTCACTCCCGGGATGTCCATCGCAGTGCGCTCGGGGAAGAACTTGCCGATGCGCCAGTCGAAGCTTCCCCAGAGCTGACCCTTGAGCTGCACGATGTCGGTGTCTGACTGTCGCTTCTGGAAAAAGAGTTCCAGCCTCCCCTCCCACCGATACTTCGTGACCATGTACACGACGCCCTTCGCGTAGTACTCCACGTACATGAGCCCGGTGACATCCGCGTCGTACATGCCGCAGTTCTTTGCGACCTTGGATGAAATCCAGTCTATCAGCCAGTCGTAGCCCTTATCCAGCCCCTCCTTCCCAATGTCAAGCGCATTGCCCTCAATATCCATGAGCTGCTCAAGGCGGCTTTGCGCTTTCTGGAGGTCCGCGTAAGCCTGGCGTGCCTTCGTCACCTGCTCCTCGGTCATCCCGGTGTTCTGACAGACCGCCTTGTCCTCCAGCTTCGTCTGAACCTTCTTCATCGGCCCGGTGAACTGCCCCTTGACCCACCCGGCGATGCTGAAGTTGCCCGCGTAGATGAACTGCACCATCTTCTTCAGCATGTGCAGGCCCTGCTTCTGCGCGTGCCAGGTGCGGCACCACTCGCGAGCCCGATTCGCCGTCTCGTGGGTGTACTGAAGCTCCACCATCGTCGCCTGGGTGTCGGCCAGCGGTCCCTGGAGCTGAGAGGCAAGACTCGCCATCGACTCATGCAGTTCCGGGAAAGCCGCGAGATCGCCCATCAGCCCGCCCATCTCGTCGAGGGTGTCCGCGACCTGGTTCATGTGCTGATCGATTGCGGCAGTATGCCCCTGGCACTGCTGGATCGTCTGCCGCGCCTCATCTTTGTCAGGAAGCTGAGTGTAAAGAGCAAGCTGCTCCTCCGTGACGTCGATGAACTCATCCATCGCATCCGTGGCCTCGGTGAAGGTGCGCACGGTCACCGCCGCAAACGCCGCCGGCTGGATCACCGTGAACGTCACACTCGCAGTCTCGTCCGTCACCTCACTCAGCGGCCCGGACACCTCCACCGTCCAGTCCCCGACCTCGTCGAGCGGACTGAACGTGATCTCGAAGAGTCCGTCCTCGTCCAGTTGAGCAGTTCGGGTGTCTCGGGGACCCGAAGGATGAGAGAAGATCGCGGTGACGGTGGTGTTCTCCTCGAAGGCCCCCGTGCCTCCACTCACCGTCACCTGGCCGGTGACGAACGGCTTCTCCGGCGAGACCTGCACCTGCAGCGACTGGCCCTCGTAGCTGCCCGCATGCGTCAGCGCGCACGACGTGAGCATCAGCAGCACGGTCGCAGCGCGCCTCATGGCTGCACCTCCCCGGCGTCCTCCGCGCCGATCTCATGAAGATGCATCTGCTCCACGGTGAAGCCCGCGGGGACCTCGAAGACGTCAGGCGCGATCTCCGCCTCATCGTACTCCACGATCTGCCCGTCCACCACTGTCACGGTCCCGGCAGTGAGATCTTTGATGACGGTGTGCGTCTTCATCGCGAAACCCTCGGGGACGTCCATCCCCTCGGTCGCGTCCTCCCACACGTCAGGCCGGCCGGTCATCGTGACAGTTCCTCGCCACTCCCACGGATTCTCCTCGATCGCGGGCAGAGGAAGCTGCTCCGTCAGGAGCACGTGCGTCTCTTCGCGCACATGTCGTCCCGCCTCAAAGTCATCCGGGAAGCGTATCTCGCTGATGACGGCGTACTTCGTACACGCAAGACCAAGAAGCGTCTCGCCGCCGAGTGGCCCCTCAATCTCCACCGTGACCGTCGGCTCCACCGGGTCCTGTCGTGCCTCCTGATCGGGCTCCTGCTGCTCCTGCAACTCCCGTATCCGCTGCAGGACCTGCTCGCGCATCTCGGGGGGAAGCTGCTCCAGCGCCTCCGGAGTGATCTGCGCGATTATCTCGGCCTGGCCCTGCGCGAACCCGGCCTCAGCTTCCTCTTCGCGCTCACCCATCTGCTCCTCCCAAGCGGCGACCGCGGCGTCGTCGCTGATCTCGGCGACACGCTCCTCCCAGTCAAGGAGGATCGTCCGGCCGAGTTCCTCCAGGCGGATGGTTGAGTATACCGGATCCACTCCGATCCGCGGATCCGCCTCGAAGAGATCGATCCGCCACCTGGCCTCGACGATCCACGTCTTTGACCACGGCAATTCCTCGCCCACCCGCGCGATCGTCTGCGGGAGCGTCTCCTCCGCCGCCTCGTCGTCCTCGGGGACTTCGGTCGCGGGCGGCGTCTGTGTCTCCGCTGCGGTGTCCTCCCGCAACTCGTGGGTTGTCGTTCCGATCAGTGTCAGATCCGCCGACGCGCCCGCGCCCGCGGCCACGATCAGCACGGCGACAGCAATCAGCGTGCATCCTCTCACAGATGGCACCTGTCTGCGCATAACTGCCTCCCTCACGGCTATGCGGTCTCCGTCAGGCGCAGCCGTTCAGTGTACTGACACGCGTGCGACGGCTCACACGCACGCCAATGCCGCACCGTTTGCGACGTCGTCGTCATATTCGCCCGGCTTGCAGATAGTGTTACGT
>JBNJEK010000339.1:0-4206 GCA_051745855.1 Armatimonadota bacterium
GATCTCAGCGATGACGTGCTGCCTGTCAGCCGCCGGTTCGCGCTCCACGAATTCGTAATCAGAGCGGAACTTGAGCCTGATGAGGTCAGGGTCCAGGGACAGGTCGGCTCCCGGCGGCCCGGCGACCTTGTCGAGCCACAGGCGGGCGACGCGCTCGGTGTGCGCGCCGCCCTCATCGTCGTGGCGCCCGATCAGGTTGAATCGCGCGCAGACGTCGCGGTAGCGGATGAATACCCACCCTGGAGCCACACGCGAGCCGCCGTCGGCGCTGAGACGGGGGTCGCCGAGGTCATTGACGCCGACGAGGTCGGAATCCACGCTGTTTTGCGCAAGAATCTGAGCGCGCTCGGGGCTGTCGAGGATTACGACGCGCATGTGGACGGAGTGATCGTCGCCCCCGTCGATGTCGATCTGCTGCATGACCTCCAGCACGCGCGAATCCTGCTCGACGATGTTGCCGTCGGCGTCGATGCTGGTGAGGGCCATCCGACGGCCTTCAAGGTTGATGCCGTCAGGAAGAGACATCCCGGCGGGCAGGTCGGCCTCGAGCAGCGCGTAGTCGCTGGGGTCCACCTGCTGCACCGTGCCCGGGTCTGTAGGCTGTGCGGCGACCTGCGCGGCCATGATGCTGAGCGCAACGCAAGGGAGCAGCCTTCTGAGTGTTCGTACGGCCATGTATAGACCACCTCTGCTCGTTCTGAAAGCACGTTCGGGTGACGCATGTATTCCTCCACCGCGCTATCTTCACCTGCGCGCGCGAGAGGTTACCACGCAGTGCTCCGGCCGCGGGCGTTCTTCATTTGCCCTCAGAAGGCAGGATGTGATATAGTGAATCTGTCGATACTTGGCTGACACTGGAGCCTGAAGGAAAGGTCGGTTTTGGAATCTTCGTCAGCGCACGCCAGTGAGGCGGCGCTGCTGGTGGGCCTTCTGGCCCTGGCAGTGTTCTTCGCTGGCTCCGAGGTCGCATTCCTCGCCGTACCCCAATCGTGGGTACGACAGAAGGCTGAGTCTGGATCGAAGCTCGGCAGGATCCTGCTGGCATTGCAGGATCGCCGGTCGATCGTACTCGCCACCCTCCTTGTCGGGATCACCGGAAGCTACTACTGGGCCGAACATATCGCCGTCAAGATGAGCATTGACCTCTGGGGCGCGGTACTGGGTCCCGGGCTCGCGGCGGCGGTCGCACTCGCGGTCATCACAGTGGTCGTGCAGGTCTTCGGGGAAGCCATCCCCATGCAGTTTGCGTTGCGCAACACCCGCAGGTTCGCTTCATTCTGCGCTCCGGTACTGGGTTTCTTCGCGATCGTGTTCTACCCCGTGGTTGTAGTGCTCAGTCTGATCGTGCGCGGGATCCTGTACGTGGTCGGGCTCGGAGGGCACGGAATGCTTCCGACGATGACCGAGCAGCAACTGAAGGCGATGATCGAGGAGGGGCAATCACAGGGGGCGCTGGCCGAGGGCACCGGGCGGATGCTGCACGGCGCGCTCGACTTTGGCGATCAGACCGCCGCGCAGGTCATGACGCCGCGACCGGACATGAAGTGCATCGAAGACACCGCTACGATCGGCGAGGCTCTGCTCTTCGCGATGGAGAACAAGCACTCCCGGGTGCCGATCTACAAAGAGGATAAAGACCACATCACCGGCATCCTCTATATTAAGGATGTCCTTCCCTACGTTCGACTGGGCGAGACGGACAGGTCAGTTCGGATCGTCGCCCGACCACCACATTTCGTTCCTGAGGGGTTGCCCGCCGACGAACTGCTGCGCCAGCTTCGGATAGGGCGGCGGACCATGGCGATCGTCTACGACGAATTCGGCGGGACAGCCGGCCTCGTGACCGTCGAAGACCTGCTCGAAGAGATCGTTGGCGATATCCAGGACGAATACGACGTCGAGCAGCCTGAGATCGTCCAGGCGGACGGTTGCCTGCTATGTAACGCGGCGATCGGGCTGCACGAGTTGGACAACATCGTCGGGCAGCCGCTGCCGACCGAGGATTACGACAGTCTTGCAGGCGTGGTGCTGGCCGCGGCCGGCCATCGCATCCCCCAGGAGGGCGAGACCTTCGACTGGGGCGCCCTTGAGTTAACGGTGGAGAAGATGGAGGGGCGTCGCATTGTCAGTGTGAGCATTGTGGAGCGGGACACAGTGGCAGATGAGACGGAGGACGAGCAGGCGTGAGTATTGTCGTCGTGGTGATGGCGATCGGGATCGTACTCTCGCTTGCCGCGAGCCTTCTGCTCTCACTCTCAGAGGCTTCGCTTCTGGCTGTGAGTGAACATGAGATGCACAAGTCCGCTCAGGCGGGGGATCGCCGAGCGCGCCTGGTGCTGTCTGTGACGGAGGAAGGGAACTTTCTCTACGTCTTCATCATCTGCAACAATGCCCTGATCCTGCTTATGTCCACGTTGATGACGCTCATCGTGCGTCAAATCGACATGCAGGGCGGCCCCGTCTCCGCGTCGACCGAGGCGGTCGCGCATATCGGAATGGTTGTGTCGATCCTGCTGTTCGGTGAACTTCTGCCCAAGACCTACGGCTCACTTCGGCCCGCACCATCGGCCCGTGCCGTGGCCGGCTTCATGAACACCTTGATCGGCGTCTTGAGGCCTTTCATCCGTCTGTTGAACTGGACTACGAACACGATCATCGGTGGCACGGATACCCTGGTTCATCAGCCCACGTTTATCACGGCCGAGGAGATCGCCGCTGCCGCCGACCTCGGCGAGGAGGAGGGGACGGTCGAGCCGGACGAGGGCGAGATGCTCGACAGCGTGATGGAGCTTCGCGATCGTACCGTCCGGGACATCATGGTCCCGCGGGTGGACATCGTGGCGATGCCCGCGGACGCGTCGCTCGAGGAGCTGGTGGAGGTTGCGGTGGCGTCGGGATACTCGCGGATTCCTGTGTATGAGGAAAGCATCGACCACATCACCGGGATCGTCTACGTCAATGACACGCTGCTGAGCCTCAGCCGCGGTGAGCGCGACCTGACGCTGGCCGAGGTGGCGCGCACGCCGATCCTCGCGCCTGAGAGCAAGCCGCTGGACGAGATGCTCTGGGAGCTTCGCCAGCAGAAGGTGCACATCGCGATCGTGATCGACGAGTTCGGGAGCACGGAGGGGCTCGTGACGATCGAGGACATCCTCGAGGAACTGGTGGGGGAGATCGAGGACGAACACGACCTGCCGGAGCCGGAGATACTCGTGACCGGAGACGGTGAGGCGACCGTGCAGGGGAATGCGCGTATCGACGACGTCAATGAGCAGCTTGGCCTGCAGATCTCGACCGAGAACCACGACACTCTGAGTGGATTCCTGACGGGGATGGCAGGTCGTGTGCCGGGCGAAGGGGAAGTGATGACCGTCGATGGGGCGACGTTCGTGGTGGTGGAGAGCAACGACCAGCATGTCGATCGCCTGCGGGTCATCGCACCAACCGCTCGGGAGGCTGAGCAGTAGTGGCGCGGCGAGTGTCGAAGAAGAGGCTGAAGAGAAAGAAGCCAGAGGTCGAACTGACCGTCGAGGACTATCGCGTTCCCGGGGAGAAGCGCGTGTACTGGGAGGGCGTGGGAGGTCTCTTCGCGCTCTTCGCGATTGCCGCGTACAATATTCAGTGGTGGATGGTCGGGGTTCCGCTGCATCAGAACATCAAGCCTGATGCGGCGCTCTACGGCAAGTGGTGGGTCCCGCTGATTGTGCTCTTTCTGCCACTTGTGACGTGGCTGATCGCGAACTTCATCGCACTGCGCCGGCGGAACGCGCGGATCAAGCAGGAGGGCCTGCACGCGCGCGTGCTCAACAAGAATTACCCGAAACTGAAGAAGATCCTGGCGGAGCAGTCGAAGCTGCTGAACATGGATGAGCCGGAGATGTACGTGCTGGATGAAGAAGACCCTTACATGTACTCGCTGCCTGGCAAGAACGGAAAGATCGTCACCACCGCCGAGATGCTCGATGCCCTCAACGATGAGGAACTGGCGCTGATGATGGCTCGGGAGATGGGTCATATCAAGGCACACCACCCTCGCATGATGATCGTGGTCAACTTCATGCTGCGCGCGAACCCGGTGGTGAAGGCGCTGCTCTTCCCGATCACGGCGATGGCGACGTTCCTGCGCGGATGGATGGATCTCGCGGAGGCGAGCGCTGATCGGATGGCGGTGCTGATGGGCGGGCGCCCGGCGTTGTTGAACGCGGC
>JBNJEK010000340.1:0-4198 GCA_051745855.1 Armatimonadota bacterium
GAACTCATGAAGTACTACTTCATCAAGCATTTCGCCCGCACCGACGGCCTCGCATACGGGAAAAATCACGTCTTCGGCGGGATCGACACGGACGGTTCCGACGCCACCAACGAGCTTACATACGCCGCTCTCGAGGCCTTCGAGGAGATGCGCACCGTCGATCCGAAGATGTCGATCCGTGTGCATCCGGGCACGCCCGACCGCCTTCTGCGGCAGGTCGCGAGTGCAATCCGCGACGGCTGCACCAGCTTCGTCTTCGCGAATGATGAGGTCGGGATCGCAAGCCTCATCAGGCGCGGCGTCCCCGAGGAGGAGGCGCGCAGTTACGTCCTGATGGGCTGCTACGAGCCTGCGATCCTCGGCAAAGAGGTCCCCTGCTCCGGCTCACAGTGGGTGAACATCGCCAAGGCCCTTGAGTGGGCGCTGCATGACGGCTTCGATCCGCTGACAGGGCGCCGCATGGGCCCGCACACCGGCGCCGCCGAAGACTTCGCGAGCTTCGACCAGTTCTACGCGGCCTTCCGCGCGCAGCTTGAGCACCTGCTGGAGCACGCGATGGACGTGCAACTGGGCTTCGAGCGCCCCTGGACGGAGATGAACTCCTCTCCCCTGCTCTCGGGCACGATGCTCGAGTGCGTCGAGCGCGGCCGTGACATCGCCGCCGGCGGCGCGAAGTACAACAACACGGGCGTCTGTGTCAGCAGCATCGCCAGCACCGTCGACGCGCTGATGGCCATCCGCGAGTGGGTCTTCGAGCGCGAGGAGATCGCGTTGCCGGCACTGGTGGAGGCCCTTGACGGCAACTGGCGCGAGCACGACTTACTCCGCCTGAAGATCATGCGCGATGCCGAGAAGTTCGGCAATAATTGCGAGCGGCCCGATGCTCTCGCGCGCGAGATCACCGATGAGACCGCGCGTGTCATCAACGCAACGCCCAACGAGCGTGGCGGGCGCTTCTGCGCGGGTCTCAACTCGATCGACCACTGTATCAAGTTCGGCAGGGCGATGAGCGCGCTCCCCGATGGCCGACTGGCGGAGGAGCCGCTGTCAAAGAACCTGAGCGCAGTCACAGGGATGGATCGCGAGGGCGTGACGGCGCTGATCAACTCGGTGACCGCGATCGACTTCACGCGGTTTCCCAACGGCTCGGTGCTGGACGTGTTGCTTCACCCGAGCGCGGTGGAGGGCGAGGAGGGCCTCGAAGCGATGGTCGGCCTGATCCGCGGCTACTTCGCGCAGGGCGGCTTCGGCATCCAGTTCAACATCTTCGACGTGGACACACTCCGCGAGGCCCGGGAGCATCCGGAGCGCCACGCGAACCTGCAGGTCCGCGTCTGCGGCTGGAACGTGCACTTCGTCAACCTCAGCGACACCGAGCAGGAGATGTTCATCGCCCAGGCCGAGCACGCGGGGTGATGGGGGGCCGCGGTTGTCGTCAGCCGTTTCCGTTGTGGGGGAGCTCGGAGAGCTCACGGCGCCCTCGCCGGGGGCCGTTGCCGTCCGCCGTTGCCGTTGTGGAGCGGCGGTCCTACGTGGCCGCCCAGCCGTTCTCGCGCGCAGGCAACAACCGGGAGGGCGCGTAGGCCCTCACCCTCCAAAACGACAGCAACAACGGCAGCTTTCTTCCCGAGGGAGGCACCCAATGCCCGCCCGCATCGCCGACATCAGCCGCTTCTCCACCCACGACGGCCCCGGGATTCGCACCACCGTCTTCCTGAAGGGCTGCCCGCTGTCATGCGCGTGGTGCCACAATCCCGAGACCATCTCCCCCACTCCGGAGATCGGCTACGTCACGCGCAAGTGCATCGGCTGCGGCGAGTGCGTTCGCGTCTGTGCCGAGGGCGCGCATCGCATCGAAGACGGCCGCCACGTCTTCGACCGCGCGCTCTGCAACGCCTGCGGAGCCTGCGCGGAGGTCTGCCTCGGCGAGGCACTGACGCTCTACGGCCGCGAGATGACGGCCGATGAGGTGCTCGCGCTCGTCCTCGAGGACCGCGTGTTCTACGAGCAGACCGGCGGCGGACTGACGCTTTCAGGCGGGGAGCCACTGCTGCAGGCGGACTTCTGCGCGGAGTTGCTGGGGATGTCGAAGCGCGAGCACGTTCACACGGCCGTGGACACCTGCGGCGCGGTGCCGTGGGAGGCGTTCGAGCGTGTCCTGCCGGTGACGGACATCTTCCTTTACGATCTCAAGCACACGGACCCCGCGGTCCATGAGCGGTACACGGGCGCGGACAACACGCAGATCCTGGCGAACCTGCGCCGCCTCTTGGCATCCGGCGCCTCCATCGAGATCCGCATACCCGTGATCCCGGGCGTAAACGATGACGACGCCTTCGCTGATGCCGCCGATGAACTCCTCGGCAGCCTGTCGGGCATCACCGCGGTGAAGTGGCTTGCATTCAATCCCTACGCGCACTCGAAGTATGAGGCGGTGGGACGAGACAGTCGCATGCCGAATGCGGGCCATCAAGGCAAGCCGCTGACCTGAGCAGCTCGCCTGGCCCTCATACGCTTCGCGCGGTTACGCCTCGACGCTGCAGGCGAGTTCGAGGGTGGCGTACTCCATCGGCTCCGCGGTCTCGATGGCAACGAAGGGCACCTCGTGCTCGGCCTCCACCCGCACGCTCACCGGCTCAGACGGGGCGGCGCAGATGTTCAACGCCACCGGTCCGTTGCGGACGATGATGCAGTCCTCCCGCACCTCCACTTCCGCCTCCGGATCGTAGTGCAGAAGCCAGGTGATCGTCGCTCGGCGGTTCAGGCGCACTTCCTCGGAGATCGTCACCGTCGGCGTCTCGCGCAGCATCACATCAAAGGCCCGCCGATGCAGGGCGAGCCCGATCTCCTCCGCCCGCACCTCGACCGTCATGTACTTCCGGTCGCCGAGGTCCTCAAGCCGCGTGATCTCCGCGCGCTGCTCCTCTCCCCTGCTCTGTCCCTCTCCGTCAATCAGCACGCAGTTGTGCCCGATGGTCTCACGGCCGTAGGTGAAGGCACCGTGAATCCAGTAGTCGTCGCAGTACTGCGGGCAGCCCGGGTCCACGATCAGCCCGCGTCCCGCGGCGCGCAGGATGAAGGTCCCGAGGTCGCGGTGGCAATGCGTCTTCGCGTTGTGCCCTGCTCGCACCGCCAGGAGAAAGCCGTCCGGGTCATCGAGGTCCGAGCGCACTATCCCCCACCCCGCGCCGTGGAAGGCCCGTGAGGGCTGCAGATCGGTCGGCGGTTCGGAGGGCAGCTCGGCGTCATGCCAGATGAGCGCAAGCGGGCTGTCCGACGCGAGACGGTCGGCGAGCCACTGGATGTGCGGGTCCCGGTAGCGTCCGGCGAGGCAGCGCAGAGGGGCCTCCATCCGCGAGGCCTCACGAAGGTGCGTGTCACCGAAGTTCACCACGTAGGTGTCGCCCTGGATGCAGTAGAGCGGGAAGTACGCGGTCTTCGCCAGCGCCGGGATCCGCTCCAGCTCATGCGCCGACCGCCACCGGAGCGCGCCCGGCAGTCGATGCGCGTTGACCCGCAGTGCCTCCATCAGAGGCAGCGCATGCTCCATCCCGAACGCCCAGTAATGCCCGCCCTCATCGGTGGAGCCGTCATTATTCACCCAGGTGAGGTAGCGGCGCAGGTGGAAGACGCAGCGTTCGAGGAGATGCTCGTACATCGGCTCGCGGTCCATCAGCACAAGTGACATCAGCCCCGCCCCGCCGACCATCACCGCGACCCAGTTGTTCACCCCGTCGCGGAAGAAGCGCTTCGGGATGTCCATGTCATGCAGCAGCGGCTCGACCGCCTTCGCCCGATGGTGGTCGGCGATCTCGCGAAATTCGTCCTCATCCACGGCGTCCGCGCACCAGTCGAGGTAGTGCGCGAGCGACTGGCAGACGATCCCGGTCATCAGCCCGAAGCGCTGCTGCGGCCGCACGTGACACGGGTCGATCCAGCTTTCCCAGGCGAGGATCGCGTCCACGGTCGCCTTCGCGCGATAGTGGAACTCCTCGCGACCGGTGAGCAGATAGGCGAGCGAGCAGCGCTGGATCTCCCCCATCCGCTCACTGGCGCATGACAGATAGGGCCCCCACGGGCGGTCGAGGTCCGGCTCAGCCACCGGCTCGTCCAGCAATCTCTCGGCGGAGGAGAGAACGCGCTCGCGGCCCTCCCCCACCTTCCCGTCGGCTTCGCGAAGCATTTGCAGGTGCTCGTC
>JBNJEK010000341.1:0-4196 GCA_051745855.1 Armatimonadota bacterium
CGTCTCATCCAGCACCCCCGCCTGCACATAGCGATCGAGCGCGTTGCCTGCCAGCAGTTCGATCAACTCTTCATCGGTCGAGCCCGGCAGAAGCGCGATGCCCTCCGTCTGATAGAGCCCGCCCACCTCGCTGAACCACGCGATCTCCTCATCGTCAGGCGCGCGGTAGAACGCAGCCCACGCCGCAACCTCGCGCGCCTCATCGGACGGGTTGGCCACCGTGGCGCGCAGGCCGATCTTCTCATCCCCGAGCCTGCCGACACGCTGGGCGGTCTGATAGGCCTGCCCCGGAGCGCCAAAGCGCAGGACCGGGTAGAACGCCATGTTCGCATGCCACGACCCGGCGCGGAAGGACAGCATGCTCATCGACACATTCTCCGCGTTGTTGATCAGATCAAACTGCATCTCCACGTCCGGGCCGAATCCGTCAAGCTCGAGGACCGCCGCGGGGATGAGAAACTCGCCCTCCCAGCCGCTGTCGGTGGTCCGTGCCGCATACTCCCATGCGTCGGATGAGAACTCCCAGCTTGACGGGCGCTGCATGTAGTCCCCGGCGATCCCGGCGGAGTTGCCGATGAAGTCGAAGGTGCGCCTTCCGACCGTCAGCATCAACTCAGCGGCGTCATCCTGCTTCCACAGCGCCATGTCGTCGAACTCTTTCGCCGAGGCGATCGGCTCGACCCCGGGCGGCAGATCGAACGCAAAGGCGATGTAAAGCGCCTCCCCGGTGTGCGCCAGCCACGCGGTGGTCCCCTCGATCCCAACCGCCTCAGGGTCGTAGCTGATGAAGCCATCGATGGCGGCACAGGCCGCTCGCTCCTCCTCGGACACCGTCCCGTCGATCTCAAAGCTGAGATCGGTGTGCGGCGCAAGGATCTGCGTCTGTCGCAGGAAGGTCGGATCATCGGGTAACTCCGCGGCATACACGATGGGCCCCGCAACAAGCACCGCACACAACGAAATCAGGCCGATCGACCTGCGCATCAACATCAGCATACACCTCCACGGCGCGACTGAGCACCATCAGACGGTTGTTCGCCCGCATCAACCTCTGCTCCTTCTTCATTTTGCCCCCGGGCACGAAGGTGTCGTGAACCAGCAGGGACAAACATAAGCCGTCAGTCGCGACACACCCGTGACGCCCGGGAGGCATCGATGAATCCGCGAGAACGCATCGAGCGCACCATCAACCATCAGCTGGCCGACCACGTACCACTGAAGATCTCACCGCGTGACGAGGTGCGGCGCGAACTGCACGCGCATTTCGACACAGAGGACTGGGATGAGGTATTGCGCGAACTCGGCGTCGAGGGATGGGCGGGCGTGGGCGTGCCGACCAGATGGCCCGAGTGGGAGCAACGCGATGACCGAGAGAGCCGCGAGGGCGACTGGCCCGGCGCGGGGCGCGCGTACGTCTGGCACGACGACGTGACCTTCGAAGATCAGTGGGGGACCGTCCGGCGCATCGGCGGCGATGGAAAGTACGTCGAGTACGTCTCCGGGCCGCTCGAGGACGCAACCATCGACGACCTCCACGACTATGACTTCCCGGGCCCCGACCGACTGGTCCGCGATCCCGGCCTCGCAGAGAAGGTGGCTGAACTGAAGGCGGACGGATACTGGGTGCAGGCCGGTGTCGAGCAGCCCTACAAAACCTGCTGGCGACTCCGCGGCATGGAGCAGAACCTGATGGATTATCTCATCAACAAGGAATTCAAGAACGCCCTGTACGATCGCATTTACGAGACATGGGGCGAGATCATGCGGCAGGCGGCCGCCGCCGGCGTCGATCAGTTCAACATCGGCGGCGACATCGCGATGCAGGATCGCCTGCTCATGTCCGTGGATTCCTGGCGAGAGTTGGACAAACCTCGACTCGCGCAGTTGATCGCAGTCGGAAAGGATATCAACCCCGACCTGCACATCTTCATCCACTCAGACGGGAATTTGATGGAGATCATGGACGATCTGATCGAGATCGGCTTCGACATCATCAACCCGATCCAGCCCGAGTGCATGGACCCGCTCGAGGTCAAACGCCGGTGGGGCGATCAGATCACGATGGACGGTTGCGGCTCCATCCAGCAGGTGCTGCCCTTCGGCACTGTCGATGACGTCCGCGCGCACGTCATCGAGTTGATTGAGGGCTGCGCGTACAACGGCGGCCTGATTCTCGCGCCCTCCAACGCCGTCCAGCCTGACACACCGCTGGAGAACCTCCTCGCGTTCTACGAGACCGCGCGCGACTACGATCTCAGTCGGCTGGCGTAATATTGCCCGTGGCCCGGACACTCGCTGTCCGGGCGCCACCGCCTTTGACGTCCGGAGGTCGGGCGTGCCCACGCCCGACGCCGTTCAGTCGGCTGGGATGACACCCGCCAGCGCCTCCCGATAGAACGCCCACCCGTCCTCTCCCAGCGCGCTCAGCACCCGCATCGGTTCGTGCCCAGCGCCCGGAACCACAGTGAACTCGTGCGGGATACCGACCTCCTCGAGGTGCGCATGGAACTGATGCGCCACCTCGATCATTTCGTCCTGCTGCCCGATGACCACGCGGAAGAGCAGGCTCTCGCGCACCGCCTCCGCGTTCTGCTCGGCGAGTCGCCACGGACTGAGTTCGCGGAAGTACTCGTGGTCGCCGCCGCAGACCGTGTCCAGCACCCAGAGGCGCCGGCGCTCATTCACACGCGGCGCGAACGTGAACTCCTCCTGCAACGGGCCGCCTGCGAACGAGGACGCCGCGCAGAACAGGTCGTAGCGCTTGAGCCCGAAGCGCGCCGCTCCGTAGCCGCCCATGCTCCAGCCCTCTACGATTCGCCCCTCGCGCGAGGCAATCGTGCGCAGTGTCCCGTCGATGTGCGGCAGCAGTTCGTCGATGATCATCGTTTCCATCGACATGCTCCCGTCGCTGGCGTTCGCCCACAGACTGCCCGCGGGGGCCTGCGGGAAGACCACGATCATCGGCGGGATCTGCCCCGCCCGCATCGCGTCGCCGAAGTGCGCGGAGATCGTGCGGATTGCGCGCGCGCTGAACCCACCCCCGCCGTGCAACCAGTAAAGCACCGGGAAGCCCCGTTCCGGATGGGCTTCATACTCCGCCGGCAGGTACACGTGGTAGCTCACCGCGCAGCCCACCACGGCGCTCTCGAATGTCCGCTGCTCGACGCCCGGCGCCTCGACCGCCACGGTCACCCAGTCGTAGTCTCCCCTCGCTGGCTGCGCAAACACGATCGAGCAGCACAGGAGGGAAATCCCCACCGCGGATGGAAAGAAAGCTCCGATGATTCTCAACATCACATGCTCCGAATAATGCTTCATGTTGCTCTTTGCTCGTAGGTCAGACGTCGCATGGTTCACAGATGATTCCCTGATTCTGATCGCGAGACCCCGGGAGGCGAGCGACTCTTGAGTACATTACGCGCAGGCGTGGCAAAAAGCAACATCACCACCGAAGACCCGGATGCGAACATCAACGATCCGCTCTACTCGAAGGCGCTTGTGCTCGACGACGGACAGACGCAGATCGCAATCGTCGCGATGGACGCGGTGGCAATCGGTGGGATCGCGGATATCAGCGACGAGTTCCTGCCCGAACTGCGCGCGCGCATCGAGAGAGGGACCGGCATCCCCGGCGGCAATGTGCTGGTCAACGCCTCGCACACCCACCCGCCCGGGCCGCTGCTGGTGGAGCACGACGAGCAGGTCAAGCGGACCTTCGACGCCGTCCGCCGCGCCGCCGAAGACATGGTCGAGGTCACGGTCGGCGCAGGCTCCGGACACGAGGACCGCTGGATCATCAATCGCACCCTCCGCACCACCGACGGGCGCGGATGGACGATCCGCCAGGCCAACCCGTGCCCGCCCGATGACGAGGTCGCGGGCCTCGGCCCCATCGACCCGGAGATCGGGATCCTGCGCGTGGACCGCGCCGATGGATCGCCGCTGGCGGTCCTTTACAACTATGCCTGCCATCCGCTGGTAGGTGTGCCCGGCGGTGCCGTCACGGCCAACTACTCCGGCTTCGCTTCGGAGGTCATCGAGGACTGTCTCGGCGGCGACGCGATGGCGCTCTTCGTGCAGGGCGCCGGCGGTGACATCACCGAGATCACGTACAAGGACTTCGACCACCCGCCCGATTGCTCGCCGCTGGGGAGAATGCTCGGCCTCAGCACATTGCGGGCGCTCCCAGACATCGA
>JBNJEK010000342.1:0-4188 GCA_051745855.1 Armatimonadota bacterium
CGTCCTGTCTGCCCTGCCCGGGACCTGATCGTACTCCATTCGCTGACGTGGACAGAAAGCCCGGAAGACCGGGCCCGCAGAGTGAATCGCCTGCTGCGGATCCTGTCCAGTCGACGAATTCGCCACGCAATGGCTCAGATATGGCAGTTCCGAGACATTCCGTTAAGACAATCCTGATCTTCTCAGGCAAGCTACAGCTTACAGCACGCGGCCTCACAGGTGCTCACAGCGACCTCACAATATGCTGACGGGGACCGAGATGGCCCACACGAACTTGCGCTGCCGATTTGCCGCTGCACTGTGCCGCCTCATCGCTGGTCACGCATACACCCGGTGACTGGGATTCGGAGGCGTCGTCTGTGGATTCGTGGGAGGTATGAAGTGAGGTGCGCGGAATAGGCGGCGGGGAATACATTCGATCTGCGATGATGGTACGAGTTGCAGACCATGCTGATTGGACGAAAGGACAGGTGGACGATGTCAGATACGATTCGGATCGGAGCCATCGGCTCAGGCGGCAACGCCCGCAGCCACATGCGGCGGCTCAGCGCGATCAAGGGTGTCGAGCTGGTGGGGATCACCGACCCAAGTGAGGACGCCATCGAGGCCGCCTTTGAACAGATCGAGGGAGCGAAGAAGCTCCCGACCTTCGCCGACCACAAAAAGATGCTCGAGGAGGTGGAGATGGACGCTGTGATGATCTCCACCCCGCACACGCTCCATTATGATCAGATCATGGACTGCTTCCTGGCCGACCTTCACATCCTCTGCGAGAAGCCGATGGTTTGTAACACAACGCACGCGAAGCGGGTTATTGAGACGTGGAAGAAGTCCGGAAAGGTCATGTGCGTGTCGTACCAGCGCCACACGACCGCCGCATTCCGCTACTGCCGCGAGAAGATCGTCTCCGGTGAAATGGGCGACGTGGTCTTCATCAACGCCCTGCAGAGTCAGAACTGGTTCCAGCGGCAGGTGAAGGGCGAAACATGGCGCTCGAAGATGAAGTGGTCGGGCGGCGGCCAGCTCAATGACTCGGGCTCGCACCTGATCGACATTGTGCTCTGGATGAGCGACCTGCAGCCGATGGAGGTCTTCGCGTACCAGGACAGGATGGGCTCGGAAGTCGACATTATCAGCGCGATCGACGTGAAGTACGAGGATGGCGCGACCTCCACGTTCTCGATCGTCGGCTACCAGTCATGGCCGGGGATGTTCGAGGAGACGACAATCTGGCTTGAGGACGGCATGCTTGCGATACGCGATGGCGCTGTCTGGGAGTGGGAGGACGAGAAGGAGAAGAAGGTCGTCACCGGCGCCGACCTCGGTCGCACGTGGCCGCCGGATGAGAACTTCATCAAGGCCATCCGAGGCGAGGAAGAGATCCAGTCCACACCGGAGGATGCGCTGAAAGTCATCCAGCTTTCGGAGGCCGCGTGGGCGTCCGCCGAAAGCGGGAAGCCCGAAGCCGTGAAGCGGTAGCCGGGTATGCCAGCGATCAATGACGGCGCCGAGAGCCGCCCGGGCTGCCTGGCCGGGCGGTTCTTTGCGGGCGCGGTGCGGCTGGTGCTCGTCTATCCGCTTGCCAGCATCGGCTCGCTGGTGGGGCAGCGGGCGCAGGCGGCGCTCCTCCCGCAGGTCGGGACGCCGTATGAGGGTGCGCTCGCGGGGATCATCGTCGGTGCGCTGATCGGACTGAGCCTGTGGCGCGCGGCTCTGGCGGAGGACGGCTGGCGTCCGCGGATGGCCGATGCGACGCTGGCGACGGTGAGTGCAGTCTGGCTGGCCGGACTGGTGATCGTGTGGAGCACGCAGGCGCCGTCCTCGGAGCTGCTGATTCCGTGGGCGGCCTGCCTCGGCGGAGCAGCGGGCATAGCCGCGCTGTTGCGGGCCTGAGGCCGTGTGACAGGGTAGATGGGCAGTCTCGAACGCGTCGAATGCCGGGGGCGGTCTGGCTTGACTTGCCCCTGTCCTTGGCCTATAATTGCGCCCGATGTGCGCTCGTGGGTAGAGAAGCACCGGACGGGCCGGTTCTCTGGTGCAGACGAAGGGGCAGGCCGACTTGACGCGCCGGAGGAGTTGGCTGGATTGCCAGACAACGCCGGGGCGGGACCGGGCGTGCAACAACCGCAGCATCGCAACCACTTCTTACTGCACCCCCCGGGAACCAGAAAAGGGATCCGAATCGCTATCATAATACACTGCGATCGACTGGGGACGCACTCTCACACTCTCTGTCGCACGGGTGCGGGGAGAGAATTGGGTGAGTAATACCGTGCCGGATCAGAATGAACCACCGGACTCCCCGAAGAGACTGAGGCGCGAGCTGGAGCACTATCGGCAGGTCGTCGAGGAGATGCGGCGTCGGATAAGCGGCCTCGAGGATGAACTCGAGACTGCCTCCACGATGGCCGAGGTGCCATCGGTCGTCGTCACGCGTCCCGAGCTTCGCAACACCCTCGGCCGCCTGGTGAAGAAAGTCGCCATGATCATCCAGGCGGAGAAGGTGCTGCTGCTTATTCACCAGCCGGAGACAAATACGCTCAGCCCCCTGCCTCCTGCACTCGGCGTGACAGCCGAACAGGTGGACCAGCTCAATATCGGCATCGAAGACGGTATCAGCGGCTGGGTCTTCCAGAACCGCGAGTCGGTTGTCTACAACGACGCGCTGAACGACCCACGAACCGCGAAAGACTTCGTGTCACTGCTGGCCATCCGCAACGGCATCACCGTCCCGCTGATCATCAAGCAGCGCGATGAAGAGGAGCGTCTGGTCGATGAACGCGTCATCGGCGTGATGCACGTCTTCAACAAGCGCTTCGACGAGGATTTCGGCACTGACGACATGCGGCTGCTGGAGATGCTTGCCGAGCAGGCCGCGGCCGTCATCTCGAACGCCCAGCTTTACATCCAGCTCACCGAGGAGAAGGAGGAGCTGCAGGAGGCGTTCGAGTCGATCAACGTGGGCGTCATCGTGGTGAACAACCACGGCATCGTGCGCCTGCTGAACGCGGCGGCATCCGAGATGCTGGCTGTGGCTCCCCGCGACTACAGCGGCACGAAGGTGGACGAGGTGGTCCCGGACGGTGAGGTCCTCGAACTGCTCCAATCCACTCTCGAGAGCGGTGAGGAGCGCACGGTCGAGATCACGACCGGCGATGACGAGGGCAGGGTCTACCAGGCGCAGACGACCCTCATGACGCGGGAAGATACCAGCGAGATCGAGAGCGTCGTAGCGATCTTCAACGACATCACCGAGATCCGACGCGTGGAGCGTATGAAGACCGCGTTTGTCTCAACAGTCTCCCACGAATTGCGCACACCTCTCACGTCGATCAAGGGCTTCATCTCCACGCTCCTCGAAGACGATGAGGGGATGTACGATGATGAGACGCGGCGGGAGTTTCTTATCATCATCAACGAAGAATGTGATCGCCTGACCCGGCTGATCTCGGACCTGCTGAATGTCTCGAAGATCGAGTCCGGGCGCGGACTGGACCTGCAGCTTTCCGACGTGGACCTGCAGCGGCTGCTCACTCGCATCGCCTCGAACCACCAGCCCTACACGAAGAAGCATGATATCAGCGCGGACGTTCCGGATGATCTCACGGTGCGCGCCGATGCCGATAAGCTCACGCAGATACTCGACAATCTTGTCGGCAACGCCGTGAAGTACTCGCCCAACGGTGGCAAGGTCGAGATCGTAGCGAGGGAAGCGGACGACGGCGTCCGCATCGACGTGACGGACGAGGGCCTTGGCATTCCCGAGCGGCACCGTGAGCACATCTTCCAGCGCTTCCACCAGGTGGATGACGACGTCGATCACAAATCCATCGGCGGCACGGGTATCGGTCTCTACCTCGTGCAGCATCTTGCCCAGGCGCATGGCGGGAAGGTCTGGCTCGAGTCCAGCGAGGTGGGGGAGGGCTCGGTATTCAGCATGTGGCTGCCGGGCGATCCGGAGGCGGTCCTCGAGCAACGCGGAGAATGACCTGCGCCTTTGCGATTGTGCGCGCAAACGCCGGCCCGTGCGCCATGACTCATCGCCTCCTGCTTGCCGGGAGGCATTGTCTTTGCCCGAGCCTGCGGTCGCGCGTGGCGGCAGGCGGGATTGTGGCGATCGCTCATTATGCGTGGTAGATGGGGGTAGTAGTATTATCAATTTGACCGTTTGCTAGATCTAGCACTAGT
>JBNJEK010000343.1:0-4188 GCA_051745855.1 Armatimonadota bacterium
TCCAGCAGCGGTCGCATGCGTCAGCGGGGCGCCCGCGTCGCGCAGGGGGCTGTCAGTCGCCAGCGCGTGATTGTATATGCCCGCATCGACGAAGCCCGGATCGACGTCAAGGTTCTCCTCGTAGCGCGCCCCGTGCTCGGTCTGAAAGGCCTCGGTCTGAAGCTCCTCGACCGAGAACGCGCCACCGTAGTCATGCACCACCGGCAGCCCTGGCTGCATTCCGGCGAAGACGTTGCGCACCAATCGCGCCTGCTCGACTGTGCCGCCGCGCAGGTTGATCTGCCGCTGCGATCCATGCGGATCGTTGCGGCTGAAGATGTTGTTGGCGAAGACCACGTCCTCGGTTTGGTCATGCGAGCTTCCGGCAAACCCGATGCCATACTGCGCGTTGTCATCGAAGACATTGTGATAGAGACGAATGTGTAGCAGCGGATTTGGCTGCTCAGAATTTCCTCCCGGGTTGAACGGGTAGAGGTTGATCGGGCCGCCGATGTTTCGGAACACGCGGTTGAAGCGGAAGAGGCTGCGCGTGGTGACGAACTTGGCGTTCGAACTGGCTGAGCGGCCGCTGTTGTAGGCGTGGGTGACGATGTTATGCTCGAAGAGCATGTCCTCGGTTGAGCGGTCGGCAAATGGCCTCCCCCACGCCGCGTGGATGACGTTCCCCCGCACCACCACATAGCGATTGCCGGTCAACTGAAAGGGGCAGTGCCCGGTCCGGCTGATCGCATTGCCTTCAAAGACCATGCGGGTGTTGTTGTTGTTGACGATCATGTTGCCGCCGGCATGCCGATGTATCACGTTGTTGCGCAACCAGACGTGGTCGCACCTGTCGATCCGCAGCGGCGTGGGCCCGGTGCTGTCCTCCATGCGGCAGTCCTCCACGGCGATATGCGAGCAATCCCGCATGAATATCCAGCCGGTCCTCGGCGTCTCCGGCACCACGTGCAGCCCTTCGAGGCGCACATGCGAGATGCCGTCAAGGATCACCGCCGCCCCGCCGTCACCGTCGAAACCTGTCAGGGTTGACCGAAGCCGCTCGTCCGCGCGGAAGACGATCGGCGCCTCGGCGGTGCCGCTTTCAGCGGGCTGCAAAGTGCCCGGGTACCTGCCGGCAAGCAGCGTTACCGTGTCACCGGCCTGTGCGGCCTCCGAGGCCTTCTCAAGCGTCTGCCACGGCGCCGCGCGCGTGCCGGCAGCACCGTCATCGCCGTTCGGTGAGAGGAAGTACTGCCCTCCGTGTGCCATCGAACCCATCATCATCAATGCCACCACCACGAAAGCAACGCGTGTCATCATCGAAGATACCTCCTGCCTGATCGGCGGCATTCAGCCTGCACCGCCGGCGCGCGTCAATCGAGCGCCGTCACCTTCAGGTTGTCCCACCACACGTGGGAACGAAATGTGCGCACACCAAGCAGGCCCTCATCGATCGGCTCGGGGACATGCACGCCCAGCAGGTAATTGCCGTCCACGTGATACTCGACAAAATCATCGCGCTTGATGATCTCCACGCGGTAGGTGTGTCCGGGCTGACAGTGGTAGTTGTGCGTCGCGCCAAGCAGCAGCGGATCGGGGCCCTGGCGGATGAACATTCTTGCTGTCTGCCCTTCATGCGGAATCGGCGGGGCATCGTCATCGCGGTGGTAGTACGTGAAGGTGAGTCCGGCCAGCGCCTGGTACTTCGGCAGCGCAGCATCGGCGCGCTCATCGCGCGTCTCGAAAAGCGGCGTGCCCTCCGGATCGGCGCACAGGAGCGTGTTGATGTGAGGGACGTTGGTGCGCGAGTTGATCACATGGGCATCGAACTCGATGCGCACGTTGCCCTGCACCGGCGTTCTGCACCAGACCGTCACCACCGGGAGGCCGGCGCCGTCCTCAGGCGGGTCTGCCTTCACGTGCATCCGCCCGTCCTCAACCCAGACCTGCTCGCCGCCCTCGACCCACCAGTTTTCCATGCCGTCCTCGAAATCCTCATCGATGACGACCTCGGGCGCGCCTCCATCCTCCTGTGCACACACCATCGGCAGCGAGATGAGCAGCGACAGTACGAGCAGGACTCCGACTAAATTGTGTCGCGACATACCGAGTCAGACTCCTCTTCGGTCGCGTTCGTTGCTGGTGGACAGCGCCCAGCAGGCGCGGGCGGAGGGCGCCTCAGGGGCCGATGATGACCTCATCGAGGTCATACCAGTCGCCCTCGCTTACTTTCTCGCGCGGCGCCGCGCCAAAGCGCATGCCCTCGAGGACGGTCACATCCGGATCGATCTCGCGGATGATCCGGGCGTCGAACTCCAGTTCATGCCACTGCCCATCATCCTGCAGGACGTGGTCCGCAATGCGAAGGTCATCACCGACGTCCGCGGCCGGGCTCGCGGCCACCACGCAGGTCGCGCCGGTGAATGCCCGGATCGTCAGCGCGATCGGTGTGCCCTCGCCCACGCGATAGCGGATGAACACCCGCGGCCACTTCTCAAGGTCCCAGTCGCGCGGATGGATCTGTGTCGGCAACCGGCCGCCATCCTCGGGCGCATAGACATGCCGCCACGCCCGGCCTGTCTCCTCGTCCACCACGTCCCGGTAGGCTGCCGGGAACGGGCGGTAGCTCTTCCACAGCCACCACGCGGTCTCGTCATCAGGCTCCCACGTCGTGTGCACCATCGGCTGCGACGGATCGCGCGGCTCCGCCACCACCACGTAGCCGACGCCGATGTGCGCGCGTCCCTCCTGGTCGGTCACACGCGCGCGGATCGGGTAGTCGTACTCCTCGTCGTAGCTGTGCGCGACCTCCGCGCCCTCAGCGATGGTCCCGTCGCCGAGTTGCCAGCGTATCTGCGCCGGCTCAATTGCGCCATGGAGGACGGCGCGCACCGTGACCTCCTCACCGGGCCTCGCGTCGAACGGCTCCACCACCACCTGCACGCTCGCGCGGCCGTCGGACCCGTGCTCATACGCGCCGATGTCCGGCGCCTCGCCCGACCACGGCAGACTCACCGGGGCGCCCGCATCCCACGTCACCGCGCGGTCGAGCACCAGCGCCCCGGCGTCGTGATCGACCTCAACCACGCGCGCCTGCTGGTCGGGGCTGCCGACAGCGATCAGATCGCCCTGCTCGCCGTCAATGCCGTAGCCATCGTAGAAGGCCCACGGGTCGGCCACCGGCAGCAGGTTCCCCTCGCCCGCGGCGATGGTGACCGTGAGCGGCAGTGCGGCGTCGCGCAGCGGGCTGCCGGCCTGGAGGGCGTGGTCGTATATCGCCGGGTTCACGAACTCCGGCTGTGTTTCGAGGTTCCCCTCGAATGCATCGACCGCGTTCGCCTCATCCACGCCGATGTGTCCGTCAACGTACGCGATGGTACCCTCTTCGCCCGCCTCGCCGCCCGCGATCGCGTTGCGAACTATCGCGAGGGTCTCGACCTCGCGGGGCACCCGCAACTGCGTCCAGTCGCCCCGAGAGTCATTGCGGGAGAAGATGTTGTTCGCGAAGATCACATCCTGCAGATTCTCGGAGGTGCCCCTGATCAGGTAGCCGTTGTGGGCGTTATCGTCGAAGACATTGTGATAGTAGCGGGCATGCCGTGCGATGCTGACATTCAGCGGACCGCCGTGATTGCGGAAGACGCGATTGTGGCGGAAGATGCCCGGGGTCGGCCAGTACTTGGCATAGGAGCTTGCCGAACGACCGCCGTTGTAGGCGTTGGTGACGATGTTGTCCTCAAAGAGCATATGGTTGACCTCGCGCAGGGCGAAGTTGCGCCCCCACGCGGAATGAAAGACGTTCCCGCGGAGCACGAAATAGCTGTTGGAGCCGTCCGGATAGAACTGCAGCGGGCAGTGCCCCGTGCGGCTGATCGAGCAGCCCTCGATGAGCACGTGGCTGCTCTCGGCGATCCGCGCCATGTTCCCGCCGATATGCTCGCGGATGACGCTGTCGGTGATGCGGACCTGCTCGCAGCGCGTGATTCGCAGGGGCAGGCCCGACGTCGCGTCCTCCATCAGGCAGTCGTCGATGGTAAGGTGCGTTGTGTCGGTCGCCTCAAGCCACCGGCCGGACATCGGGTCAGGCTTGAGCCACAGCCCCTCCAGCCGCAGATGCGCCGCGCCGTTGATGCTGATGGCGAAGCCGCCCTCGCCATCGGAGGTCAGACGCGCCGTTCGCCGCTCGGCGGCTCCGATGACCACCGGCGC
>JBNJEK010000344.1:0-4177 GCA_051745855.1 Armatimonadota bacterium
TGCATGCGGGCGTGTATGATCCATCTCGAGGAGCGGGACGCCATCGAGAACACATTCGAGAACCGCTTCCGCATCCGCAAACCGTGGAAGCTGGACTGACGCAGCAGTATGAACTGACTGGGAGATGACTCAGCGGCATGGAGCCACTGAAGGCCGAACGCGTGCTGATCGTTGAAGGTGTCATGAATGACCCGCGGGCGGCGGCCCGCGTGGAGCGGATGATTCCCCTGCTCGATCCCGACATCGTCGAACACGTCGATGAGACGCGACTGTGCGAGATCATGACGGATCCGGAGATCGTCGGCACCGGCCGTCACAGCATGCACATGGAGATTGAGCCCGTGGTGGTCCTCAACCGCGAGCACGTCGGCGAGAGTGAAGAGGAGCGCGCCGCTCGCATCGAGGCGAACCCCTGTCTGACACGGGGGACGTGGCCGCTGGGCGGATACGACGGCTTTCACTGGCGGCGCAGCGGCTCGCCCGAGCATCGCGCGGAAAAGGGCTGGGTCTGCACGCCGGCGTGGCAGATTCACACTGTGTGGGGCTGTCACTACCGCTGCTCATACTGCAGCCTCGGGCACTACGTCAACCTGATGATGAACCTCGAGGAGTTCGTGGAGAGCCTGCCGGGGTTGATCGCGGAGCATGCACCGAACCAGGGGCTCTTCCAGTACGACAACGGCACCGACATCGTGGCCTTCGAGCCGGAGTACGGCGGTTCGAAGATCATGATCGACTTCTTCGCCAGCCGCGAGGACCAGTTCCTCGAGCTTTATGTCGGCAAGAGTTCGAGCGTGGACTTTCTGCTGGATTACGAGCACCGCGGGCACACCGTCTGCTGCTGGAGCCTGGCCGGGCGGACACAAAGCCGGGAGATCGAGTGGCGCTCGGCGCCGATGGAGGAGCGGATTGAGGCGTCGCGCAAGTGCGAGGAGGCGGGCTACCACGTGCGCCATCGCTTCTCACCGATCGTGCCGGTGCGCAACTGGCGGGAGGAGATCCGCGAGATGATCGAACTGCTCTTCGAGGCCTGCAACCCGGACGTCATCACCTTCGAGACCCTCCGCTACGTCGACTACGATCAGCTTCGCAGCGACTTCGACCTCGACATCCTCGATCCGCAGTTCGTCGAGATGATGCGGACCGACGAGCGGGGCGATGTGCAGTCGGGTGAAGAGATCCCGGTTGATTTTCGGCGGAAGATCTACCGTTTCGTCATCGACGAGCTTGAGCGAGTCAGCCCCGAGACCCCCTACGCGCTCTGTCGCGAGTTGCGGGACACGTGGGAGCATTTGGCTGAGGACTTCGACCGCCACGATCAGCACCCGGATTGCTACGTGTGCAACTGCGGGGCGCACTCGCAGCCGGGGCACGAACTGCTGAGGACGACGCAGGCGATCGGGTAGAGCATCCTTCGGCGGGCTCTTAGCGCGTGGGCGCAGGGGAACTGCCGACCGCACCGTTTGTTCTTAGATGCAAATGTGCTTCAGCGTGCCGTGTGAGGTGAGTTTAATGGCTCTCGCCAGATGCGGTGTCGTCATTGTTGTGTGCGTCTTGAGTTTGTATCTCCAGGCGATCCCTGCGGCCGCACAGGCACAGCGTCTCCTGCTGCGCGTACATGACAGCGGCCGCTACCTCGTCGATGCCGAAGGTAAGCCGTTCTTCTGGATGGGCGACACCGCGTGGGGGGTGTTCGGTGGCCTCACCGAAGCGGAGACCGCCGAGTACCTCGACGACCGTGCGGCGAAGGGCTTCAATGTCGTGCAGGCGGTTCTGGTCTGGCCCTCCAAATCCGTCGATGAGAACGGCGAGGCGCCGTGGCTGGATGGAAACCCCGCAACGCCGAACCCGGCCTACTTCGACCGCGTGGCGCGGATCGTGCAGATGGCGGCCGAGCGCAGGATCGTCATGGCGCTGCTGCCCGCGTGGGGTGACTACGTCACCGTCAACGAGACGGTCAACGCCGAGAACGCGTACGACTACGGCAACTGGCTGGGCCTGCGTCTGGGCGGGTATCCGAACATCGTCTGGGTGCTCGGCGGCGACCGCCTGCCGGACGGGCATGAGGACGTCTTCCGGCAGATCGCCGCCGGCATCGGCGAGGCCGAGGAACTTCCCCACCTGATGACCTACCACCCGCGCGGTGGCGGGCATTCTTCGGCGGAGTTCTTCCACGAGGACGAGTGGCTCGAACTGAACATGATCCAGACCGCGCACTCGATCGGCTATCCCGACCACCGCCGGGTACTGGCAGACTACGCACTCTCCCCGACCAAGCCTGTGCTGGTGGGCGAACCGCGCTACGAGAACATCACCCACGGACTCCGGGATTCAGGGCCCCGCATCGATGACCACGAGGTGCGCAAAGCCGCGTGGACGGCGGTGCTGTCCGGCGCCTGCGGGCATACCTACGGCGCCAACGGCGTCTTCCAGTTCGCGACACCTGGCGAGCAGACTCGGTGGAAGCCGGTGATCGGGTGGCGGACCGCGAAGGATCTGCCCGGCGCTCGACACATGGGCCATCTGCGGGAGTTCGTTGAGGGCATCGACTGGACGCGCCTGGGGCCCGCCCCTGAGATGATCCCCGGCAACACCGACGACGGCCACCGCATACCGGTCGCGATCACGGCCTCGGGTGATCTCGCAGTCGCGTACTTCCCCGAGTACACCGCCACCGCTGTGGACCTGCGCCGCATCGGCGGTGAGGGCGTACGCGCGGAGTGGCTGAACCCGCGCACGGGGGCGCGCGAGAAGATCGGTGAATTCGAGCAGGATGCCGCGCCCACGTTCACGCCGCCGACCGGCAACGAGGACCCGGACTGGGTGCTTGTATTGCAGAGCGCGCGGCCCGACACCACTGCGCCGCGAATCGCAGCCGTCTCCGCAGGAGGCGATCCGTCGCAGGTGCGAGTGCGCTTCACTGAGCCGGTGGCCCCCACAGGTGCCGAGCGCGACGAAAGCTACTCGGTTCAGCCGGACGTGATGGTTCAGGGAGCGGAGCTATCCGGCGGTGGGACGGTGGTGACGCTCACCACGACGCCGATGACCGAGCGGGAGTATACACTCAGCGTCAGCGGCGTGGCGGACCTGTGGGAGCCGCCGAACGTGGTGGCGCCGGGCACCACCGCCGCCTTCACGTGGACCGCTGAACCGCCGCGCGTGGCAGACGGGCTTGTGTCGCTCTACACATTTGATGCACTGGAGGATGGGTTGATCGCCGATGGTAGCGACGTGGCTGAGCCGCTGCCACTGGCTATCGAGGATGGCAGCGGCGCGGATGCGCTGGATGGCGAGTTGGTCGTGGGCCAGAGTTCGCTCATCGCGTCGCAGCGCCCGGCGACTGAGCTTTCACGCGCCATCATGCAAAGCGGCGAGGTGACGATCGAGGCGTGGGTGCAGCCTGCGAATCTCGAGCAGGGAGGCCCCGCGCGCATCGTGACGCTCTCGAAGGACCCCGGCGAGCGCAACTTCACTCTCGGGCAGGAGGGGGATCGCTACGTGGTGCGCTTCAGGACCACGGAGACGGACGCAAACGGGATGCCGATGTTAGAGTCGCCCGAGGGCGCTCTGACGACGGATCTTGCGCACGTCGTGTATACGCGCGCGGCGGACGGGACGGCGAGGCTTTACCTCAACGGTGGGCAGGTGGCTACGCGTGAGGTGCCGGGCGAACTTTCGGCGTGGAGTGACCAGTATCGTCTGGGCCTTGCGAATGAACTCACCCGAGACCGGACGTGGCTGGGCGCGATCCGCCTCGTGGCCATCTACGACCGCGCGCTGGCCCCCGATGAGGTGGCGGAGAACTTCGGCGCGGGGGAGTAGGGAGCGACTTCCCCTGATGTGCGTGGAATGCGGCCGTCAGGGCTCCAGCAGATGCCCACCGCATCGATGGCGCGCGGTTCCTCGAAGGCAAAGCTCAATCCAGTGCGGTCCATCGGATTCCGCGGAAGCCCACGCCTTCTCCGGCCAACGCGCATCCTCGGCGGGGTAAGCGATGCCGTCGTTGAGCGGCTCAGCGTCGCAGGCCGAGTACGACGCGTCCACCTTCACCGACGCCACCGTGCGTCGTTGGTCGACCTCCCCCCCGGAGACGCAAATGACGCATCTCTTCCCCCCTCCCGGACTTCGCTGCGCGAAGTCGGCTTGGTTCTCACTATCCTGACTCTTGATGCAGACT
>JBNJEK010000345.1:0-4169 GCA_051745855.1 Armatimonadota bacterium
GGAATTCTGGGCGCTCTGCCAGGAGAATAACTGCAACCCGCTCGGCGGCTGTCTGCCGATGCTCGTGCAGATGCCCATCCTGATCTTCCTCTACCACGGCATCCGCAACTACATCGTTGAGTTTGAGGGAATCTCGTTCCTCTGGGTGTCGAACCTGGCCGACCCGAACATGCTTCTGCTCGTCCTCTACACGCTGAGCATGATCGGCTTTCAGAAGATGGCGGCGCAGGCCCAGCCTACCGCCGATCCTCAGCAGGCGCAGCAGCAGAAGATGATGACGTACCTGATGCCCCTGATGTTCTTCTTCTTCTTCCAGAGCTTCCCGGCGGCATTTCTGCTCTACTGGCTCGGCAGCAACCTGATCTACTTCGGCGAGATGGGCCTGCTGATGCGCGGCGACCCGGAGAAGGTCCTCGCCGAGGCGGACGACAGCAAGAAGTCCAGCGGCTTCGTGTCATCCATGCTCAACGCGGCAAAGGGCATGGGCGGTGACGAAGACGATGAAGCCACTGAACCCCGGCAGACCTACGCCGAGAAGCGCCGGGCGGAGAAGGAAAAGAAGAAGAAGCAGGGAAAGGGTAGATTCCGAAAGCGTAGCTGACCGACCGGGCGGGGGGAGGTCGAACTGAACGATGGATTCCGCTGAGGGCTCGGGCAGGAGCGTCGAATCGGCCCTGCAGGATGCTCTGCGGCAGCTCGATGCATCGGTCGATGAGGTCCAGTATGAAGTTGTGGAGCAGCCGGGTCCGTTCTTCGGCCGCCTCCGCGGTGAGCAGTTCCGAGTGCGAGCGACGCGCACTGACGCGACCGGGACGCCGCCGACAACTGATGAGACTGACGAGGAGCCGATAGAAGATATGCGCAGCGATGAGGATCGCCGCGACGTACCGCACGCGGATCTCGCGAAAGCCGGACGCGATCTGCTTCAGGAGATGGTCGATCTGATGGGCGTGGACGGAGAGGTCGTCATCGAGGCGTGCACCGATGACGAGGTGCGGTTGAATGTCGAGGGCGATGACATGGGCCTGCTGATAGGGCGCCATGGGGCGACCCTCGATGCCATCCAGCTTATCGTGGCCATCGGCGCGAATCGCGATGTCGAGGACGGCGCGCGCGTGATCGTCGATGCCGAGAACTACCGTGCCCGCCACCGGCAGGTCATCGAGGAGCGGGCGGTCAAGCTCGCCGAGGAGGCCATCGATGCCAGCCGCGAGATCGTTGTCCCGGACCTCAAAGCGTACGAGCGGCGGCTGATGCACCTTGCGTTGAAGGAAGACCCACGCGTTGACACCTACTCCGAGGGCGAGGGCGAGGAGCGCGTCCTGGTCATCTCGCCGGTGGACTGAGCACCCGTTCGTCTGCGATTTTATGCGGCGCCCCCCGCCAGTCAGGGGGCGCCGCCTTTTGTGTACGCTCACTCCTCCTGCAACTCGCGGATCAGGTCCGCAATGTCCGCGCGAAGCTGATCCGAGTCGGCGGCCGAGAAGTCGCCCGGGCGGAGCCCCCACGGCACCTCCGCCAGCAGCGCGTCGAGCTTCGCCAGCGCCTCCTGACCGCGCTCTCCACTCTCCTCCGCAAGCCGCTCGAGCGTGTAGACGTAGCGGAAGTCGTCCACACCCTCGCGATGCCCCTCCCACTGCAGCGTCGGCACCATCTCCGAGCCATCCTCGGAGACATACGTGGTGCAGGCCTCCTTCGACTCGCGCATTCCCTCGCCGTCGAAGTCGTTGTAGATGTCGCCCTTCGCGCGCTGCAGCGTCCAGCACCAGATGCCCTCGGCCTCTGTCTTGCGCAGCATGTATCCAGCGAGGAAGCGGTTGGGCATCGTGGTCCCGTCCATGCCGATGTAACAGCCCGTCCCGTAGAGCCACAGGCGGTCGCCGCTGTCGGCCGTCTCAGCGGCGATCTGCTCCTGCGCGGCGGCCGAACTGCCGACGTACATCGCGTAGTAGCAGCGCGCGTCGAGCACCGGATCCAGCCGCTCCTCGGCGACCAGCGGATCATTGACCGTGGTGAAGGTGGAGAGGCCGAGGTCCTTGAACCAGCTCAGCTCCTCGTAGGCGGCCGCGATGCGCTCCTCATACTTGCGATTCGGCTCATCGACCGCGTGCCACACAAGCTCACCCCAGTCCTCGCGCTCCCCCAACTCCACGAAGTGCCGCACGATCTGCTTGTACACGCGCTCGAACTCGCGCCCGCGCACTTCCGCGTCGGGGAGCAGTTGCTTGACCCGGCCGGCGAGCAGTTGCATCGAGATCACGGTCGGGGGCCGCAGCCCCTCCTGCAGCGCCCAGCGCATGTACGTCTCGAACTCCCGCGAATCGACCCGCACTTCGTCGCCCTCCATGCTGAACTGAGCGTGGTAGGGCGGGTACATCATCCCGCTGGTGATCCCGTGATCGACGAAATCGCGCATCTCCGAGCGCACTCGTTCCTCAGACATCGTCTTCCACCGCGGACTGTCGGTGTAAAGCCCCCAGTGATACTCGGCGGGCTCCATCAACTTGAAGGGCTGCACGCTCAGGATGACCCGGTGTGCGCTCGAATTGCCGGCCGAGTCCTCAATGCGTGCGTGGCCGAGGTAGCGGCCCGGCGGCGTATCCTCGGGGACACGCACCGTCAGCCACGCCTGCGCGGGCTCCAGGGCCGTGAGGTCGACCGTGTCGCGTCGCTCCAGCATCTCGGGGATGACCTCGAATGACGTGGAATTCCAGCTTGTGCGCTGCGGCCAGTAGCGCGCCCAGCGCACCTCCCACGCGTCGGCCGGGATCCGCTCTCCGGATGGCGAGCGCAGGTCCTCGACCCGCACCCGCAGCCCGCGTGTATCCTGCAGCGCGAGCACGCCGACGGTCGCCGACTCGAACTCGCCCGGCGTCGCCATCATGCGGACCCGCCGCTCCATGTCCTCCTGTGAGGGGCGGTAGCGGTAGGGAATCGCGTCGGCGCCCTCGGGCGCAAAGCTCATCCATCGGCCGCGAGTTTCGGCGGGGGCAGCTTCCGGCGGCTCCGGGGTGCGGTCGGAGAAGTATCCACCATCCCACCACAGGAAGCTCGTGCGCGTCCAGTCCAGCAGCGCATCGCGCTCGTCACGCAACACGATCTGCCACTCATAGGCCCCGTTGCCGGGGGCCCCGTCGCCGGGCGGGTCGTCGGGCATCAGTTCGACCGGTTCGCCGTCCCAGTCCGCGATCCGCTCGGTCTGCACGACCTTCGCGGTTACGCCTGATGGAGCCTGTGAGGGATGGGATCGCCGGAGCGATGCCTCGATTCGCAGGCCCGCGGGCGGGTCCTGCAGCGCCTGTGAGACGCGCACGCCGGTCTCCATCTCCGGCTCCCCGATCGCTTCCGCGGTGATCAGCGACTGATAACCGCCCACGAAGAGCATCGACCCGCGCAGGGCCACAGGCGTGATGGCGCTCACATTCGGCAACGCCGGCGACTGCAGTTCGATGGTCACCTCGCGGGTCATTGCGGCAACCGGCGCCTCGATCGCGCCCTCGCTCGCATCGACGGAGATGGTGTCGGCTCCCGAAAGCCTCGCCGTCAGCGTTCCGCTCTCCACCGGGCGCGTCAGGGCGAAGCGCACGGTCGGCTCCGCCTCGTCGCCGATGTAGCGCGGGGGCTGACGCAGGCCGGTGACGAAGGGCACCAGCACACCGTCGGGCCGCAGGCTCAGGTATTGCGGGATCTCGCGGCCGAGAGCGATGACGCAGTCCTCGAAGATGCCCGTCTCGGCCTTGCCGGCGGTCATCGACCAGACCGCGCCCGCGTGCTCGGCGGGCACATCCACGCGAAGCTCCGCGCCCTGGCTGCCGATGGTGGTCGCGGAACCCGCCTCAGCGCCATCGGGAGCGAAGACGGTGAGCTTCGCATTCTCCTCATGCCCCTGTCCGCGCACATGTACCGTGAAGCGATCGGTGTCGGCCGGCACGAAGAAGTAGAGTGTGCCCACATGGCTGATGAAATGCGCCGCGCCCTCGCCCCCCTCGCGCGCTGCCGGGATCGCCATCGGGCCGTTGCAGGACACCACCGCGGCGTTCTGCCCGCCGGTCAGCCTCACCTGCACCGGACCCGGCTCACAGCCTTCCAGCAGGAGTTCACCAGTCTCCCCCGGCTCCACCGAGATCGACGCGCGAGGCGCTGCGCCATCCGCCGGCCAGCGCGCCACG
>JBNJEK010000346.1:0-4162 GCA_051745855.1 Armatimonadota bacterium
AGCCGTGGGCGCATGAGAACCGGCAGTTCGGCTACCTGCCCGAATACCCGGTCGATCAGCAGGTGTATTTCGACCTGGAGAACCGCGGGTACGTGGTCGCGGGCAGCAGATTGCACCGACAGCTTGATGATGGAAGCTGGGCGCTGACGGATCTGCAGGAGGCGGTCTTGCGGACCGTCCCGGAGGCCGAGCCGAGCGGTTGGAGCGTGCGCGGATCGAAGATCGCGTTCGACGCGGACAACAATGTGTATCTCGTCGCCGGTTCAGGGGCGACGGTGGCACTGCTGCGCTCGACCGATGGCGGAGAGACCTTCACGGCGTACGTGATCCCCGGGCGGGAGGATGAGCCGCGTGGATGGGACATCGAGCAGTTCTCGGGACACAACACGCCGGAGGGGCCGCCGCCGGTGGTGCGGATCACGCGCCTTGCGAGGGACACCGATCGGCGACTGCGCTGGCGGAGTATGAACGATCTCGAGCTTTTCGTGGCTGAGGAGACTGAGGAGGGCGAGATCGCGTTCAACGAGCCGGTGCATCTGACCGACGCGGCGCTTGGAAGCTCGATGCACTCAGGGATTCCGTCGATGATCGTCTCGCGGGGCTCGAAGGTCCACGTAGTCTGGGGCGAAGCGACCGATCCTGAGGTGAGCCGCGATGAGATCCCCGGAGTGCCCGCCTATGTTGCAACGTACGACCGGGAGACGCGGACGCTTGGCGAACCCGTCTTCATGAGCTTCGGGCCGCCGCCGAACGATGGACATAATACGCCGAGCATCACGATGGACGGCGAGGGCTACCTGCACGTGGTGGTCGGCACGCACGGCAGCCCCTTCCAGTACCTCCGCTCGCTGGAGCCGAATGACGCGTACTCGGGCTGGACGGAGGCGACGCGCACCAGCGAGGAGGCGTTGCGGCAGACCTACGTTGGCCTGGTGTGCGGCGCCGATGACACGCTGCACCTGGTCTTCCGCCTGTGGCGCTCGGGCGAGGAGCATCTCGACGGGGGCCTCTGGCCTGCGCTGGCCTACCAGCGGAAGCCGAAGGACGGGGAGTGGTCGGAAGCGCGGGTGCTTGTGGCCCCGCCCTTCTCGGAGTACGGCATTTACTACCACCGGCTGACGGTGGACCGGGCTGGCGATCCCTTTCTCTCCTACGAGTACTGGTCCACCATGTGGTTCTACCGCAACGACCAGCGCGGGCCGGTGGCGGCAGGCTCAGGTCGTCCGGGGCGTGGCTGGGGACGCGCGGTGCTGACCTCGCCCGACGGTGGCGATCAGTGGATGCACTGGTGAAGAGAAGATGAAGCGCGTTTTCCAGTGAAACGCTGACGGCGAACGACCGCAGGCACCGGAGCCTGCGGTCGTTTGTGTTAGGGCACCGCGCGGAGTCTATGCTACTGCGGCTGATCTTCGTCGAGCGCCTCCTGCTGCTCCGCCGACCCCGTCTCGACCCGCAGCGGCGCGGAATCCTCGCGAAGGTGCAGGTCGTGCTGCGGGAAGGGGATCTCGATGCCCTCGTGCTTGAGCGCTCGCCAGATCTCGAGGTTCAGTTCGAGCATGATGCGCCTGTGCCCCTCCGGGTCGGACACCCACGCCATCAGTAGCATATTGATCGAGCTGTCGCCGAAGTCGCTGAGCCGTGCCTTCGGCTCAGGAAAGTCGCTGATGTCCTCATGTGACTTCGCGACCTCGACCAGCACGTCCGCGACGTGATCGATGTCGGCATCGTAGGAGACGCCGATAGGCACATCTATCCGCAAACTGAGATCGTGGTGGCTCAGGTTCGTGAGCTGGCTGCTGATAATGTCGGCGTTCGGCACGAGGATATGCACGTTACTTTGCGTGCGCACGACGGTGCTGCGCAGGCTGATCGATGTCACCCGGCCCCACGTGCCCGCGACCTCGACGTAGTCGCCCACCGCCAGCGGACGCTCAATGAGAAGGATCAGCCCCGCCACGAAATTGCTGACCATGTCCTGGAGGCCGAAGCCGAGGCCGATCCCGGCCATCCCCGCGAGCACCGTCAATGCGTTGAGCGGGAAGCCGCCCACGAGCATCGCCCAGAGGATGCCGATGACGAGGATCATGTAGAATGTCAGGCTCGAGAGTGTGTACTGCAGGCCCTCGCTGAAGCGCTCCCGGAGCCGCTGCGACCGTGAAAGCCACGTCCGGGAGAACCTGGCGATCATCCAGGCAATGAGGATCACGATGATCGCTCGGAAGATGGAGAAGACGGACACCTCGTTCTCCGCCACGACGAAGAGCGGGCGCTTGAGGAAGTCGACGGTTGCCAGCCAGTGATGCCACCGCAGGCCGAGCACAGGTATCTGCGCGACTGCAACCACCGCCCAGAGTCCCGCGCGCAGTCGGGTGTGCCAGGCGCTTCCGCCGGCGTAACGTTTGCGGATCTGCCAGTCGAGCACGAGCGCTACGATGATCAGCGGCAGTTCGAGGTAGAGGATGCGCGCGAGGTAGCCACCGAGGTTCACGTAGCCGACGGCCTTGAGGATCGCAATTGCGGCGACCAGCGCGAGTATGATCGGGACGGCGATGGCTGCAACGCGCCGGAGTGGATCGGCGGCGGTCGCTTCGGCACCGTCAATGAACTCCCTCGGACCACCCTCTGCGTAGATGAGCCATCCTGCGATGATCGCCAGGCCCACCACGTGCAGCACGGAGAGAAGCACCAGCACGTCCTCGGCCTGATACTCCAGCACTGAGAGCGCCCAGATGATCGGCAGGATGATCGCCGACCACAGAGCCAGCGCGCGGAGGAGGCGGTACACAGCCGACGCCGCCTGCGATCCGATGGGAACGATGCGAAGGTCGGCATGCCGCGGTGCAAGAAGCTCGCGCAGCACCGCGACGAGCGCAAAGTACCCGGCCCATGTGCCAAGCACTGCCAGCGCGGCCGTCACCCACTCGGCCGGCAGCCCCCAGAGTCGCAACGTGATCGCAGCCAGGGCCGCGAGAATCGCCGCCCGGGCAACAGGGGTAAGAAGTTCGACATAGCGGCGCTGACGTAGATCGTGGAGTTCCTCTCCGCCGTCGGTGTCGGGCTTCGGCTCCCCGCCCTCAGTTTCATCGAACACCGAGGTCAGCCACCCGGGCAGCTTTGTCCACAGCAGCACGAGCGCCGCGAGCAGAAGCGCCGATCCGACGAGCCGCAGCACGTATGCGAGCATCGTCTGAGGCGGGCGGCCCTCCTCCCGGTAGGCGGTGGCGATCGCGCCGCCGATGTCCGCCAGTTCGGACACTCCCGCGCCGATCGCGCGGAATGTGTCGAGGGAGATACCCGCGTCGGAGCGAGCGAGCAGTCCGCGCTGGCGCGCCGCCACCATCGCGGCACTGAGTTCCTGGGCGTATTGCGAACCCTCGTCGTACGCGTCGGTGGCGATGGCGGCCTGCTCATTGTAAACGTCGAGCAGATCCTGCATCGCCGTGAGACGCTCGTTGAGATAGCCCTCGGCGTCTTCAAGCACTGTGCGCAGTGACGGATCGAATGAGTCGCCGGATGTCGTCCGCAGCGACTCGACTTGATCGAGCGCATCCTCCGCCTCCGGGATGTCGGAAAGCAGCCGCAATCTCTCGGTGAACGCCCTGTCGATCAGTTCCTGCAACTCCGCGTTGGTTTCCTGGAGCGCGTCCCATCGGTTGGACGCGCCGAGGGTCGGGATCTGCCCTGTGCGCACCTCTCGCGGGACGACACGCCGGTCGCGGGCAATGTCCCTGGCCATCTGCTGCACGCGTTCGAGGGTCAGACGGGCCTGGGCAGTCTCCTCGCGCAGTGCCCCGAGTTCAACTCGCGCACCCTGTGCGACCTGCCCGACGAGCGCGGCCTTCCGCGTGTCGGACATCTCTTCGGCGTCTTCCGAGCTGAGCTGGGAGATCGACTGCGAGATCGCCTCGCTCCGGCGCTCGCGGACCTCCTGTCGCGCGGCCGCCGCGGTCGTCTCCGCGTCGTTGGCGCTCCGTGTGGTCCGCGCTGGAGATGCCGCGGGGGGAGATTCGGCTGGCTCCTCAGCTGCCTCTGCAGGCTCCTCGACCTCATCCTCGGCCGCGTCCTCCGCAGGGCTCTCGGCATCAGCTTCCCTCGCGGCGTCAGCCTCCACCGGCTCATCTGGCTGCTCATCAGCCGGGGCGTCGGCGGTATCCTCAGTTCG